>NZ_JBWKPU010000042.1:0-17424 GCF_059418405.1 Pseudomonas sp. GW821-FHT09A09
ACCCGGCGTCCTGCCGGGTTACCCACGGATTCAAGCCTGCGTTCGGCCAGCGTGGTTGACGGGGCGCCTCAGATCAAAATCAAAAGCGACTCGCTACGCATCGTGGATGCGTTTTTTTCCTCTGTAGGAGCCGGCTTGCCGGCGATGGCGCCAGACCTGTCGGCAACGCTCAGGCGGCCAGGTTGCGCAACAACGGCAACACCTCCGCCCCCACATGAATCGCTTCCTCCAAATGTGGAAAACCCGACAGGATAAAACTGTCCACCCCCAGCTGGTGATACTCTTCGATCCGCTCCGCCACCCGGGCATAACTGCCCACCAGCGCGGTACCCGCACCACCCCTGACCAACCCCACACCGGCCCACAGGTTGGCCGACACTTCCAGCTCACGGGCGCCACGGCCACGGCCTTGCATCAGCTGTGTCTGGCGGTTCTGGCCGACCGATTCATAGGCTGCCATCTGCCGCTGTGCCTGATCGATGGCGTCCTTGGGGATTTCTTGCAGCAGATGTTCCACATGGGCCCACGCGGCGTCGTCGGTGGGGGCGGCGAACACGTGCAGGCGCAGGCCGAAGCGCAAGATGCGGTCCTGGGCGGCGGCCAGGTCGCGCATGCGCTGGATGCGTTCGGCGATCATCGCCGGTGGTTCGCACCACATCAGGTAGGTTTGCCCATGGGCCGCGCCCACCCGCTCGGCGGCTTCGGAGGCGCCGCCGAAGTAGATCGGCGGTGCTTCGGCGCCCGGTGCAATCGGCGTATGGATCGCGCTGCGGTAGTAACGGCCCGGGTGGGTCGGCGGTTGCCCGGCCCACACGGCCTGGAACATCTGCAGGAATTCAGCCGTGCGCGCATAACGCTCGTCATGCTCCAGGAAATCTCCCAGCGAGCGCTGTTCAAAGCGGCTGGAGCCGGTCACCACGTGCAGCGCCAGGCGGTTTTCGCTGAGCAGCTGCAAGGTGGCCGCACGGTGCGCGGTGTAGGCGGGCAACTCGGTGCCAGGGCGCAGGGTGAGCAGAAACTTCAGGCGGCGTACTTCCTGGGCCAGCACGGCGGTGATCAGCCACGGGTCTTCGAAGCCGCTGGCGGTGGGCACCATGATGCCGTCGAAACCGGCCTGTTCGGTGGCGCGCACGATCTGGCGCAGGTAGTCCAGGGTGGGCGCGCGTTCGCCTTGTTGGAACAGCCCGACCTTGGGCAAGCCGCTGCTGGTGAGGTGGCGACCGTCGCCATTGGTGGGCAGGAACCAGTCGAGCTGGATCGGTGGGCGTACGTCTGTGCTCATGCTACGGGCGCTCCTTGCGCAAGAGGGGCAGTACCTGTTCGCCAAACCGCAGCACATCGCCCACGGCCGGCCCGCCTTCGAGGATCAGCTGGTTCAAGCCCAGCCCGTGCAGTTCCTGCAGGCGCGTGGCGATCTGCTGCGGCGTGCCCACCAGGATCAGCGGTTGCCCCGGTGCGCGTTGCAGCAGGTTCGGGTGCACTTCCCATTGGCGCAGCGGGTGGCGTGCGCGGGGCAGGGTGGCGAGCAGTTCGTCTGGGACGTCCGCCACGGGCAACAACGCGGCGGCGGTCTCCCAGGCCAGGTCTTCGCTGTCGCCGAGGATCAGGCCGAAGGTGCAGGCGAAACCCAGCGCTGGCTGAATCGCCCGCCAGCGCTGGATCTCCTTGGCGAGGGCCTTGGGAGCGCCAGGCGTGAGCAGGCAGGTCTGGGCATGGGCGCTTACCAGGCTGTGGCTCTGGCTGTCGTCGAGAATCAACCCGGGAGCGGGCAGTTCACGGCGGGCAACGCCGGCGTTTTCCAGTTGGAAATACCGGCCCTGGTAATCCAGGCCCGTATCATCGGGCGCCAGCAGCTGCTGCAGGATCTCCAGGTACTCGCCGATGCGCTCGCTGCGCTGGTCACGGTTGAGCCATTCGCCAAAGGCGCTGCGTTCACTGTTGGGCAGGTGCAATTGCACCCGGTGCCCGCTGATCGATTGCAGGCTTTGCAAGGTCGTGGCCAGCGCGGCGGGCAGCATCACTTCGGGTGGCACGCTGACCGACAAGCTCACCCGCCGTGTGTGCGCGCACAACGCCGCCGCCACGCCCAGGCTGTCGGCGCACAGTGCACCACCGGGAATCCACAGGCCATCGAGGCCGGCGTATTCCACGGCCTGGGCCAGTTGAATCCATTGCCCCGGCCGCGCCGCCCAGTCGGGGGTACACAGGGGCATCAGCCAGCTGAATTCAAGGGGCATGCATAAGCTCCGTCAGTCATCGTCTCTTCCAACCCAAGGCCGGGGCGATGTCCCGGGCGATCGTTTCCAGGCGCTTGAGGATCTGCGCCTGGGTCGAGCTTTCCGCCTGGACCACGGCGATCACGTAATCAGCATAAGGCAGCAGGGCAGGATCCTGTTGCAAGCTTTCGATCACTTCATCGGGATGGCCGTGGTGCACATTCATCAGGCGCAAATGAGCTTGCAGGTCCACCGCCTCGTCGATCAGCCCTTCACGTTGCAGGCGCGGGATATGCCGCTCGATGTCTACCGCCAGTTCGGCCTGGGCGTCGGCGCGGCTGGGGGCCGGGAAAATCGCACGGACCACGCCGATACGTGGCACGCGGTCCGTGCGCGACCACGCCTGCAAATAAGCTTCGGCCAGTGGTTTTTGCACGGTCAGTGGGTCGTGGGTCGCGGTGCCCAACAGCAGGCCGTTGCCTTGTCGGGCCGTGTAGACCGCACCATCGATGCTGCCGTGGGAATGCCACAGGCGCTCCCCCAGGCGAGGCGCGGGAGGTTGCAGGGTCAATTCACCGGCGAGCGCCTCGCCGGCCAGCAGGTGCTGCAAGCGTTGCTGATGCTCGGCAAATTCCACTTGGCGCTGGGCGGGGTCACGGTCAAACGCGCTGAAGTTATCCAGGTTCGCGCCGCCGCTGCCCAGGCCCAATTGCACTCGGCCGCCACTCAACGCGTCGAGCACGCTGGCGTCTTCGGCCAGGCGGATCGGGTCTTCAAATGGCAGCACAATCACCCCGGTACCCAGCTCGATCCGCTGGGTACGCTCGGCCACCGCAGCCAACAACACCAGCGGTGAAGGCAGCCGGCCGAAGCCGTTGCTCAGATGGTGCTGGGCGATCCAGCCGCCGTCGAAGCCCAGCGCTTCGGCGACTTCGAATTGTTCGATCAGGTCGCGGTAGACCTGCTGCGGGTCGTCGCCAAAGGCGTGGCTGAGAAAGCCCAGTTTGAAGGTCATGACAGGGCTCCTGAGGGCCGGGCCGGTTGCCAGCCCAAAGCCGGGGCGATGTATTCGCGCAGGGTTTCCAGGGCGCGGATGGCGTCGCGCAGCGGTGTGCTGACGGTCTGTACTTGCAGGATCAGGTGATCGTGGGCCGTCAATGCCGGGCCTTGCTGCAATTGCTCGACGATCCGCTCCACCGGGCCATGCAGGATGCCCAGGCGTTCGAGCGTGGTGTCGAAGTTATCGTCAATTGCGCCCTTGAATACGCCGATGCGTTGCTGGCGTTCCACATAAGCCAGGATGTCGCGGCGCGTGGCGTCGCCGGGCGACGGGAGCAGCGCCTGCACCCGCACAACGCGGGCCGGAGTACCGTTGTCGCCGGTCCAGGCATTGCGGTAGCGCTCCACCAACTCTGCGCCAGCGTGCGCCGATAAGTGTGGGTTCGGCGCCATGATCAGGCCGTGGCCACGTTCCGCCACCCGCTCTACTCGCGAGGTGGCCTCCCACACGCGGTGGCTCAGGCCATTGGCCCGTGGCAGCAGGCGCGCCCCGTTGTCAGCCAGTGGCGCGTTGCCCAGGGCACGGAGCAACTGCTGCAGGTGCTGCTCGTAATCCCGGTGCCTTGCCTCATGTTCGCGGCCAAAGGCCAGGAACGTCTCGGGATCAAACCCCGCGCCAAGGCCCAGCTCCAGGCGACCGTTGCAGAGCAGGTCCAGCACCGCCGCGTCTTCGGCCAGGCGCAGAGGGGCTTCCTGGGGCAGCACGATAATCCCCGTGCCCAGGCTGATACGCCGCGTGTGCTGGGCAATCGCGGCGAGCAACACCAGTGGCGAAGGCAGGCGCCCGTGCTCACTGGCAAAATGGTGCTGCGCGACCCAGCCACTGTCGAAGCCCAGTTCTTCGGCGGCTTTGAACAACGTCAGGGTGTCGCGGTAAACCTTGGGATCAGCGCTGGGGCTGTAGACGCGACTGAGAAACCCCAGGGAAAAGCCTGTGCTCATGGTGTCAGCTCCCGGGTCAATTGTTTTTGCAGCGCAGGACCGGCATTGAGAGATTCCGGCAGGCCACTGAACGGGCTGATGGTCAGGTAGCCTTTGTTCAGCCACACCGCTTCATCATGCTGTTGTGCGGCGGTGGCAGCAGGGCTGTACTGGAATCCGATGCCCGGTTTTCCCGGCAGGTTGAACCGCTTGAGGTCGTCGGTGTACAGCGCCTCAAACCCCACGTAGCTACCAATCCGCGTGAGTTTCACGCCCTTGGGCTGTGCCTCTTTAGGCAGGTTGATGTTCAGACCCAGGCCCGTCGGCAGCAGGGCGCCGTTGGGTAGGCGATGGCGGTCGAGGACTTGTACCAACTTCGCCACCCACCGGGCGACGCGCTGTGGGTCTTGTTCTTTCAGGTCGGTACTCACCGCCAGTGCGGGGATGCCCGCCTGCACCGCCGCGCTGGCGGCGTTGAACGTACCCGATGCCAGGTTGATTGCGCCCAGGTTGTTGCCGGGGTTGGGGCCGACGATGACCAGGTCGGGGTGGGGCAGGACTTTTTTCAGACCCATCAGCAGCGCCATCACCGGGGTGCCGCTGATTTCGATCTGCACGGCCTTGCCGGCGCACTCAGGGCTTTGGCACACGCCGTTTTCGTGAGTGCTGATGTAGTAACTGTCGGGGTAGGCGGGGTCGCTGTCGCGGCCCACGCTGACTTCACGACCAAAGAAGAACGCACCGCCGCGCGCGCTCTGGTCGCTCTGTGGTGCGGCGATCCGCACGGTATGCCCCTGGGCCTTGAGCTCGGTGTACAAGGCGCGAATATTCGGGTGCTGATAGCCGTCGTCATTGGTCAGCAAGATGTTCAGGGCAAAGGCTTTGCACGCGAACACACTGCCACAGGCCAGCATCCAGGCGCTGCGTTTCATGCAGGAGCCTCCGTCGTAAAACGATTGGCGGGGCGTGGCAGGCCAAGGTTTTCGCGCAAGGTGGTGCCTTCGTAGGCTTCGCGAAACAGCCCGCGCGCCTGCAACAGCGGAATGACTCGGTCGACAAACAGGTCGATGGCGCCGGGGAAATACGGGAAGAACACGTTGAAACCATCACAGGCCCGCGCCTGGAACCACGCCTCGAAGTGGTCGGCCACGTCTTCGGCCGTGCCGATCACCGGGTTGCCACCGGCCAGGCGCAGGTACAGCTGGCGGATGCTCAGGTTTTCCTTGCGCGCCAGTTCCAGCACCTTGTCACGCCGGCTGCCGCGTTGGCCGACCGGCGTGTCGGGCAGCGGGCCGTCGAGGTCATGGCCCGACAGGTCGATGTCCTCGCCCAGGGTGTCCGCCAGCAGGCGCAGGCCCAGCACCGGGTCGATCAGGGCCTGGAATTCCTCGAAGAGTGCCAGGGCCTGTTCACGGGTGTCGGCGATGAAGGGGGTGATGCCCGGCAGGATCTTGATGTGGTCCGGGTCGCGGCCGAAGGCGACGGCGCGTTGTTTGATGTCCTGGTAGAACGCCTGGGCACTTTCCACGTCATGGGCATGGGCAAAGATCAGCTCGGCGACCCGGGCCGCGAGGTTCTTACCCGGCTCCGATGCGCCGGCCTGAACCAGCACCGGATGACCCTGGGGCGAGCGCGCCACGTTGAGCGGGCCGCGCACCGAGAAATGCTCGCCGCGATGGTTGAGGGTGTGCAATTTGGCCGGGTCGAAATACTCGCCACTGGCTTTGTCGCGGGTGAAGGCGTCGTCGTCCCAACTGTCCCACAGGCCCTTGACCACATCATGGAATTCTTCGGCGCGCTGATAGCGATCGCCGTGATCCACATGGTTTTCGCGGCCGAAATTCCACGCTTCATCCGAGACCACCGAGGTCACCAGGTTCCAGGCCGCGCGGCCCTTGGACAGGTGGTCGAGGGACGCGAATTTGCGCGCGATGTGGTAGGGCTCGTTGTAAGTGGTGGTGGCGGTGGCGATCAGGCCAATGTGCCGGGTGACGGCGGCCAGGGCCGACATCAGGGTCAGGGGCTCGAAATGCTCGGCGCGCGCCGTGCGGCTCAAGGCATCGTGATGATGCCCCCACAGCGCGACCACGTCGGCGATGAACAACGCATCGAACTTGCCGCGTTCGGCGGTCTGGGCGATGTGCTTGAAGTGCTCGAAATCCAGGCTGGCATCCGCCTGGGCCAAGGGGTGGCGCCAGGCAGCGACATGGTGGCCGCTGTTGGCGAGAAACGCCCCCAGCTTGAGTTGATCGGTACGGCGGGTCATGAGCAGGCTCCCATTCAAGTCAGGCACGGGGCTGGCGAACCGGCCCCGTGCACCAGGTCAGAAGTTGTAGGTCACGCCGGTGTACCAGTAGCCGCCGGTGGTGCCGTAGGGCGAGAAGTTGCCGTACGGGAAACCACCCGAACTGCTGGCCAGGTCGGTGCGCTCCGGGTACTTGTTGAACAGGTTGTTGGCGCCGGCATTGAGGGTGACGGCTTTGGTCAGGTGGTAGTCGATGTTCAGGTCGGTGATCCACGCGGGCGAGAAAGTACGGTCGTAAATCTCGGCGGTGCCGTATTGGGTGTACTCGCCGTAGCGCGTCAGGTTGAGCGCCACTTCCAGCTTGTCGTAGGTCCAGGTGGTGCCCAGCAGCAACTTGGATTGCGGCAAGCCGTACTTGAGGTTGCCCTGGCGCTGGCGGTCATAACCGCCGTCCGGGCCGAGTGCCTGTGCGGCAACGGCTGAGGCATGGATGTCGTCGATCTGGGTGGTGTTCCAGTTGAAGCCCGCCGAGTATTTCAGGCTGCCCCAGGCGCCGATGTCCTGGCGGTAGTCGCCCACCAGGTCGACGCCGCGCGTGGTGGTGTCCAATGCGTTGGTGAAGTAAGTGACCGCCTGGTTCGGGTTGAGGCCGGCAGCCGCGAGGATCGCGTTGATCTGCGCGGTGCCGCCAAGGTAGCCGGTCTGGGCGATGCGGTCCTTGATCTTGATCTGGTACGCATCGAGGGTGATGTTGGTGGCATCGGTAGGCTGCAGGGTGAAGCCGACGCTGAAGTTGGTGGATTTTTCCGGTTTGAGCTTGCTGGCGCCGAGGGCCTTGGCCACGTCGGAGTCCACCGCCACGTTGCGGTAGTCAAACAGTTGGCCGTTGACGCTGGTCTGCGAGGTGGCGCTGTAGATCTGCTGGGCCAGGGACGGCGCACGGAAGCCCGTGCTGACGGTGCCGCGCACGGCCAGGATCGGGGTCAACTGGTAACGGGTGGAGAACTTGCCGTTGGTGGTGGTGCCGGAGCCGTCGTTGTAATGCTCGTAGCGCCCCGCCAGGTCAACGTGCCATTTGTCGGTGAAGTCCTGTCCGATTTCGCCGTAGCCGGCCAGGCTGGTGCGGCTTTTCTGCGCGGCATCGGCCGGGGTGGTGCCAGCGCCGGAGATGGTGCCGGGTGGGATCAAGGCACCGTTGGCGCCTGTGGTGAACGGCCCGCTGGCATAGGAGGCGAGGTCGCCCTTGCCGATCTTGTAGTCCTCGTAGCGTTGTTCCAGGCCCCAGGAAATCTGGGTCGGCTTGTACAGGCCGAGGTCAAAGGCGCGGGTCAGGTCGAGGTTGTTGGTCCACTGGCTGAAGGTCTTCACGCCGGTGTTCACCGAGGTCGGCGACGTCGGGCCGTAGCTCAGGTTGTAGGTGTCGGTGAGCGTGGCGCGGGCATGGTCCTGGCCGAAGGTGCTGGACAGGTCGTAGTCCCAACCGGCGGCCTTGCCTTTGCCGCCGAATGCGACCTGGAAGTCCTCTTCGATGAAGCGCAGGTTGTCTTCGATGCCTTCCGGGTACGGCGTCTGGATACCGTTGAAGCTCGACGGCTGGTGGAAGGCCAGGGGTTTTTCCGAGTTGCGGTGGGTGTAGGTGGAGAACGAATACAGGGTCAGCGCGTCATCCACTGGCAGCTCGGCGTTGTAGCCCAGGCTGAAGTTTTTCGCCTCGGGCAGGCCGGTGCCGTAGTAGGTGTGTTGCTGGCTGGTGTTGCCGGCGGAGTCGGTGTACGGCGCGTTGTCGGAGCGGTCGGAGACGTTTTGCTTCTTCGCGTCCAGGGCCAGGTTGATGAAGCCGTCGTTGGGCAGGGCCAGGCCGACGTTGCCGGTCTGGCGCACGGTTTCGCCGTCACCGTTTTCATAGTTCTGGCCGTAGCTGGTGGACAGGCTGCCACCGTGGTCGGTCTGCTTGAGCACCACGTTGACCACGCCGCCAATCGCGTCCGAGCCGTACTGGGCCGAGGCGCCATCGCGCAGCACTTCGACGTGATCCACCAGCGCCGTGGGGATCATGTCGAGATCCACCGGCTGCGAGCCGGAGTTGAGGTAGGTGCCGTTGTTGAGCAGTGCGCTGTTGTGACGGCGCTTGCCGTTGACCAACACCAGCACCTGGTCGCCGTTGAGGCCTCGCAGGCTGATCGGGCGCACCACCGAGGTGGAGCCGAAGCCGGACGACGCCGGCTGGTTGAGCGACGGCAGCACTTTGCTCAAGGCGCGGGTCAGGTCACCTTGCCCGGTGGCCAGCAGTTGCTTGGAAGAAATCACATCCACCGGCGCCGGGCTCTCGGCCAGGGTGCGCGCCTGGCCACGGTTGCCGATCACCACCACGGTGTCCAGCGGGTTGTCGCTGGCCGGGGCATCGGCGGCGAGGGCCAGGCTGCTGTAGCTGGCCGCCTCGCACAGGGCGATAAATAACAGGGTATGGGCGAAGGCCTTGCCGGGTCGGCTGCCGGCGGCGCGTGATGCATTCATGATGGGAAACACTCCAGTTGGTTAAGGCGTTGGGCCTTGATCGAGGTCGGCTTGTTGGGTTCAAGCTCTGGTGAGAGGCTGGAGAGCAAAGGCTGTGCCATCGTGAAAATTCTAGAAAATACATAGGGTTATTGGATGGTCGCGGAGCGCCATGGTGCTTTTCTAACAGCACCGGTAGCAGGCTGTTGTTTTTCCTACAGCACCCACCACCCCCTGTAGGAGCCGGCTTGCCGGCGATGAGGCCCCCCGACCTAGCACACGCTATCGCCGGCAAGCCGGCTCCTACAAAGGAGGGTGTTTGGCATAGCCCTTGCTGCCTTCGGGCCATACCTCAACCCAAGGAAGCTTTTTTTGTATGCCTAGACCCGGCCCGCGCAACGCCCTCACCGATATCCCAGGCCTCACGGTCGGCCACGCCACGGACCTGCACGTCGACACCGGCGTCACGGTGATCCGCCCCGATGGCTTCTGGACCGCCAGCATCGACATTCGCGGCGGCGGCCCAGGCGGGCGGGAAACCGCGGCGCTGGAGCCCGAAAATATGGTCGGCCAACTCCACGCGCTGGTATTCGCCGGCGGCTCGGTATTCGGCCTGGGCGCGGCGGATGCCGTGGCGGCGAAACTCTCCCAGGACCAGGTGGGCCTGCACCTCAAGCCCGGTGCGCCGGCCATCCCCATCGTGCCCGCTGCGGTGCTGCATGACCTGGCCAATGGCGGCGACAAGGATTGGGGCCTGGAGCCGCCTTATCGGCGCCTGGGCTTTGAAGCGCTGGCCAATGCCGGTGAAACGTTTGAACTGGGCTCGGTGGGCGCTGGCCGTGGCGCCATGGCCGGGGTGTTGAAAGGCGGGCTGGGCACTGCCTCGCTGGACCTGGGCGACGGGCTGGTGGTCGCCGCATTGGTGGTCGCCAACCCCATCGGCTCGGTGTACATGCCCGACGGCCAAACCTTCTGGGCCTGGCCCTGGGAAGTGGCGGGGGAGTTCGGTGGCCAGCGGCCGCAAACGGAGATGGATTGCAGCGACCCAATGCCGGAACTGTCGCGCCTGGACTCCATGGGCCGCCTGCAAGCCGGCGCCAACACTACGCTGGTGGTGGTGGCCTGCACGGCGCAATTAACCGTGGCCGAATGCAAGCGCGTGGCGATCATGGCCCAGGACGGGATTGCGCGGGCGGTAAGGCCGGCGCACTTGCCGTTTGATGGGGACACCGTGTTTGCCCTGGCCTCGGCGGCGGTGGCCTTGACCGACGGGCCACGGCGGCAGGTGGAAATCAGCCGGATTGGCGCCGCAGCGGCCGATTGTGTGGCGCGGGGGATTGCGCGCGGCGTATTTGCTGCGCGCCAACTCCTGTAGGCGCCGGCTTGCCGGCGATGGCGGTGTGTCAGCCGGTTTATCTGGTACTGATACACCGCTATCGCAGGCAAGCCAGCTCCCACATTTGGATCTCTATTTATCACGTGGACAGTAGTTTGCTCTGGCTCTGGCTCTGGCTTTTGATCTTGATCTTAGGCGCCCCGTTAAACCACGCTGGCCGAACGCAGGCTTGAATCCGTGGGTAACCCGGCAGGACGCCGGGTTAGCCGTCCTGGGCCAGGGATGGCCCATGACGGCGGCCCACGGATTCAAGCCGGAGTGAGGGCACACCGAGCCTAGGCGAGGTGCCGAGTGGTGGGGCAAGAGCCTTTTGCTTACTTTTGGGCTGTTCAAAAGTGAGCCGCCGTAAGGGCGGAACCCATATCAGCCGTTACCCAAATAACGGATATGTACCCCGACGAAAAAGCTCCAGCGCCTAACACATAGCCATCGCCGGCAAGCCAGCTCCTACAATTTTGGCTCTGTACATCAGGTAAAGCGCGAAACCCGGGCTTGGGCATTCGCCGCCTGCTCCGGCAAACCCAGCGCCTCATACACCCGCCCCAAACTCCGATTAGTCGGCACATCCCACCCGTCATACCGACGCCGTAACTCCAGCGCCTGCTGCGCCCCAAACCAATCCCCAGCCTTCAACCGCGCGTCCAATTCCACCTGGGCAAACAGATCACGCTGCGCATGGCTACCACCAATCTCATTCAACCGGGGCAGGGCGAGGGCCAAGTGTTCCAGCGCACCCTGCGCATCCCCGCGTGCATGGGCCAACAGCCCTCGCGCCAATGGCAAGGTCACCTCACCCCACACCGGCCGCGCCGCAACACTATGCTCGCGCAACGCCGCCAACAGCTCATCCGCCTCCGGCTTGCCAGCGCGTGCCAGGCCATACAGGTACTGCACGCTGAGAAACGGCTGCACCACATCCCCGGTCCGTCGCTGCAGGTACGGCGCCAACCCCTGCCAACGCTCGCCGACGTCGATACCCGCCAGTTCCAGGCGTGCCAGCAACGACACCGCCCCCACTTGGTCCTGGGAATACTCCGGCAGGATGCCCCACACGTGCTGGTCGTAGATCTCCAACACCCGCTGATCCTCACCCCGCGCCAGGTAGAACAGCGCCAGGTGCCACCAGTTGTGGGTGTACATGAACGAGTTCAAACCGGCCCAGTGATGGGCCACGCTTTCAAGGAATTCGGTGCCTTCCTCGATGCGTCCCTGGGTCAGCATCACATGGGCCAGGGCATGTTGCGCCCAGGGCTCCGAGGGTTGCAGGCGCAGGGCTTCGCGGGCGCTGGCTTCGGCCTCTTCGAGCAAGTGGCACTGCTCATAAGCGAAGGCCAGCAGGCCATGGCTGTGGGCGATGTCCGGCGCGCCCGCGACAGCCTTGAGGCCGATGCGCAGCAACGCCGGCCAGTTGCCCCGGTTGAACTCCAGGTACTGGTTGAGCTTGGCGGCGAACAGGTCGCGAGGATAGCGGCCCAGCAGGTGTTCGCTCAGGTGCAGGACCTGGTCGAGGTCGTCGTTGATCCAGGCGCTCAAGGCGGCCAGGTACAGCTGGGCGCGCGGGTGATCGCTGTTCACGGCGGCTGCGCGCTGGCGGTAGTGCTCGGCCAGGGTCGGGCCCTGGGGGGACTCGATGAACATCAGCAGCAAGCCGGCGAAGGCATTGGCCAGGGCCGAGTCGGGCGCGGCGTCCGCCGTGGCGAGAATGCCTTCGGCGCGGGGCTGGTAGCCGAGGAAGCCGCCGATGAAATCGTCCAGGCCCTGGCGGGTGGACGGCTCGAGGGTGTCGATGGGGTTGCCCAGGTAATCCAGTGACATGGTGAAGAGGCTCGTGGGTTCAGAGACAGCTGAAGGGGCAAACCTTGTGCCATGACGCACTGTAGGAGGGCGGTGGGCTGTTGTTTTTTGCACACTCGCGCAGGCCGTTGTGGTTTTTTCATCACCCAGACGGCAACCAACACCCGCAATCGCGCCGAAAACCCCCATGGCACAGCCCTTGCAAAATCCCTCCCAGAATCTTTCCATTCGAGGAGCCTCCATGCGCCCATTCTCTTTTCGCCGTGCCCTCTCCTGTGTGGGGTTGTGCAGCGTGCTGCTGGCCGGCCAGGCCCAGGCGCAACCCCAGGAGGGCGGGGTGCTGAACCTGGTGGCCCAGCCTGAACCTCCGTCGCTGATGCACGGCGTGGTCAGCCATGTGTCCACCCAATACGTCAGTGGCAAGATCCTCCAGGGCCTGCTGACTTTCGACACGGACCTGAACCCCAAACCGGTGCTGGCCAAATCCTGGACCATTTCCCCGGACGGCCTCACCTACACCTTCCAACTGCAAGACAACGTGCAATGGCACGACGGCCCGGCATTCACCGCCGATGACGTGGTGTTCAGCTTCCAGACCTTCTACCCGGAAGTGGACAAGCGCCTGGGCGGCATCATCACCGAGTACGTCGACAGCATCACCGCCACCGGCCCGCTGCAAGTGGTCTTCCACCTGAAGAAACCCTTCGCGCCGTTGCTCTCGGCCCTGGGCAGCGGCCTGCGCCCGGTGGTGCCCAAGCACCTTTACGAGAACACCGATTTTCGCAACAACCCCTACAACCTCAAGCCGGTGGGCACTGGGCCGTTCGTGTTCGTCGAGTGGAAACGCGGTGCCTACATCAAGCTGGCCAAGAACCCCACCTACTGGAAAAAAGGCCTGCCGCACCTGGACGGGATTGTCTTCCACGTGATCCCCGACGGTTCCTCCCGCGCCGCAGCCTTCGAGCGCAATGACGTGCAGGTGCTGCGCAGCGGCGATGCCGACTATTCCGACCTCAAGCGCCTGGGCGCCTTGCCGAATGTGCAGTCTTCCGAGAAAGGCTGGGAGTTGTATGCCGGCCTGGCCTTCCTGCAGATCAACACGCGCAAGCCACCGCTGAACAACCCCAAGGTGCGCCAGGCGATCCTGTATGCGCTGAACCGGCAGTTTGTCGTGGACAACATCTTCTTCGGCTCGGGCAAGGTCGCCCAGGGCGAGTTCGTGTCGGGCACGCCCTACCACGACCCCCACTTGCCGCAGTACGCCTATGACGTGAAAAAGGCCAAGGCGCTGATTGCCGAGTCCGGCGTGGACGTGGGCGCGGTGCGTATCCGCCTGCTCAACGGCGAGAAGGGCGGTGCCTGGGAGCGCCTGGCCGAGTACACCAAGCAAGCCCTGCAGCCGCTGGGCTTCAAGGTGCAGGTGGTGACGTCCGACGCCGCCACCTGGTTCCAGCGCGTGAGCGACTGGGACTTCGACCTGACCTACAACTTCATCTTCCAGATCGGCGACCCCTACCTGACCAGCGCCTACCTGTACCGCTCCGACTACATTCTCAAGACCTCGCCGTTCGCCAACGTCAGCGGCTACAACAGCCCTGAAGCCGATGCCTTGTGGACGAAAATCGCCGACACGCCTGAAGGGCCTGCGCGCACCCAGCTCTACAGCCAACTGGAGAATCGGCTGAACACCGACCTGCCCATCGCGCCGATCTTCGAGATGCGCAACCAGACGCTGTTCCACACGCAGGTGCATAACCTGCTGCAAACCGCCACCAGCCTTAACGAAGACTACGAAAGCGTTTACCTCGACGCGCCTGCGCCATGAACGGCGTGGTGTATCTCGGCGGGCGCCTGGTCAAGGCGCTGCTGATGGTGGTGGCGGTGCTGGTGCTGAGCTTTGTGTTGATCCACCTCGCGCCGGGTGACCCGGCATTGCTGCTGGCCGGTGAGGCGGGGGTGGACGATGTGCAGTTCATCGAGCAGTTGCGCCAGACCATGGGCCTGGACAAACCACTGCTGCAGCAACTGCTGATCTACCTGGGCAATGTGGCACACCTGGACCTGGGTTATTCCTACCGTAACCAGACGTCGGTGTGGTCGCTGATCGCCGAGCGTTTGCCCGCAACGCTGGCCTTGATGGGCTCGGCGTTTGTGGTGTCGTCACTGCTGGGGGTGACCTTGGGCGTGCTGGCGGCGCGGGCACGGCAAAGGCGCCATTGGCTTGATGGGGTGATTTCCCATGGCGCGTTGCTGTTGTATGCGATGCCGCCGTTCTGGCTGGCGATGCTGTTGATCTTGCTGTTTTCGGTGAATCTGGACTGGTTGCCGGCCTTTGGCATGGAAACCGTGGGCCGGGACTTTTCATTGCTGGATCGCCTGCAGCATCTGCTGTTGCCGTGCCTGTCGTTGAGCGTGTTGTTCCTCGCCTTGTACATCCACCTCACCCGCGCCGCCGTGCTGGACGCCCTCGGCCAGGAGTATGTGCGTACCGCTCACGCCAAGGGTTTGCACCCACGGCGGATTCTGTACGTGCACGTCTTGCGCAATGCGCTGCTGCCGGTGGTGACCTTCGCCGGCCTGCAACTGGGCCAGTTGGCCAGCGGCGCCTTGCTGGTAGAGGTGGTGTATGCGTGGCCGGGCATCGGCCGCTTGATGTACGACTCCCTGGCCCAACGCGACTACGGCGTGCTGATGGGCGGGTTCCTGGTGATCTCGATGTTGGTGGTGGGCTTCAACGTGTTGACCGATGTGGTGTGCCGTTACCTCGACCCGCGCATTGGCGCCGGAGGGCAGGCCTGATGGCGGTGTTCAGACGCTTTATCCGCCAACCCTCGGCGTTGGCCGGCGCGCTGTTCTTGCTGGTGTTGGCGGCGCTGGCACTGGCAGCGCCGTGGCTCACCAACAGCTCGCCGTGGGAAATGAACAGCCGGCCGATGCTGCCGCCGTTTCACGACGCCGCCCACTGGCTGGGCAGTGACCTGCTGGGGCGCGACCTCGGCAGCGGCTTGCTCTACGGAGCCCGAGTGTCCTTGGCCGTCGGCGCGCTGGCCAGTTTGGCAACCCTGGTGGTGGGGCTGATCGTCGGCGCCATCGCCGGTTACTTCGGCGGTTGGCTCGACGGCGTGCTGATGCGTGTCGCCGAGTTTTTCCAGATCATCCCGCAACTGGTGTTGGCGGTGATCCTGGTGGCGGTGCTGGAGCCGTCGCTGGGCACCATCGTGCTGGCGATTGCCTTGGTTGCCTGGCCGGCCGTGGCGCGGTTGGTGCGCAGTGAATTCCTCACGCTGCGCCAGCGTGAATTCGTGCAGGCGGCCCGTGTGCTGGGCCAGTCGCCGCTGGGGATCATCACCCAGCAGATCCTGCCCAATGCCCTGGGGCCGTTGTTGGTGGTGATGACCTTTGTCATGGCCACTGCGATCCTCACCGAAGCCGCCCTGGCGTTCCTTGGCTTGAGCGACCCGGAAGCCATGAGTTGGGGCTACATGATCAACGCTTCCCGTGGCCTGTTGCGGGACGCCTGGTGGATGAGCTTTCTGCCGGGCCTGGCGATCGTGCTGTGTGTGCTGGCGGTGAACCGCGTGGGCGAAGGCTTGCGCGTGGCGTTTGAGCCGGGGAGGTCACTATGACGTTATTGAGGGTTGAACACCTGCGTATCGCCTTGCCCGACGGCGCGGACCGCAGCCATGCGCTGTACGACCTGTCGCTGCAACTGCACAGCGGTGAATGCTTGTGCGTGGTGGGCGAGTCCGGTTCGGGCAAATCCATGTTGGCGAAGGCGCTGCTGCGTCAGCTGCCGGCGCCGTTGACGGTGGAAAGCGGGCGTTTGGTGTTTCGTGATGAAGACTTGGCCAACCGTGGCGAAGCCGCCATGCGCGAACTGCGTGGGCGCGAGATCAGCATGGTGTTCCAGGAGCCGATGAGCGCACTCAACCCATTGCTGCGGGTGGGTGAACAGATCGATGAAACCCTGCGTGCCCATGGGGTGAAATCGGCCGGTGAGCGCCGCCGGCGGGTGATAGACCTGCTGGGTTACGTCGGTCTGCCGGACCCTGAGCGCCTGCGCCTGGCCTATCCCTTTGAGCTGTCCGGTGGCCAGCGCCAGCGGGTGGTGATCGCCATGGCCCTGGCGTTCGATCCGGCGCTGTTGATCGCCGATGAACCCACCTCGGCGCTGGACGTGACCACCCAGGCGCAGATTCTTGAGCTGCTGGGCAAGATCCAGCGGGACAAGGGCATGGCGCTGTTGTTGATCACCCACGATTTTGCCGTGGTCGAAGCGATCGCCGACCGTGTGCTGGTGCTGGAAAAGGGCCGCGTGATGGAGCAGGGCAGCGCTCGCCAGGTACTGGACGAACCCCGGGCGCCTTACACCCGGCAACTGCTGGCGGCGGTGTCGGCACAACCACGGGAGCCCCGTGGCGGGGTGGGTGGGGCCGTGGTGCTCAAGGCCGAACAGTTGAACAAAGTCTTCAGCACCCGTGCGGGCTGGTGGGGGCGGCGCAGCACCCGTGCGCTGGATGCAGTGCAGTTGCAGCTGCGCGAAGGCGAGACCCTGGGCATCGTCGGTGAGTCTGGCTCGGGCAAGTCCACCCTGGGGCGTTGCCTGGTGCGGCTGTTACGGGCCGACAGCGGGCACATCCAGTGGCTCGGCCAAGATGTGGTGGGGTTATCCGAAGGGCGTTTGCGGCCGCTGCGCAGTGAGGTGCAGATGATCTTCCAGGACCCGTTCGCCTCGCTTAATCCGCGCCAGACGGTGGGTCGCATCATCATGACCGGGCCGTTGGTGCAAGGGCATTCGAAGGCCGATGCCGAGGCGCGTGCGCGCGCCTTGCTGGAGCTGGTGGGTTTGCCTGCCACGGCGTTCGAGCGCTACCCCCATGAGTTCTCCGGAGGGCAGCGCCAGCGCATTGGCATCGCCCGTGCGTTGGCGGTGGAACCGAAGGTGTTGATCGCCGACGAGTGCGTGTCGGCCCTTGATGCGTTGATCCAGGTGCAGATCCTGGAACTGCTGGAGTCTCTGCAGCGGCGGCTGAAATTGAGCATCGTGTTCATCACCCACGACCTGCGCGTGGCGGCGCGGTTGTGTGATCGCATTGCGGTGATGCAGAACGGGCGGGTGGTGGAGCAGGGCGACACCGCTGGACTGTTCGCTGATGCCCAACACCCCTACACCCGCGCGCTGTTGCAATGTGCGACTGTAGCCCCGGTACTTGAGCCTGACGCCATTTAATGTGGGAGCTGGGGGGGGGGGGGGGGGGGGGGGGGGGGGGGGGGGGGGGGGGGGGGGGGGGGGGGGGGGG
>NZ_JBWKPU010000042.1:17430-52840 GCF_059418405.1 Pseudomonas sp. GW821-FHT09A09
CTACCCCCCCCTCCCCCCCCCCCCCCCCCCCCCCCCCCCCCCCCCCCCCCCCCCCCCCCCCCCCCCCCCCCCCACACCGACCGAGTGTATTTATCGAGGAGCGTGGCGTTTATGAATGCCCCATTGACAGACCTGCCCATCGTCCGCGGCCAGCGCTTGGACATCCGCCCCAACCGCTCCCTGAGCATTGCCCACCATGTAGGCACCACCCAGCCCGACACGGTGGTGTTTTTCTGCCACGGCGCCGGTGGCAACAAGGACCAATGGCGCCTGCAGTGGCAGGCGCTAAAAGCCGACGGCTACAGCCTGGTGGCCTGGGACCTGCTGGGCCATGGCGACAGCGCCAAGCCCCGCGATGAGCACGCCTATGCCTGGTCGGAACTGGTGGCGGACTATGGGGCGATCCTGCAGCGCTACGGACGCGCCCACAACCTGATCGTGGCCCATTCCTTTGGCACCGGGCTGAGCCTGAGCACACTCTTGGCCGACAGCGGTGTGACCGTCGAAGCGGTGCTGTTGCTGGGCACGATGTTGCACCGGCCGGTGACCCGTGGCGGGTTGATGTCCTTGCCCGCATGGCTGCTCGAATGGCTGCGGCCGCTGTTGGCCAAAGGCTTTCGCGAGCGCGCCTGGCACGCCACGGCCGACCCGGCGCTGGTGGCCTATGAAGAGAAGCTCACCGAGCGCAACCCGCTGTACATGTTCAAGGCACTGATGAAACATGCGCGCTGGCCCGACGCCTCACGGATCCCCACCCTGACGTTGCCGGTGAGTGTTCTGGCCGGTGACAGCGACGGTTTGACGCCCGCCAGTGGCGGCCAGGCCCTGGCCGCGCAATTGCCTGATGCGCAGTTCCAGGTGCTGGAGGCGTGCGGTCATCAGCTGATGCTGGAAAAGCCCGTGCAGGTGCTGAATGCATTCAACACCTTGCTGGCAAAACGCTTATAACCAAAAAACTCTGAGCTATGCGATTCAGCTATTGGATTGTTCATAAGGTAATGCATTTAATTCGGGACCTAACTCATTGTTGCACGGAATAAATCAGCGTCTTCGCGCGTTGTAATGAGTCATCGTTCCGCCTTAGAGATTAGCCATGAGCAACCCCGTTGCCGCAGCACCCGCGCCGTTGGTCCGTGTGCGTCACCTGAGCAAGGCCTTTGGCGCCCAGTCGGCGCTGGATCAGGTCAACCTGGACATTTACCCGGGTGAAGGCGTGGCATTGCTGGGGGCCAGCGGGGCCGGCAAGTCGACCCTGGTGAAAATCCTCGGCGGCCTGTTGGCACCGGATGCGGGGGAAGTGTGGGTCGATGGGGTGCAGCAGCGGTTTATTTCACCGTTGTCGGCCCGTCGCGTCGGCATCGTTGCGGTGCACCAGCGCCCCGATGACGGTATCGCCCCCGGCCTGAGCGTGGCCGAGAACCTGTTGCTCGACGAGCTGTGCCAGCCCGACGCCGACTTCCTGCTTAACCGCAAGAACCTGCTGCAGCGTGCCCAGGCCATCGCCGACGGGCTGGGCCTGGACCTGCCGCTGCAACACCCGGTGGAACGCCTCGGCCAGGCCGATCGGCAACTGCTGGTGCTGGCCCGGGCCTTTGCCCTGCAACCCAAGTTGCTGATCCTCGACGAGCCCACCGCTGCCCTGTCGGCAACCGATGCCGAGCGCCTGCTGGGCCTGATCGACAGCCAGCGCGCCCGGGGCGTGGCCATCCTCTACATCTCGCAACGTCTGTCCGACCTGCAACGGGTGACCAACCGCGCCATCGTCCTGCAGGAAGGCCGCCTCACCAGCGACCTCAACACGCGGCACCTGCCGAGCGCAGCCTACACCCTGTTCGGCGATGTGGCCGAGCACCCGCTGGGCACGCCGGACAAGACGCTGCCCGTACCGTTTCTGGAACGCTTCACCCGCGCCGGGTTTATCCGCAACCGGGCAGAGGGGCGGGCGGTGCAGGAGCAACTGGCGGGGTTACGGGTCGATCCTGGCGTCGCGGGCTTGCCACAAACGCGCAGGTACACTCCTGAGCGCTGAGCCGATGCCCGTTTATCCCGTGCATTTGCGGGCAGGGCGTGGATCCCCCAGACTGGCACACCCGGCAATCCTTCAGTAGCCCAGAATGCCTGACACCTTGCTTCCCCTGGCCCTGCCTGGCATTGCGCTGCGCCGCTGGCGCCTGCTGCACCGCGTAAAACAGCTGCATGCCGCGCAGTTGTTCGGGGTCACTCAATCGACCATTTCGCGCTGGGAAAGCGGCACGCAATCCATGGACTGCGCAGCACACAAGCAGTTGGAGCACTTGTTGGCGGCTCGCCTGGACGGTGCGGCCGACCAAGTGCTGGCCAGGTTGGTCAGCGAGAGCCCACGGCCCATGCACCTCATTTGTGACCTGACCCATCGGCTGCTGGCGTGCTCGCCCGGTCGTGCCGCCGAGTTCACCCGGCCTGTCAGCGAATTGTTGGGGCTTTCGCTCTGGCGTTTCGCGACGCCGGATATCGTCAGCAAGGAACTGGCCCTCAAGACCTCCGGATGGCGGGACGCGTTGGCGCCGCCGGCGCTGGAGTTCACCACGGGCGCCAACGACTCCCTGCTTGTCCCCATTCGCCCCGGTCGTTGCCGCTGGACGCGAATTCCACTCTCGGACGGAACAGCCGCGCGCCTGGTCGAGACGCTCTGAAACCCATGTGACGCATATTTTATGCGTGGACGCCCACCCTTGCCGCGCCTAGGCTGGCAATGATGGCGTATAGCGTGTGCAGAGGGTGTTATGGAGATTGAAACAATCAAAGGGCGGCTTGAATTTCTTCGCGAGGCGGAAAAACTCAAGGACGTGCTCAGAAGCGCGCACACTTCATCGGGGCGCGCCGAAAGTACCGCAGAACATAGCTGGCGCCTGTGCCTGATGGTGATGGTCTTCGCCGACCAGTTGGCCCATCTCGATGTACTGAAGGTGCTCAAGATGTGTGTGATTCATGATTTGGGTGAGGCGATCAATGGCGACATTCCTGCCGTCAGCCAGGCGTTGTTCCCCAACAAAGGCGAGCAAGAGCGAAACGACCTGCTGAGCCTGACCCGCACCTTGGATGACAGGCTGCAGGCCGAGGTGCTGGCGCTCTGGGATGACTACGAGCTTGCGCAGTCGCCCGAGGCCCTGGCCGTCAAGGCGCTGGACAAGCTGGAGACCCTCCTGCAACACAACCAGGGCAAGAACCCACCCGGTTTCGACTATGAATTCAACCTGGCCTACGGCAAGCGCTACACCGACGCCGACCCACTCTTCCAGTTGCTTCGCAGCCTGATTGACGAAAGCACCCGGGAGAAAATCATCATCAACCGCAAGGCCTGCGACGAGTAGTTCGCTGGCCTAACGAGCTGATGGCACAAACGCCACGCTGCCACCGCCACGCTTCTGAAACAGCCGCTCGCCATTGTCCGGCTGGGTGGTGATCACCTGATGGTCAGCCCCCAAGTAGGCCAGCGGTGTGGGGTCGTCCTTGGAGTATTGCGCGAAGATGATCGTGCGTTGCGGATCGAAGGTTTGGCCGCTGGTTTTCTCCAGCCAGGCCAGCATCGCGGCGCTGTCGCCTTGGCGTGGGAAGTCCTGGGTTTCGGCGACGTAGTAGAACGGTTTGCCGCCGTTTTGCAGGTACATCGGCAGCTTGTTGTCGACTTCCACCAGCACCATCTGCCACTGGTTCCACGGCGCGGTCTTGACGGCCTGGGTTTGCACGTCTTCGACGAAACGCGTGACGCCGCCGTTGCCGTTGGTCCACGGGTAGACCACGCCCAGCACCAGCAGCATCAGTGCAGCGGCGATGCCAAAACCTTTCTGCCAACGCGGCCAGCTGGCCGGTTTTTTCTGCAGGCGTTCGCTTAGCCACCAGGCGGCCAGCAGTTGTGCAAACGGCACCAGCGGCAGCACGTAGTAGCTGCGGCGGCTGCCACTGGCGGTAAAGAACACAAACAGCAGGCCCAGGCCCCATACCAGCCAACGTACGTTGGGTGGGATTTGCTGCCAGTGCCGCATTGCCAGCCACAGGCCAAGCACCCAGCACGGTGCCCAGGGCAGGGTGTAGGCGGGCAGGTAGATCAGGTAGGTGTAGATCGGCCCCATGTGGTCGAAGGGGTCGAAGAAGCGCACCACGTTTTCCTTGAACACCAGCTCCAGGCCGCTTTCGCCGTAGGTCGGTGCGCCGTAGAAGTGAGACAGCACGAACGGAATCGCATAGAACCCCGCCGCAATCACCAGCGCCAGCAGCAGGCGCAGGTTGAGGTGGCGCTTGTAACGCCCCTCGCTGAGCAGGTGTGGCAGCAGCACCAGGCCGGGCAGCACAAAACCGATCAGGCCCTTGAACAGCGACGTGGCGGCCAGCAGCAGGAAAAACACGCAGTAGCGACCCAGCCGCGTGTCATCCGGCCCACGCCAGTACCACCACACGGCCGCCAGCACGCCGCACACGGTGAGTATGTCGGCAGTGGCCACGCGGGCCCAGAACAGGAAGTAGAAGGTGGTGGCGAGCATCCAGCCGGCAATCAGCCCGGTGCCTTTGCGGAGCAGGCGCTCGCCGATCAGGTAGACCAGCCAGATGCTCAGCCACGCCGCGATCACCGACGACAGGCGCAACGACCACGGGCCGAGCCCGCCCATCAGGTTGGCAAAGCCGGTGATCAGCCAGTACGACGGCAGGGGTTTGTCGTAGTAGGGTGCGCCCTTGAGAAACGGGTCGAAGTAATCGCCGCTTTGCAGCATCTGCAGGGCGATGTTGGCCCAGCGGGTTTCCGGCCCCCACACGTCGCGGCTGCCCAAGCCCGCCAACAGCAGCAGCGCCGAGACGCCCAGCAGCAACAGCAGGGCGCCGCGTTCGGTTTTCCAGAAACTCATGGGGCTGTACTCGTGGCAGGCGTCGCGTTAAGGAAGTTTTGGGTAAATGATCAGTAGCAGGGCGCCCTTGCGATAACGCTTGCCGCCCGCCGGCAACTGGCCTTCCTCGCGGTGTTCGCTGGTGCTCTTGACCCGCATCAGCACACCGACCGAACCCTGTTGGCGAGCCTCGGCCAACCACGGCTGGACACTGTCGAGGCTGACTTTGCGGTGCACTGAACCCGCGTACTTGAGGCCATAGCGCAGTTCACCTTCGGTGTCGTAGAACGCCACTTCCGGCCGGCGCAGGCGCCAGGACAAGGCAGACGCCGAACCCAATTCGTTGCTCAGCAAAGCATGGGTTTGTTGCAATTCATCCAGATGCTCCAGCACGAACTGGTCGGGCATTTCGTTATCGGTGATCTCTTCAGGCATGCCAGCCGGCAGCAACGCCACCAGCAGGCCGATGCCCAGCGCCGGCATGGCCCACAGCGTCAGCGGGCGGAACGCTTGCAGCAAGTTGGCGAGGATCCAGCCCAGCAGCACGATAAAGGCCAGGGACAGGCTGAACATCTCGGCGTGGCTGTTGCTGTAGAGCGGGTCATCAATTTGCAGGTAGATCAGCGCGCCCATCGCCACGAGGCCGATAGCGAAGTTGAGCAGGCCGTTGAAGCGCAAGGCGCGGGTCTTGCCCTGGTTGAGCTGGTCGATCAGGGCGTGGCCCATCAGCAAGGCCAGGGGCAGCAGGCAAGGCATGATGTAGGTCGGCAGCTTGCCGTTGCTCAGGCTGAAAAAGCCCAGGGGCAGCAGCAGCCAGAGGGCCAGGAACACCATCTTCGGCTGGGCTTTTTCTTTCCAGGTTTTGAGTGCAGTGGTGGGCAACAGCGCTGACCACGGCAGGCACGACACCACCATGATCGGCAGGAAGAACCACCACGGGCGGGCGTGCTGGGCATTGTCGGCAGAGAAACGGCGGATGTGCTCGTGCCAGAAGAAGAAGCGCCAGTAGTCCGGCTCCTGCAGATGAATCGCCCACACCCACGGCAGGCATACCACCACCGCTACCAGGATGGCCAGCGAGCCATAGCGCACCAATTCGCCCAGGCGGCGTTGCCAAAGCATGTACGGCACGGCGATCAACACGGGCAACAGCCACGCCAGGAAGCCCTTGGTCATGAAGCCCATGGCGCAGGCCACGCCCAGCAACACCCAGGCACTGAGTCGGCCACGCGTGGTTTGGCTGTCGAGAGCGAACCAGAGTGCGACGAAGCTCAGGTTGACCCAGAAGGTGAACTGCGGATCGAGGTTCGAATACCCGGCTTGCCCGGCCACCAGGCCAAAGCTCATGTAGAGCAGGGCGCAGGCGAAGCTCTTGCGCGGGTCGTTCCACAGGCGACGTGCGATGAGATACGCCAACAGCACGCTCAGGCCGGTGGTGATGGCCGAGGCAATGCGCACGCCGAACAGGTTTTCACCAAACACCGCCTGGCCGAGGGCAATAAGCCAATAGCCGGCAGAGGGTTTTTCGAAGTAGCGCACGCCCATGAAATGGGGGGAGACCCAGTTGCCGCTCAGGAGCATTTCCTGGCTGATCTGGGCGTAGCGTGTTTCATCCGGAATCCACAGGCCGTGCAGGCCCATGGGCAACAGGTAGAACACAGCGAATGCCAGCAGCAATACGGGCAGGGGTTTCAAACGAGTCATGAAAACGTCGCTCCTTGACGTTCAGTGGCAGAAAAAGGGTGCAGGAAAGTAGTAGTGCAAAACATCAAAATGTTCACTAAGTCACTGAAAATAATCATGGCGTCCCTAACTAACAGGCACAACTAAACATGCCAGAAACGGGCTGTCGTTTTGCTGAACACGACAGCCGCTGGATATGTAAAAAAGTGTGTTTAAAGTTGTTTGAGCGCGGCGGGCCAATCCTGGCTGTTCATAATGCCCAGGGTCTTGAACTTGCCATTGGGCAGTACCTTGACGAACAGTGCGCTGCCGTATTCGGCGGTGATGGCATGGGGGAACCCCAAGGCCTGTTCGAAGTCGTTGATGCACGCGCTGTGCGTGATCAGCACCAGGTTGTGGTCGGGGCGTTTGTTGCTGAGGATCTCTTCACCCATGGCGTCTCCACAGATGGCCAGCGGGCCGGCGGACAGCTCGGTCTTGCCGAAGACGAACAGTGACGTCTGGGCGGTGCGAGTGGTGGGGCTGCTGAGCACGTCCGTCGCCTGCATGCCCAGGGCGTGGAAGGCTTTGCCCAGTTCGCTGGCGTGCTGCGTGCCGTTGATCGTGAGGCCGTCGGCCGGACCGAAGCAGGGATTTTTCGAGCGGTCGCAGCGTTCTTCATGGCGTACCAGCACCACCACGTCTCCGTTGCGCCAACTGGCCAGGAGCCCGGAGTTGATCAGGTGGTTGCGCACGCCCAGGTTCGTCGGCGACCGAGGCCAGAACACGAAACCGGACACCAGCAGGCTGACGATGGCCATGCCCAGCCAGAGCCTTTTCAGGCGCCTGAAAAGGCTTCGGCGCACACGCGGTTTGGTCAGGGTAAGGTCAACCACACTATTCACCATGGGCACTGTTGGCAGTGTTGTTATCAAACAGGCGCAGCGCATTGACGGATGCCCGTAGTGGAGTAGGAGACTGTCACAGGGCTGCTGTCTTTTCGCTGAACATCCAGCTGTTAAAAGTTGCCGTCACTGGCAACTAACAAGTTGCCGCTCTACGACGCTTGGTGGGCAATTTAGAGAGGCGTGGGTGGGCGGGCGGTGAAATCCATGTGAAAAATTCGCACGGGGCGCAAAGTCAGCCGTTATCCTCGTTTGCAGACCCCCGAACGAGCGTATTTATGTTGCAGGTGCAAGGTGTTCTCAAGAGCTACGCCACCGCGCAAGGGCCCCTGGCGGTGCTGGCGGGTGTCGACTTGCAGTTGGCGGCGCGCAGCAGTCTGGCGCTGATGGGCGAGTCGGGCAGTGGCAAGAGCACGCTGCTGCACCTGGTGGCCGGCCTGGACCGGGTGGACGGTGGCAGCATCCAGGTGGGCGAGCAGCGTCTTGACCAATTGAGTGAGGCGCAACTGGCCCATTGGCGGCGCACCGAGATCGGCCTGGTGTTCCAGCAGTTCAACCTGATCGGCAGTTTGCGCGTGGAGGACAACCTGGCGTTCCAGGCGCGCCTGGCCGGGCGATTTGACCCGCAGTGGCAGGCGTACCTGGTGGAGCGCCTGGGTCTGGGTGACTTGCTCAAGCGCTACCCGGAGCAGCTCTCCGGTGGCCAGCAACAGCGGGTGGCGGTGGGGCGCGCATTGGCCTCGCGACCGGGCTTGTTGCTGGCCGATGAACCCACCGGCAACCTCGACGAAGCCACCAGCGATGACGTGCTGCAATTGTTGCTGGACCTGCTGCGCGACAGCCCCACCAGCCTGCTGATGGTCACGCACAGCCCGCGCATTGCTGCACGGCTCGACCGCCAGGTGGTGTTGCAGCGTGGCCGTGTCGTACCGGCGGACGCCCGTTGAGGTGGCCGTTTTTTATTGGGCGTTGCGTGCGCTGCTGAGCCACTGGCGGCGCCATCCCGTGCAGTTCTTCAGCGTGTTGACCGGCCTGTGGCTGGCCACGGCGTTGTTGACCGGTGTGCAGGCGCTCAACAGCCAGGCGCGGGACAGCTACGCACGCGCCAGCCAATTGATCGGTGGTGAGCCTCAAGCCAGCCTCAGTGCGACCGGTGCATCGAGCTTCCCCCAGGCCCTGTTTGCCCAGTTGCGCCGTGCGGGGTGGCCGGTGTCACCGGTGGTGCAGGGGCGGGTGGTACTCAAGGGGCATGAGGAGGTGCGCCTGCAGTTGATGGGCATCGATCCGGTGTCATTGCCGGGGAATGCCGCAGTGGCCGGGCAACGCCTGAGCCAGGCGCAGATGGCTGCGTTCTTTGCGCCGCCGGGACGTACCTGGATTGCTCCGCAAACCTTGCAAGCCCTGGGCTTGCACGAAGGCGAACAGCCGCAGACGGCAAACGGGCAAACCTTGCCGCCATTGCAGGCCCAGGCAGACATGGCCCCCGGGTTGTTGCTCACCGACATCGGCTTTGCCCAACCCTTGCTGGAGATGCCTGGGCGTTTGTCGCGGCTGCTGCTGGACAACGCCTTTGCCGCCACCCATCCCACCCCGCCCGCCGAATTGCAACTGCACCTGGCCGAGGACAACAACCTTTCGCGGCTGACCGAAAGCTTTCACCTGAACCTCGACGCCCTCGGCTTGCTGTCGTTTGTGGTGGGACTGTTTATCGTGCATGCCGCCATCGGCCTGGCGCTGGAACAACGGCGCGGGCTGCTGCGCACATTGCGCGCTTGCGGGGTCAGTGCGCGGATGCTGATCCTCAGCCTGGGGGTGGAGCTGGGTGTGTTGTCGCTGCTCGGTGGCGTGCTCGGCGTGGCCAGCGGTTACCTGGTGGCCAGCCTGTTGCTGCCGGACGTGGCGGCCAGCTTGCGTGGCTTGTACGGCGCCGAAGTGCCCGGCCAGTTGAGCTTGAGCCCTGGCTGGTGGTTGACGGGGTTGGGCTTGAGCCTGCTCGGCGCGCTGTTGGCGGGCGCGAGCAGCCTGTGGCGGGCGGCGCGCCTGCCGTTGCTGGCACTGGCCAATGCCCAGGCCTGGCACGAGGCCCATGGGCGCTGGTTGCGACGCCAGGGTTGGGTCGCGGCTGCCGCGTTGCTGGTTGCGTTGTTGGCATTGGTATTGGGCAACAGTCTGGCCGCCGGTTTTGTGCTGATGGCCGCCTTGCTGCTGGGGGCTGCCCTGGGTTTGCCGGTAATCCTTAATACTGTGTTGAAGACGGTGCTCGGGCGCAGCCGCTCGGTGCTGGGGCAATGGTTCCTCGCCGACTGTCGTCAGCAACTGCCGGCGTTGAGCCTGGCGTTGATGGCGTTGCTGTTGGCACTGGCGGCGAACATCGGCGCGGGTTCCATGACCTCGGGCTTTCGCCAGACCTTCAACAACTGGCTTGAGCAACGCCTCACCGCCGAGCTGTATCTCAATCCGCAGAACCCGGCGCAGGCCGAACAGTTGAGCCACTGGTTGGCGCAGCAACCAACGGTGAACACCGTACTGCCGACCTGGCAAGTGTCGACGCAGTTGCAAGGTTGGCCGGCTGACCTGTTCGGGGTGATCGACGACCCCACTTATCGCCAGCACTGGCCTCTGCTGGACGCGGTTAATCAACCTTGGGACCGATTGCAGCACGGCGACACGCTGATGCTCAGCGAGCAACTGGCGCGGCGCTTGAACGTGCGGCTGGATGATCAGGTGAGCATCCCCACGCCGCAGGGGCTCTGGTCACCCACGGTGGTGGGCATCTACGCCGACTATGGCAACCCCAAGGGCCACGTGCTGGTCAATTCCACCCATTTGCTGGCCCATTGGCCGACACTGTCGCCGGCCCGTTTCAACCTGCGCATGGCCCCCGAGGATGTCGCGCCGCTGGTGCGGGACGTGCAGCACGCATTTGCGCTGGAGGACAGCCGCATTGTCGATCAACAGCAGCTCAAGGGCTATTCGAGCCAGGTGTTCGAACGCACCTTTGCCGCCACCGCCGCGCTGAACAGCCTTACCCTCGGCGTGGCCGGCGTGGCACTGTTCATCAGCCTGTTGACCCAGAGCCAGAGCCGCCTCGGCCAGCTCGCGCCGCTGTGGGCGCTGGGGGTGACGCGCCGCCAACTGATGCTGCTCAACCTGGCGCAGACCTGGTTGCTGGCGCTGTTGACCCTGGTGCTGGCGTTGCCCTTGGGCCTGTTGCTGGCCTGGTGCCTGGACGCGGTGATCAATGTGCAGGCCTTCGGTTGGCGCCTGCCGTTGCAGGTGTTCCCGTGGCAACTGGCGCAACTGCTGGGGCTGGCGATGTTGGCCACCTCGCTGGCGTCGGCCTGGCCGCTGTGGCAGTTGTACCGCAGTCGCCCGGCGGACTTGCTGAGGACCTTTGCCCATGAAGATTAAGGCGTTGCTGGCCGGGGCCTTGCTGGTGCTGTTGAGTGCCTGCGATCAGGCGCCCGCACCCCAGGAAAGTTTCGCCGGCTTGGGCAGTGAGGCAGCGGACTTTGCCCAGGTAGTGCCGGGCAAGGTGTTCAGCTTTCCCGAGGACCACGGGCCCCACGCCGGTTTCCGCATCGAATGGTGGTACGTCACCGCCAACCTCAAGGATGCCGAGGGCAATGTGTTCGGCGTGCAGTGGACCTTGTTCCGCAACGCCCTCAAGGCTGGGCCGGCGCAGGCGGGGTGGCAGGACCCGACGATCTGGCTGGGGCACGCGGCCGTCACTTCGGCCACCCGGCATTACGCCGCCGAGCGTTATGCGCGCGGCGGTGTTGGCCAGGCCGGCGCCCAGGCGGCGCCGTTCAATGCGTGGATCGACGACTGGAATTTCGCCACGCGCCCCGGCGCCACCAGCCCCCTGGCCGACATGCAACTCAAGGCCCATGGCCCGCAGTTCGCCTATGACTTGCACCTGACCTCCAGCCGCCCGTTGGTGCTGCAAGGCGATAACGGCTACAGCCGCAAATCCGATCAGGGCCAGGCGTCGTATTACTACAGCCAGCCTTTTTTCACCGCCAGCGGCAACGTGACGATCGACGGCAAGGCGTATCAGGTCAGTGGCAGCGCCTGGCTCGACCGCGAGTGGAGCAGCCAACCCCTGGCCGTCAGCCAGACCGGCTGGGACTGGTTCTCCCTGCACCTGGACCGTGGCGAGCAATTGATGCTGTTTCGCGTGCGGCAAACCGACGGTGAGGGTTACCTGACGGGCACCTGGATCGATGCGCAGGGCCGCACCCAGACCCTGCACAACGCCGACATCCAGCTCACGCCACTCGCCACCACCGACATCGACGGGCGCCGAATTCCCACGCGCTGGTCGCTGAAAATCCCCGGCAAACAGCTGGATATCACCGCACAGGCGGTCAACCCGAAGGCCTGGATGAACCTGAGCATTCCTTACTGGGAAGGGCCGGTGCAGTTCGATGGCGGGGTTGGCTACCTGGAAATGACCGGCTATTAGGTGAAGAAAACTTCATAAAAATACTGGACATGCATACAGTATCTGGCTAGATTCCATCCCAGGTGACCGGATGTCACCTGCACTTCAGTTTTTAACTATGGATGGATAAAAAATGAAATCGAAAAAAGCCTTTATGTTGGGCGCGGCCATGGCGGCCTCCTGCTTTGTCTCGGCCTTTGCCCTGGCCGAACAGTACCCTTCGCAACCGCTGCCCAAGGTGAGCGCCCAGGCCGTCAAGGAGGCGGTGCACAAAGCCCTCAAGTCCGGTGGCAAGCTCGAGTCCAAGGCGGTTGCCTCCCAGCTTCAGCAGAAGCTCAAGGCGGCCATGACCGCAAAAGCGCCGGCCAAGGCCGTGGCGAGCAAGGCGGCGAAACTCTCCGCCGTTGCCACCGTCGACAGCGAACTGAAGAAGCCCGACCAGGACAAACTCAAGGTCGCTGCCGCCGAATTCGTTCCGCTGTTTCAGACGCTGGACATCAACACCCTCTACACCTTGACCGAGGTGCAGACCGGCCAGGACTTCCCCTACCACTTCCACCTGCCACAGAACGGTCGTGCGCTGGTGCAACTGGTTGACCAGAGTGCGGGTGCCAACCTGTCGCTGAGCCTGTTCCGCGACGATGGCCAGGGCAATCTGGAGCTTCTCGGTACGTCCGACAACCCGGGCAACGCCGATGAATACATCAGCGCCGTGCTGCCGGCAGGTGACTACTACTGGTACATGGTGGCCAACGAGGCCAATAACGCCCAGTTCAGTTTTGGCGTGGGGGTAGACTTCAACATCGATGCCTATGAACCCAACGACACTCCGCAGACCTCGTTCGTGCTGCCCGATGCCCTGAACCGTGTGACGGGCAATATCGATAACCCCAACGATATCGACTACTTCGCCTTCCAGGCCACCCGTGGCCAGAACGTGGCGATGGCCCTGAGCGATGACCAGAAGGGCGTGCGTAACCAGTGGATCTTCGAGCGTCTGGAGGGCAACAACTGGGTGGTGGTGCCGGCCGGTAACAGCATGACCCTCTCCGGCGTCACGCCGGGCTATGTGGCCCAGGTTCGCGTGCGGGCCAACCCTGCCGTGGTCCAGGACCCTACCGCCCAATACAAGCTCACCCTGGGTTCGGCGCCACGCCTGAACAGCTTCGACGTGAAGGGCGACAACGTGGTGCGCGTGCCGAGCACGATCTTCTGGATGGCCACCCAGGCGGCACGGAACCTGACCTGGACCACTAACTGGTCCGACTCCACGGGCGCACCGCTGCTGGGCGTTACACCGGTGCTGCGGGTTGACAAGCACTTCACCGGCACCGAGTTCAACTGGACCGACTTCAAGGCCACCACCGACAGCGCGGGTGCGTCCCTCTCGGGTGCGGCACTGGGCAGTTGCTTCGGCGAGTACCGCGTGGAGTACCCGGACAGCAGCACCGGCGTGAAGTACAACTGGGCCACCACCTTCAACTTCGGCGGCTGGCGGATCGAGCTGGACGAGTTCCCGGGTGTGGGCGTGGGCGGCGACAACGTGCCTTACGTGACCTTCGGGCACATCTGCACCCAGGACATCATCCATTGATGCACTGAGTGAATGAGAAGGGGCAGCCTGCGAGGGCTGCCCCTTTTTTCATTCCCGGGCCAGGGCCAGCTTCAGCGGCAGGCGCGCCATGCTCGTGCTTTTCAGTGAGCCAAGGTACAGCCAGTCGCCATATTCCCGGGCGGTGGTGATGGGCGAGTAATTGCCTGCGCTGCCGTCCTGCAGGTTGGCGATGACCTTGCCTTCGGTATCCAGCCCCAGTACGAAGGCTTTGCGCTCGATCGGCTTGGGCACCACCATCAGTGCCCGCACCATCACCTTGCGCAGCAATGGGTAGCCGGCGAAACCATCCAGCAGCGGGTTGCGTGGCGAGTACAGCGCCACCCAGAAGCGGTCGTGGCCGTTGAAACTGAGGTTGTCCGGCAAGCCTGGCAAGTTGTCGATAAACAGGTCGTGGCTGCCCGCTCGCTCGCCCTTGAGCCAGTAGCGGCTGATGCGATAGGCGCCGGTTTCATTGACCAGCACGTAGCTTTCATCCGGGCCCAGGGCGACGCCGTTGGCAAATTGCAGGTGATCGAGCAGTACCTCGGTGGTGCCGTTGCTGAAGTCATAGCGCAACAGCCGGCCGTCACCGCCGTGTTCGATCACGGCTTCACCGTCCTGCCCGTAACCCCAGCGGCTCGACGCATCGCTGAAGTAGGCATAGCGCCCGCTGGCGTCCACGGCCACGTCATCGGTAAAGCCGACGGGCACGCCATTGGCGCTGCTGCTCAGGGGCACGAGCTGACGGTTCGCATCCAGTGCGAGCAAGCCCTTGATCCCGTCGGCAATGATCAGGCGCCCATCCGGGTGCAGTGCCATGCCGAGGGGCCGCCCACCGGTATTGGCCAGCACTTCCAGGGTGTGGCTGTCGGGTGAGGTGCGGATGATGCGCCCGTCATGCAGCCCGCTGATCAGAAAACCCTGGGCATCCAGCAGCAGGGCCTCGGGCCCGGCGATGTCCTGGGCGCCGATCCGCTGCACATCCTTGAGGCGTAAGTTCTCGGCAAAGGGCCCCTCTTTCATCGAGGGCGCCTTGGGCGGGGACCAGTTCACCGGCTGCACCTTGGTAGGCATCAACAGCAAAAAGGCGAGCGCCGCCAGCAGCAATACGAACAGCAGATGACGCAGTTTCTTGGGGCGGGTACTCATGACGGTTCCTGATTGTCGTGGGCGTTCGGCTCCCAGTGCAGGGTGCCGAACAGGTAGTCCATTAGGGGAAACACAATATTGAAATTACGCCCCTGCATCAGCTCGCGGCGGTGGTGCAGGGCGTGCAAGCGGTGCATCTGGCGGATCCACGGCAGGCGCGCCACCGGGTGTTCGACGGGCAGGTGTTCACAGGCGTGGAACACTTCGTAGAGCAGATAGCCCAGCAGCATGCAACCCGCGAATAGCCCGGCGACATTGGGGCTCAGTTGCTTGAGCAACCACCAGGCGGGCAGGGTGATCGCCAGGCTGTGCAGCACGATCAACCAGGCGGGGAAGAGGATCACACGCCAGTCTCGGGGGCTGTCGTAGGTCATGTGGCCGGGGGTGAAAAAACTGTGGTGGTCGCCGGTATGACGGGCGTAGAACAGCCGGGCGAAGCTGTGCTTGTGGTGGCCGAGGTGGCGGTGCACGAGGTAGATGCAGAGGTTGAAGAACACCAGGGTCAGGGGGACGGTCAGCCACTGGAGTGGGGTGATGGACTGGGTTGAGGACCAGGCCAGGGTGATGCAGGTTGCGCCGTAGAGAAGCACGAAGACGGCGTGAAGCCAGGGGTTGTAGTGCCGGGACACGGCGGCGCGGTAGCGGGCGCGAAAAGCCTCGGTAGCGTCAGGCATAGTGGCGGGCTCATAGTGTTTTTTGTGGTGACTGAGCTTAGTCTCCCTTCGTGATTGTGCTAGTCGGGCGCCGTTCTCAAATCAACGGATCCCAACGCTGCGACCAGTCGGATTCCGCCTTGACCACTCCCCGCAGCAATTCCAGCGCCTGTTGCAGTACCGCCGAATCCCGCGCCCGCGAATACACCAGGTACGTGGGGAAACTGAACTCCGGCGCCTTGGGCACCCGCTGCATCACGCCGCTGTCGAGGTAGCTTTGCACGACACGGGTGCGGAAGTAGCCGGCGCCGCCGTTCTCCAGGATGTACTGCAACGCCAGCGGCCCCAGGTTGAAGCTCAGGGCGGCGCGGGCCTTGTCGGGCAGGGCGGTGTCGTGTTGCTGGCGAAACCCCGGGCCCCAGTCGATATACACGTAGGGATCGGGCTTGCTGACCAACTGCACCAGGATCAGTTTTTCTTCCAGCACCTGCTCCACCTGCAAGCCGGGCCAGTATTGCGGCTGGAACACCAGCGCCGCGTCGAGTACCCCCAGTTCCAGTTGGCGCAGCAGGTATTCGCCTTCACGCACCTCGGTACGCAGGGCATGGCCGGGGATGTGTTCGCGCAGGGCCTGGGCCCAGCCCAGCATCAACGGGTTGCACAGGCTGACTTCGCCACCGATATGGAGCACGTTGCGATAGCCATCCGGCAACGGCAGGTCGCGTTTGGCCGCTTCCCAGGTTTGCAGCAACTGGTTGGCGTACACCACAAAGGCCTCGCCATCCGGCGTCAGGCGCGCCCCGGCACGGTTGCGTACAAACAACGTGCTGCCCAACTGGCTTTCGAGGTTCTTGACCCTGGCGGTGATCGCGGTCTGGGTGACGTGCAGCTTCTCGGCCGCCGCAGCCAGGCTGCCGCAGCGAGTGATTTCGAGGAAAGTGCGTGCCAGTTCGATGTCCATGAAGGCCCCCGGGAAATGAGTGGAAGGCATTGTAATGGAATGCGCTCAACACGGTAGGAGCCGGCTTGCCGGCGATAGCGTCGGTACAACCAGCTCATAGGTGACTGACACACCGCCATCGCCGGCAAGCCGGCTCCTACAGGTGACCGAGTTCATGCTTTGAAATGCGGCCGAATGTGGGAGCTGGCTTGCCTGCGATAGCGGTGGTTCATCCAGCTCATGGGTGACTGACACGCCGCCATCGCCGGCAAGCCGGCTCCTCCAGGTGACCGAGTTTATACTTTTGAAATGCGCCCGAATGTGGGAGCTGGCTTGCCTGCGATAGCGGTGGTTCAGCCAGCTGATGTGTGACTGACACACCGCCATCGCCAGCAAGCCGGCTCCTACAGGTGACCGAGTTCATGCATTTGAAATGCGCCCGAATGTGGGAGCTGGCTTGCCTGCGATAGCGGTGGTTCATCCAGCTCAGGGGTGACTGACACGCCGCCATCGCCGGCAAGCCGGCTCCTACTGGATACCAATGGACCAATGTTGGGTGGTCTGGTCTTCATGGAGCTGGTCGATATCCGTCTCGTATTGGCATTGCGGGCCTTTGCAGCTGTAGTCGACGGTCAGCGGTGCCAGGGTTTTCACGGGGAACAGGGTTTTGTTCTGGGCGGGGCGCTCGGCCGGTGCAGCCTCCAACGGTGGCGCTTCGTAGGTGAGGTCCAGGCTGGCAGCGTGGGCCAGGGGCGGCAGGAGGGTGAGCATTGCGCTCACCAGGACGGTCCTTGTGAATAGCATGTAAAACAATCCGGGCAACAGAAAAGAAGCGCGGATTATAGGCCAAGTCCGCCCCGGGATGCACAGGTCGGTCCCGGGGCGTAAGGCTTGAGTTAGAGCGTTCGTGGTGCTTCAAGATGCTCGGTCGGGAATGCCTGTGCATACACCTGGCACACCCTTAACACTTGCTCATCGGCAAACCGTGCGCCGACCACGTGCAGGCCCACCGGCAGGCCATTCGCTGCCAAACCGCACGGCACCGAGGCGGCCGGTTGTTGGGTCAGGTTGAAGGGGTAGGTGAATGGCGTCCATTCCATCCAGGCCTGCATGCCCGAACCTGGCGGTACGTTATGCCCAGCCTCGAACGCGGTGATCGGCATCATCGGCGAGACCAGCACGTCGTAGTGCTCATGGAACGCCGCCATGCGCGCCACCAACGCGGCGCGGGCTTCAAGGGCGGCGTTGAAGTCATCCAGGCTCAAGCGTTCGCCCTGTTGCGCGATGCTCAGCAGGCCAGGGTCGAGCAGCTGTTTCTGCGACTCGCTCATGGGCCCGGTAAGGCGTGCGGCACCGGCCGCCCACAGGGTGCTGAACACCTCCAGCGGGTCGCTGAAGCCCGGGTCGATTTCTTCCACGTGTGCCCCCAATTGCACCAGGCCCTGCACGGCCCGGGCGACGACGCTGGCCACCTGCGGGTCGACGTCTACATAACCGAACGTGGGGCTGTAGGCCACGCGCAAGCCTTTGAGGTCCGTGCCGGGGGTGAGCCAGGGCGTGGCCCTTGGCGCACCGATCAGGCCATCCCGCGCGTCGGGTTGCGCGACGGTCTGCAGCATCAGCACCGTGTCTTGCACGGTGCGGGTCATCGGCCCCAGGTGCGACAGGATCGTCATGGAACTGGCAGGCCATTGCGGCACGTAGCCGAAGGTCGGCTTGATGCCGAACGTGCCGGTAAACGCGCAGGGAATCCGGATCGAGCCGCCCGCATCACTGCCCTGGTGCAACACGCCGAGGTTCAAGGCCGCCGCCGCACCGGCGCCGCCCGAGGAACCGCCGGCGGTGGTGCGGGTGTCCCACGGGTTGCGGGTGATGCCATATAGCGGGTTGTCGGTGACGCCCTTCCAGCCGAATTCCGGGGTGGTGGTCTTGCCCAGCAGCACGGCGCCGGCTTTGCGCATCAAGGCTGAAAAGGGGGCGTCCACGTCCCACGGCCCTTCGGCGGATGAGGTGCGTGAGCCTTTGCGGGTGGGCATGCCGACCGTCAGGGTCAGGTCCTTGATCGACGCGGGCACGCCGTCCAGCGCGCCGCACGGCTGGCCCTTGAGCCAGCGTTGTTCCGAGGCGCGTGCGGCGTTCAGTGCGCCTTGCGGGTCGACATGGCAGTAGGCATTCACCACCGGGTTGTAGCGTTCGATGCGCAGCAACGCGTCTTCGGTGACCTCCACCGGCGACAGGCTCTTGTCACGAAAATGCGCCAGCAGTTGCACCGCCGTCAGTTGGCCGATCTCACTCATGCCACATCCCCCTGGGCCGCGTTGACCATGGCGCGCAGCAGCACCGCGCAGCCCGCCGCCAGATCATCCGGCGCGGCGTTTTCGATTTCGTTATGGCTGATGCCGCCTTCGCACGGCACAAAGATCATCCCGGCCGGGCCCAGTTCGGCAACGAAAATCGCGTCGTGCCCGGCGCCACTGACGATGTCCATGTGGCTCAAGCCCAGGGCCTGGGCGCCTTCGCGCACGGCGTTGACGCACGCCGGGGCAAAGTCCAGCGGTGGAAAGTCGGCCGTCGGCGTCAGCTCAAAGCTCAAGCCGTGGTGTTTGGCGGTGGCTTCGATCACGCCGCGCACCTCATCGACCATGGCTTGCAGCTTGTCGGCGTGCAGGTGGCGCAGGTCGATCGTCATCTGCACCTGGCCCGGGATTACGTTGCGCGAACCCGGGTGCAGGCTCAGGCAACCGACCGTGCCACAGGCATGGGGTTGCTGTTGATGGGCGATGCGGTTGACCGCGCTGACCACCTCGGCGGCGCCCACCAGGGCGTCCTTGCGCAGGTGCATCGGCGTCGGCCCGGCGTGGGCTTCGACGCCGGTGAAGGTCAGGTCGAACCACTTCTGGCCCAGGCAGCCCATGACCACGCCGATGGTGGTGGCCTGGTCTTCCAGCACCGGGCCTTGTTCGATGTGTGCTTCGAAATACGCACCCACCGGATGGCCGAGCACGGCGCGGGTGCCGGCATAGCCGATGCGCTGCAATTCGGCACCCACCGACAGCCCCTGGTCGTCGAGTTTGTCGAGGGTCTCCTGCAAGTCGAATTTACCGGCGAATACTCCGGAGCCCATCATGCACGGCGGAAAGCGCGAGCCTTCTTCGTTGGTCCACACCACCACTTCAATCGGCGCTTCGGTCTCGATGTTCAAATCGTTGAGAGTACGGATCACCTCCAGCCCGGCCATGACTCCGTAGCAGCCGTCGAACTTGCCGCCGGTGGGCTGGGTGTCGATATGGCTGCCGGTCATTACCGGGGGCAGGGCGGGATTGCGCCCGGCGCGGCGCGCAAAGATATTGCCGATGCCGTCGACCGTGACGCTGCACCCGGCCGCCTCGCACCATTGCACGAACAGGTCACGGGCCTGGCGGTCCAAGTCGGTCAGGGCCAGGCGACACACGCCGCCCTTGACGGTGGCACCGAGCTGGGCCAGGTCCATCAACGATTGCCACAAACGGTCGCGGTTGATCAGCGGGGCGTTGCTCTGGAGCGGTTGCGCAAAACTATTCATCTGCAATCTCCGGTCAGGCACTCAGGGCCAAATAGCGATTCTTGATACTCGGGTCGGCACGGAAGTCAGCGGCGCTGCCCTCGTACACCACGCGGCCCTGTTCGAGCACGTAATGGCGGTCGGCGAGCTTGTCGCAGACCATCAGGTTCTGTTCCACCAGCAGTACCGGCAGGCCGTCGTCCTTGACCTTGCGCAGAATTTTCACCAGCTCGTCGACGATCACCGGGGCCAGGCCTTCGGTGGGTTCATCGAGGATCAGCAGCTTGGGGTCGTTGAGCAGCGCGCGGGCGATGGCGAGCATCTGCTGCTCGCCACCCGACAGCGCGTGGCCGGCATTTTTGCGGCGTTCCTTGAGACGCGGGAACATGGCGTACACGTCTTCGAGCTGCCAGCGGCTGGTCTTGCGCGCGGCGATGCGCAGGTTCTCTTCGACGGTAAGCAGGCGGAAGATTCCGCGATTTTCCGGCACCAGCGCCAGGCCCTGACGGGCGATTTCAAAGATCTTCTGCCCCACCAACGCCTGGCCGTTGAAGTGGATCTGGCCCTGGCGCGGGCAGATGATCCCGAGGATGCTGCGCAGGGTGGTGGTCTTGCCGGCGCCGTTACGCCCCAGCAGGGTCACCAGTTCGCCAGGGTTGACGGTCAGCGAGACGCCTTCGAGCACGTGGCTCTTGTCGTAGTAGGAATGAATGTTCTCGACGATCAGCATCAGGCAGCCTCCCCAAGGTATGCAGTGCGCACACGCTCATCGGCGCGTACGAATTCCGGCGTGCCTTCCACCAGGATCTGGCCGTGGCTCATCACCGTGATGCGTTGGCTGATGGACATGACGATGCTCATGTTGTGTTCGATCAGCAGCACCGTGTGGTCGCGGCCGAGGTCGCTGATCAGCTGGGTCATGATCGGGATGTCGTCGATGCCCATGCCCGAGGTGGGCTCATCCAGCATCAACAGTTTGGGCTTGGAACAGATCGACATGCCCACCTCCAGCACCCGCTGCTGGCCGTGGGACAACTCGCCGGCCAGGGTGTCGGCGCGGGTGGTGAGTTGCAGGCGCTCCAGCACCTGGTCGGCCATGTCCAGGTGTTCGCGTTTGCTGTCGACGCGGCGCCAGAAGTTCAGCGCACGGGCACCGTCGCGGCCCTGGGCCGCCAGGCGCAGGTTTTCGCGCACGCTGAGGTTCTGGAACAGGCTGGTGAGCTGGAACGAGCGCGCCATGCCCAGGCCGACGCGGCCATGGGCGGGTTTGCGCATCAGGTTCCTGCCGTCGAAATGAATCGCCCCGGCCGTGGCCTGGCGCTCGCCGGTCAGGCAGTGGAACAGGCTGGTTTTGCCCGCGCCGTTGGGCCCGATGATGGTGTGGATGGTGCCAGCCTCGACCTTGAGGTTCACACCGTTGACCGCATGGAAGGCGCCATAGGCCAGTTCCAGGTCTTTGGTTTCCAGCAGGATGCTCATAGCCCTTCCTCCTTGGCGACAACGGCGGCCTTGCGGCTGCCGCGTACCTTTTCGAACAGCGACGCCAGGCCGCCCCACAAACCGCCCCGCATGAAGATCACCACCAGGATCAGGATCACCCCCAGCAGCATCAGCCAGCGCGGCCACAGGTCGGAGAGGAAATCCCCGAGCAGCACGATGGAGCCGGCGCCCAGCAGCGAGCCGAACAACGAGCCGGTGCCGCCGACGATGGTCATGATCAGGATGTTCTCGGACATCGCCAGGTCGATGTTCGACAGCGGCACGAAGTGCAGCAGCATCGCGTACAGCGCGCCGGCAATCCCGGTGACGGCGCCGGACAGCACAAACACCAGGATCTTGAAATGGCGGGTGTCGTAGCCGATGGCCGAAGCGCGGGTTTCGTTTTCGCGGATCGCCATCAGCGTGCTGCCGAACGGCGAGGCGATCACCCGGCGCGCGCCGATGAAAATCAGCAGGAACAGCACCGCGACAAAGGCATAGAAGGCGCGGGCATCGCTGAGCGACAGCAGCACCGTTTCACCGATACGGATCTCTGGGCGCGGCACGCTGAGCAGGCCGTTGTCGCCGCCGGTCCAGTCGCTGAGGGTGTAGGCGACGAAGTAGGCCATCTGGCTGAACGCCAGGGTCAGCATCACGAAGTAGATGCCGGTGCGGCGGATCGCCAGGGCGCCCACCAGCAAAGCCAGGAAGCCACCGGCCACGGCGGCGCCGAGCAGGGCGGCAAACAGCCCCAGTTGCAGGTGCAGCATCAGCAACGCGGCGCAGTAGGCGCCGGCGCCGAAGAAGATGCCTTGGCCGAACGACAACAGCCCGGTGTAGCCCAGCAACAGGTTGCAGGCCAGGGCGGCCATGGCAAAGATCAGGATCTCGGTGGCCAGGGTCGCCGACGGCAAGATCAATGGCAGGCCGATCAGCACCACCAGTACCCACAGCAACATCGCGCGCGATTGCGTCTTGGCAAACGGCAGGGGATTTTTCTCGCTCATGTCAGGCTCTCCCGAACAGGCCGTAAGGACGCACCAGGATCACCACGGCCATCGCGCCGTAGATCATCAGGCTCGCGCCCTGGGGCCAGAGTGTGGTCATCAGGCTTTGCACCACGCCCACCAGCAACCCGCCGACCAGCGCGCCGCTGAACGAGCCCATGCCGCCGATCACCACCACCACGAAGGCCACGCCGAGGATCTCCGGGCCGACAAAGGGCTGGGCGCCGCGCAACGGGGCGAACAGCACGCCCGCAACGCCGGCCAGGGCCACGCCGAGGGCGAAGGTCATGGAGAACAGGCGGAAGATATTGGTGCCCAGCAGCGACACGGTTTCAGTGCTTTCACTGCCGGCGCGCACCAGGGCACCGAACCGCGTGCGTTCCAGCAGCAGCCACAAGCCCAGGCCGACCAGGCCGGAGAAACCGATCAGGAACAGGCGGTAGTGCGGGTACACGAAGTCGCCCACCACCAGCACGCCGCGCAGCAATTGTGGCACCGCAACGCTCTTGCCCACCGGGCCCCAGATCATCACGCTGGCTTCCTGGATGATCAACGCGATCCCCAGGGTCACCAGGATCTGGAACATGTGCGGCAAGTGATAGATGCGCTGGATCAACAGTCGCTCGATCACCCAGGCCAATGCTGCCACCACCAATGGCGCGATCAGCAGCGCCAGCCAGAAATTGCCGGTTAGGCTGACGGCGGTGTAGCAGATGTAGGCACCCAGCAGAAAGAACGCGCCGTGGGCGAAGTTGACGAAGTTGAGCAGGCCGAAAATGATGGTCAGCCCGACGGCGATCAGGAAATAGATCATTCCCAATCCCAGGCCGTTGAGTATCTGGAACAGGTAAAGATTAAGCATGCAGGCACCCTCGGCAGGAAGCTGCTCGCGCAGCCCTGCTGTGCAATGTTCAGGGGATCAGGCGAGCGTGCAGCCGGTGGCTTCCACGGGCGGGAACGACTGGCCGGCGCTGAGTACCTTGGCCAGGTCGTCCTTGTCAGCCATGTCGCCAGCGGCCTTGCCGACGAGCAGGTAGTAGTCCTTGATCACCTGGTGGTCGCCGGCGCGGATCGATTCCTTGCCGGTCGGGCCTTCGAAGCTCAAGCCTTGCATGGCCTTGGCCACGGTGGGGCCGTCGAAGCTGCCCGTCGAGATGATGGTGTCGAGCATAACCTTGGTGCTGATGTAGTCAGCAGCCAGCGGGTAGGTGGGGTTGATGCCGTATTTGGCCTGGGTCAGCTTGACCAGTTCGCGGTTGAGCGGGGTGTCGACCTGGTGCCAATACTGCGCGCCGAGGTACACGCCTTCGAGCACATCGCTGCCCAGTTCCTGGAATTGATCGAGGCCGGCGGACCACACCAGCAGCACTTTCATGCGTTCCTTGATGCCGAAGTTCACCGCCTGGCGCAGGGTGTTAGAGGACTGGCTGCCGAAGTTGAGCAGCACCAGCACATCGGGCTTGGCGGCGATGGCGTTGGTCAGGTAGCCGGAGAATTCCTGCTCCTGCAACGAGTGGTAGCTGTTGCCGATGTGCTCCAGGCCGTGTTCCTTGAGCACATTCTTGGCGCCTTCGAGCAGCGCTTCGCCGAACACGTATTGCGGGGTGATGGTGTACCAGCGCTTGGCGTCCGGCAGCAGCTTGATCAGCGGCACCATGGTTTCGCGGATCGCTCCGTAGGTGGGCACCGACCAGCGGAAGGTCGCGTGGTTGCAGTCTTTGCCGGTGACTTCATCGGCGCCCACCGGGGTCATGAACACGCCGCCGACCTTGTCCACTTCCTTGGCCACCGCCAGCGCTGACGACGACAGGGTGCACCCCTGGAAGAACCGTGCGCCGTCCTGCTGGATGGCTTCCTGCACCTTGCGCACCGCCTTGCCGGCATTGCCTTCGGTGTCGATGACCTTGTAGTTCAACGGGCGGCCGAGTACTTCGGGGTGTTGGCCCACCGCCAGGCGTGAACCCATGTCGGCAAACTTGCCATAGCTGGCAAAGGCGCCAGACATGGACTTGAGGCCGTAAAAGGTAAAGGGCTCGGCGGCGAATGCCGACCGCACGCTCAGCGGGAGGCTGAGGGCGGCGGCTGCGGTAAGACTGGCTTTCAATAACGTACGACGCTGCATGGGGTGACTCCCTGGTTTAGTTATTGGCAGGAGCGGCAAGGGCGATACGGTGGAGCAAGGGCCTGTGGGCAGGCCTGTTATTGGATGGCGCGGAAGTTGGTTGGAATGCGGTCAAAATGTGGGAGCTGGCTTGCCTGCGATGCAGGCACCTCGGTGTGTCAAATGCACCCAGGTGATGCCATCGCCGGCAAGCCGGCTCCTACAGGGTCAGTGGTGGTGATCAAACTCCAACAGAAAATGCGGGCTGACCTCGCCTTCAAGGGCGGTCATGTGGTGTTCGGCATCGCACATGTGTTCATGCATCAGGCTGCGCACGGCGCTTTCGTCCCCGGCACGAAAGGCGATCAGCAACTGCTTGTGATAGTCGAGGTTGGCCGCATCGAACTGTTTGCGCTTGGGCTTGTAGGCTTTTTTCAGCACCACCAGGTCACGCAGCAGGTCGTTGAGAAACTGCGCCATGAAGCTCAGCAGCGGGTTGGGACAGGCCTTGGCCAGCAGGTTGTGGAACTCCAGTTCCGCCAGGCGTTGTTCGCGCTGGCCGGCTTCGCTGTCTTCCGGTGCGCTGCAGAACGCCACGTTGTCCTGCAGGGCCTGGTAGTCGTCCTCGCTGAGGCGCCCGAGTACCGACACCGCCAGTTCCACCTCGATGACTTTGCGCAGTTGGTACACCTGCTCGCCGTCCAGGTGCTGGAAGTGCAGGTAATTGCGCAACGCCCGGCTGGCCGGCTCGGTGCCGGCCTGGTTCAGGTACGCGCCGCCGCTGGGGCCGGTGCGGGTGTTCACCAGGCCTTCGACCTCCAGGGCCTTGAGCGCTTCGCGTGCCGAGCCTTTGGAGCACTGGAAGCTTTCCATCAGCTCACGTTCGGTGGGCAAACGGTCACCGGGCTTCAAGGCGTCGGTGACGATGGAGCGCTTGACCGACTCGACAATCACATCGGACAGCTTCTGGCGTTTGCGTTTCAGCGGGCGGCTTAGCATGGCTTCGATTTATCGTATTAATGCGGATAAATAGCACTTAATAACGCTTGAGCCCTCAGGTCAACGCAGGGTGTCGTTTTCGGTGGCAAGGGGTCGCAAATGCGTTAGTGCGGGTGTTAGTCCCATTGGCCGCTGTCAAGGCAACGTGCTGAAGGCGGTGGTTGTTTTCCATAAATCAGGAAGTCGCCCAACCATCGCTCGACGCAGCCGTTGGCGAGGTTGCTCGGGGCGGGTGGCGCCTTGAGCAACAGGTGCTCGATACCCGATGTGATGGGTTCGCCGTGGCTGGCATTGACCAGCACCATGCGCGCGACACGCTGCGGAAACAGCGCGCCATAGCGGCTGCCGAGCCGCGTGGCGTCAGCGTTGCCGACAAAGTTGAGGCGTGCCTCGCCCAGTTGGGCGCGTACGAACTCCATGTCCAACGCGGCTTGCTCGACGCCTTGGGCCTGGCGCAAATCCCGTGGGGTGAGTTCGATCACGTCGTAATGGTTGGTCAGAGCGCGGTAGGCCGGTGTGGCGTAGGACTCCCAGCGGCTGGCGAGGTGGAGAGCGAAAGGGGTGTGCTTGCCGTGGTGCGGTTCGCCGGATTGAGCGAACACCACGCCCTCGCGGTTCAACGGCTGGCGGGCGCCGACACGGGTCAGCACCAGGCGCACGCGGCCACGGGAAGGAGCCGCATGGTCGCGGGGCACGCTCACCACGCCGCATTGCGTGCGGCCCAACACTTCCGGGTCCAGCCGGGCGACGGTGGGCAGTGGACAGTCCAGCAGCCAGTCAATGGCGGTGGGTGGGATCAGCGGTTCGGCCAGGGAGGGGGCAGCGATGAGCCCGATCAAAGACCAGGCCAGGCGAGTCAGGCGAACGCTGGGTTTCATCAAAAGGTCCTGGGCAGCCGTGTGAGAGCGGCTTTTTTACCAAGGACCCCGGGTTGAAAAATGTAGGGTGATAAAAAGACTTCAGTAGGAAACCAGACTTTCGTTTATCAGATTTCGGTTTTCCAACCGCCGCCCAACGCCTTGTACAAGGCAATGCTCGCCTGCAGCCGTGACAGCCGCAGTTGCACGTTCACATCTTGCGCGGCATACAGGGTGCGCTGGGTTTCCAGTACCGTCAGCAGGTCCTCGGCACCCGCCTGGTAGCGGCTTTCGGCGATCTGGAAGGCGGTCTGGGCCTGCTCCAGTTCTTCTGCCTGCCACTGACGTTGCTGGTCCAGGCGCGTGATGCTGCTCAGGGCTTTTTCCACGTCGGCAAAACCATTGATGATTGCGCCGCGATAGGTTTGCAGCAGCTCATCCTGGCGGGCACTGGCCTTGTCGCGTTCCGCACTTAAACGGCCATGGTTGAAGATCGGTGCCACCAGCCCCGAAGTCAGGTTGTAGAACGGGCTGCGCAGGATGTCCTCGGCCTTGTACGACCCCGAACCCACGGTGGCGCCCAGGGTGACCGTGGGCAACATGGCCGCACGGGCCACGGTGACGTCGGCACGGGCGGCCGCCAGTTGCGCTTCGGCCTGGGCCAGGTCTGGGCGACGGCTCAGCAGTTGGCTGGGCACACCCGGGCCGATAGCGGGCCAGCTGAGGGCCTGGAACCCTTCGCTGCCCAGGTCCAGGGCCTGCACGGGCTGGCCGAGGAGGGCGGCGAGGGTGATCCGGGATTCTTCCGCCACTTGCTGGATCAACGGCAATTGCCGTTGTTGGCTGGCGACCAGGCTTTTTTGCTGGGCCAGTTCCAGGGCGGTGGCGGAGCCGGCGGTGTAGCGGGTTTGCACCAGGTCCAGCACGTTGCGCGCATTCGCCAGGTTCAGCTCGGCGATCTGTTGGCGCTGGCGTGCGGCCAGGGTTTGCGCGTAGCGGTCGGCGACGTTGCTGAGCAGGGTCAGCTCCACGGTGGCCTGGTCGAACTCGCTGGCGCGTAGCGTCTGCAAGGCGCTGTCCCGTGCTGCGGCGCGGCCCCCCCAGAAGTCCACCTCATAACTGGCGGTGAGGTTGGCGCCGAAGCTGTCGACGGTGTTATTGCTTTCGGTGGCGTCCAGCGCCGAACTGCCGCTGCCGCGCAGCAGCTTTTCACGGCTGGCGGTGAGGTTGAACTTCACCTCGGGCAACAACGGCGCACCGGCGATCACGGCGCTGGCCTGGGCCTGGCGCACGCGGGCCATGGCGGCAGCCACGTCGTAACTGTCGCGGCGGGCCTGGTCGATCAGGCGGTTGAGTGGCGCGCTGCCAAACTGCGTCCACCAGCGGTTGTTGATCGCCTGGGCGGCATTGCGTTCGGCGTACTGCCAGGCGGCGGGCGGTGCGATACCGCTGTCGACGGTCGGCGGGTTGCCGGTGCAGGCATTGAGCAACAGGCACAGGCTGAGCACGGACAGGGGCGGTGCGATGGATCGTTTATTCACTGGTCAACGCCTTAACCGGATCGAGCCGGGCAGCTTTACGGGCCGGCATAAAGCCGAATACGACACCGGTGACCAGCGCACAGCCGAACGCGCCCAGCACCGCCACCAGGGAAAACTGCACCGCCACCTCGGCCAGCACCAGCACGCCACCCACCAGCAAGGCGAGGGCGATGCCAAACAGGCCGCCGACCACCGAGAGCATCACCGCCTCGGTGAGGAACTGGCGCAGGATGTCGCGCTGGCGCGCACCGGTGGCCATGCGGATACCGATTTCGCGGGTACGTTCGCGCACGGTCATCAGCATGATGTTCATCACGCCGATCCCGCCCACCAGCAGGGAGATGGCGGCAATCGAGCCGAGCATCAACGACAGGGTGTTCTGGGTGCGTGCCTCGGCCTGGATCATTGCGGCGTTGTTGGTCAACTGGTAGTCGCGCTTGCCGTTGTGCAGCTTGAGCATGAGCTGGTCGATGGCCACTTCGGCCTCGTGCACCTTGCGTGCGTCGGTGGTGGCAATGGCCACGTACTCGGGGTTATAGGTGCCGAACAGGCGCACGCTGGCAGCGGTGTAGGGGATGGCGACGCGGTCGTCGCTGTCTTTGTTGCCGGAGCTGGAGCCTTTTTCCGCCAGCACGCCGATCACTTGGAAAGGCACGTTCTCGATCAGGATGTACTGGCCGATCGGGCTGGCCACGCCCTTGAACAGTTTTTCGCGGATGCGGTGGCCGATCACCGCCACGGTCGCCCCGGCGCGCTCATCGGCCTCGGTGAAGTAGCTGCCTTCGACCACCGGCCAGTTGAAGATTTCCGGGAAGTTGACATCGTTGCCGCCCACGTACGCCAGGTAATCCACATTGCCGAAGCGCACCCCGGCGTCACTTCCGTTGACCGGCATGATGCGCTTGACCTGGGGCAGTGCCGACAGCGCCGCGACATCATTGAGGGTGACGATCCCCAGCGGCGTGCGCGGGTTGGGCGAGGAGCCGCTGAGGTAAATAATGTTGGAGCCGAACGCGCCCATCTGCGCCATGACCTGGCGCTTGCTGCCTTCGCCGACGGCCAGCATGACCACCACCGACGCCACGCCAATGATGATCCCCAGCAATGTCAACGCGGTGCGGAACCGGTTGATCCACATCACCCGCCAGGCCGCCTGCACCGCGTCGACCAGTTCGGCCTTCCACGCGCCGTTGTGCTCGGCGCCGTCGGCCAGGCGCTGGCGCAGGTCCACGGCTTGCAGCGCATCGCTGTTGGCCGTGGCCGGCACATAGGTCTCGCTGTCGGCAGAATCGCTGATGATCAGGCCATCGCGGATCTCGATGATGCGGTTGGCCCGCGCTGCCACTTCGCGGTCATGGGTGATCAGGATGACCACGTGACCCTGGCTGGCAAGCTCGTCGAGCAAGGTCATCACTTCGGCGCCGCTGTGGCTGTCGAGGGCGCCGGTGGGTTCGTCGGCGAGGATGATATGCCCGCCGTTCATCAATGCCCGGGCAATCGATACCCGCTGCTGCTGGCCACCGGAAAGCTGGTGCGGGCGGTTGGCGGTGCGGTCGGCCAGGCCCAGCCGAGTGAGCAGGGCCTTGGCGCGAGCATGGCGTTCGGTGGCGCTGATGCCGGCATAGATCGCCGGCATCTCGACGTTTTCCTGGGCCGAACCCGACGGGATCAGGTGATAGCCCTGGAACACAAAACCGAAGGCTTCGCGGCGCAGCCAGGCCAACTCGTCGCTGCCCAGGTGCGCGACGTTTTCCCCGGCGAACAGGTAGTCGCCCTCGGTGGGGCGGTCGAGGCAACCCAAGATATTCATCAACGTGGATTTGCCCGAGCCGGAAGCGCCGACGATGGCGACGAACTCGCCGGCGTGGATCGACAGGTCGATCCCGCGCAATACGTCGACCTGCGGGCTGTCGCCGCCGCCGTAGGACTTGCGGATGTGCTTGAGTTCGATCAGAGGCGTGCTCAACTCAACCCCCGCTGCCGTCGGCCGGGCCGATCAGCAGGTGATCGCCTTCGCTGAGGCCGCCCAGCACTTCGACCCGCAGGCGATCACTGATGCCCAGGCGCACTTCGCGTTCCTCGATGGACCCGTTTTTTGCCACTACGCGGGCGATCTGCTTGTCGGTGCCGTGGCTGCCCAGCAGGGCGGCGACCGGTACCGTGAGGGCGTCCTTGACCTGGCTGGCGACAAAAAATACCTGGGTGGTCATTTCGGCCATCAGTGCATTGTCGGCGTTGTCCACGTCCAATAGCACGGTGTACAGCACCACGCGGCCGCTGCCGCTCTTGCTTGAACTGCTGGGGCTACCGCTGCCCTGGCTGGTTTCATTGAGCGGCTTGGGCGGGATCGGCAGGATCTGGCGCACCGTGCTGGTCCAGCGCCGGTTGCCACCGGCCAGGGTGGTGAAATAGGCGGTCATGCCGGGTTTGACGTGACCGATGTCGGCTTCGGAGACCTCGGCCCACACGGTCATCGGCGACAGCTTGGCAATACGCAGGATCAACGGTGTCTGCTGCTGGGCATTGAGGGTCTGGCCGACCCGCGCGTCCACCGCGACCACGGTACCCGCCATGGGCGCGAAAATCCGCGTGTAGCCCAGTTCGGCTTCGTCACTGCGCAGGCTGGCCTGGGCCTGGCGGATCTGCGCCTGGAACATGTCGACCCGCGCCTGGGTGGCGCTCAGCTCGGCCTTGGCGGTTTGCACATCTTCTTCGCGGGTGGCGTTGCCGGCGGCCAGGCGTTGCTGGCGCTGGTACTTCTGGCGCGCCAGTTCGTGCTGGGCTTTTTGCTCTTGCAGTTGAGCCTTGAGGTTCTCGATGGCATAGCGGCTGGCGTCGAGCTTGGCCTTTTGCGTGGACGGGTCGATCTCCACCAGCAACTGGCCTTCCTTGACCTGGTCGCCGGCCTCCACGTGGATCTTCTGGATCTGCCCCGAAGCCTGGGCGCCCACGTCGACATAGCGACGCGGTTGCAGGGTGCCCAGGGCGGTCACGCTGTTTTCAATATTGCCGCGGGTGACGGTGACCGTGGCCAGGTTGTCGCGGCCCGACGGCAGCACCTGCCAGGCGGCAACCGCGATGATGGGGATCAGGCACGCCACAACAAGCAGGGCGCGTCGGGCAGGTCGAGGGCGTTTCATGCTTAGGTTCCAGCCGGGAAAGTTCGGAGCGCAGTTGCGCTGAGCTGACAGTTAAACGTTGGAAATGCGTGGGGATTTAGGCTGTTACACAAGCGGTTACAGGTCTGGTCGGTAAAAAAATTTGCGTGTGGGTGTGAGACTTCTTTAAAAGTAGATGAGAATTACTATAAATTGCACGCACTCAAACTGCCATCATCGATGGGCTGTCTTCTTTAGCACTCAAGGATCTGATGCCGTCCCTCCGGACGGCCGGGAGTCATGTTGGAAAACTACTATCGCGAGCTGGTGTGTTTCCTCAACGCCAAGCTGGGCAACCGTCAGGTGGCCGAGGATGTGGTGCATGACGCTTATGTCCGGGTGCTGGAGCGCTCCAGCGACACGCCGATCGAGCAGCCCCGGGCGTTTCTGTACCGCACCGCGCTCAATCTGGTGATCGACGGCCATCGGCGCAACGCCCTGCGCCAGGCCGAACCCCTGGACGTGCTCGACAGCGAAGAACGCTTTGCCGCCAGTTCCCCCCACGCCACCCACGACCAGGGCCAGCGCCTGGAGATGCTCGAGCGCGCCCTGGCCGAGCTGCCCGCGGTCTGCCGCGACAGCTTCCTGCTGCGCAAGCTCGACGGCTTGTCCCACCCGCAGATCGCTGAACGCCTGTGCATTTCCCGCAGCCTCGTGGAAAAGCACATCGTCAATGCCATGAAGCACTGCCGGGTGCGCATGCGCGAGTGGGAAGCACACTGATCAGCGATCAGTTAAATTTTATTTCACTGTCCTCGTTTCCTATCAACACACGGCCTGTTGTTCAGGCCTTGAAGGTATTCCCGCCCCAATCGCCAAGGGGCTTATCCAGAGGACACTGGAATGACACAGGCAATTGCTTCGCCCGCGGTTCACGACCTGATCGGTATCGGTTTCGGCCCTTCGAACCTGGCGCTGGCCATCGCCCTGCAGGAGCGTGAAAAGGCCCAGGGCAAACTGGACGTGCTGTTTCTCGACAAGCAGGCCGACTACCGCTGGCACGGCAATACCCTGGTGACCCAGAGCGAATTGCAGATCTCGTTCCTCAAGGACCTGGTCACCCTGCGCAACCCCACCAGCCCTTACTCCTTCGTCAACTACCTCAAGGCCCACGACCGCCTGGTGGACTTCATCAACCTGGGCACCTTCTACCCGTGCCGCATGGAGTACAACGACTACCTGCGCTGGGTTGCCGGGCAGTTCCAGGCCCAGGCCCGCTACGGCGAGGAAGTGCTGGCCATCGAGCCGATCCTGCACCAGCAACAGGTTGAAGCCTTGCGTGTGATTTCCCGCGATGCCGTGGGTGAGCAGCATGTGCGCACCACCCGCTCGGTGGTGGTCAGCGCCGGGGGCACGCCGCGCATTCCTGAAGCCTTCAAGGCCCTCAAGGACGACGGCCGTGTGTTCCATCACTCCCAATACCTGGCACGCATGGCCACCCAGCCGTGTGTCGAGGGCAAGGCGATGCGCATCGCGATCATCGGCGGTGGCCAGAGCGCGGCCGAGGCCTTTATCGATCTGAATGACAGCTTCCCGTCGGTGCAGGTCGACATGATCCTGCGCGGTTCGGCGCTCAAGCCGGCCGATGACAGCCCGTTCGTCAACGAAGTGTTCTCGCCGGCCTTTACCGACCTGGTGTTCCAGCAGGTGGGTGCCGAGCGTGAGCGCCTGGTCGCCGAGTACCAGAATACCAACTACTCGGTGGTGGACCTGGACCTGATCGAACGCATCTACGGGATTTTCTATCGTCAGAAAGTCTCCGGCATTGCACGCCAGGCCTTCCGCACCATGACTGTGGTCGAAAAAGCCAGCGCCAGCCCGCTGGGTATCGAACTGGCCTTGCGCAACAACGCCACCGGCGAAACCAGCGTGAGCCATTACGACGCCGTGGTGCTGGCCACCGGTTACGAGCGCCAGATGCACCGCGAGCTGCTGGCGCCGCTGGAAGCCTACATGGGCGACTTCGAAGTGGCGCGCGACTACCGCATCGTTACCGACGAGCGCTGCAAGGCGGGTATCTACATTCAGGGCTTCAGCCAGGCCAGCCACGGCCTGAGCGACACCTTGCTGTCGGTGCTGCCGATCCGCGCGGACGAGATTGCCGCCTCGTTGTTCGAGCACGACCGCAGCCGTGGCAAGGGGCGCTCGGTGCAGGACCTGTTGCTCGCGACAGCGAGCTGATCCCTGGTTCTGGTCGCGTAACCCCTGTAGGAGTCCGGCTTGCCGGCGATGGCGTCTGCATGATCGCCATCGCCGGCAAGCCGGGCTCCTACAGTTCGTCATTGCACGCTGGCATTTGCGGGTGCTCGCTGATACTGTACAAAAAACCAGTATCGGTAGCCCTCCATGCAGTTGATCGAAAAACTCAGCATCCTCGCCGACGCCGCCAAGTACGACGCTTCGTGCGCCAGCAGTGGTGCGCCCAAGCGCAGTTCCGAGGGCAAGGCGGGGCTGGGTTCCACCGATGGCATGGGCATCTGCCACAGCTACACGCCCGACGGGCGCTGCGTCTCGCTGCTCAAGGTGTTGCTCACCAACTTCTGCCTCTACGACTGCCAATACTGCGTCAACCGCCGCTCCAGCGACGTGCCCCGTGCACGCTTCAGCCCGGAGGAGGTGGTCACCCTGACCCTGGATTTCTACCGGCGCAATTGCGTCAGCGGGCTGTTTCTCAGTTCCGGCATCATCCGTTCGTCCGACTACACCATGGAACAGCTGGTGCGCGTCGCGAAACTGCTGCGCGAAGAGCATGACTTTCGCGGCTACATTCACCTCAAGACCATTCCTGACGCCGACCCGGCACTGATCGCCGAAGCGGGGCGCTATGCCGACCGCCTGAGCGTGAACATCGAACTGCCCACCGAGGCCAGCCTGCAGACCCTGGCACCGGAAAAAAAGATCGTGTCGATCAAGCAGGCCATGCAGACCATCTACACCGGCGAGCAAACGGTGCGCAACGAGCCGCGCGCGCCGCGTTTTGCCCCGGCCGGGCAGAGCACCCAATTGATTGTGGGCGCCGACGACACCGACGACAGCACCATCCTCCACGGTGCCGAGGCGCTGTACGGCAATTTCAAGCTGCGCCGTGTGTATTACTCGGCGTTCAGCCCCATCCCCAACAGCCCGAAAAGCGTGCCCCTGGCCGCGCCACCGCTGATGCGCGAGCACCGCTTGTACCAGGCCGATTTTTTGCTGCGCAGCTACGGGTTCAGTGCCAATGAACTGTTCGAAGGCCCCGGCCACCTGGCCCTGGACATCGACCCCAAGCTGGCCTGGGCGCTGGAGCACCGTGAAGTGTTCCCGCTGGACCTGAACCGCGCCGAGCCCACCTTGATCGCTCGTATTCCAGGTATTGGCCTGCGCACCACCCAGCGCCTGGTCGACCTGCGCCGCGAACGCAAGATCCGCTTCGAAGACCTGGCCCGCATGCGCTGCGTGCTGGCCAAGGCCAAGCCGTTTTTCATCACCAGTGACTACCACCCGCAACAGGCTGACAGCACCAGCGTGTTGCTGCGCGAGCAACTGCGCGACCGCCCGCAGCCGCAACAAATGGGGTTGTGGGGATGATCAGCCTGGAATGCGACAACCTGTTCAGCACCTGGCGAGACCAGGCGCGTTGGCTCCTTAGCCATCAGGTGGACCCCAGCCAGGTGAGTTGGGGCGAGGTGCAGGCGGCTGACCTGTTTGCCACCGATGAACCCATCCCCGCCGGGCTTGGGCCGTTCCAGACGCGGGTGCCCAAGGCCCTGCTGGAGCTGCTGGAATCCGCCGCCTGCTACCACGGCGACCAGCGCTGGAGCCTGTTGTATGAAGTGCTGTGGCGCGTCAGCCATGGCGACCGCACCGCGATGCTGGCCGGTGACAAGCTGGGCAGTGAGTTGCAGCGGCGTATCAAGCAGGTGAGTCGCGAAGCGCACCACTTGCATGCGTTTGTCCGGTTTGTCGCGCTGCCGGCCGAGGCGGGCCCTGAGTTGCCGGAATATGTGGCATGGCATGAGCCGGCCCATGACATATTGAAATCTGCCAGCCAGCATTTTGTCGGGCGCATGGGGCGCCACCGCTGGATGATCGCCACGCCGCTGGACGGGGTGTATTACGACGGCGAACAGATGATTCACCAACGCAAGTGCCCCGAGGCCTGGCAGCAATTGGCGCAGAACGTCGAGGACCCCCACAGTGACATGTGGCTGACCTACTACAGCCACATCTTCAACCCGGCACGCTTGAATCCCAAGGTCATGGAAGGGCATTTGCCCAGCCGGTTCTGGAAGAATTTGCCGGAGGGCAAGTTGATCCCGGGGTTGATCACCGAGGCGCGGATGGGCAAGCAGAAGGATGGCCAGGCCAGGCTGATTGGCACCAAGCCAGGCAAAAAAATTGTGAACCCGATCAATGTGGGAGCTGGCTTGCCTGCGATGACAATAGGCCAGTCAACCCAAGGCTGACTGACCCACGCGCAACCCATTGTAGGAGCCGGCTTGCCGGCGATGAGGCCCTTCAAACCGCTGCACGATTCAAGGC
>NZ_JBWKPU010000043.1:0-50251 GCF_059418405.1 Pseudomonas sp. GW821-FHT09A09
TACATAACCCATTGTTTATCAAGGAGTTTTCCGTTTCGACTGCGCCGGAAGTGGGGCGAATTATAGACAGATATAATCTGCCGTCAACGCCTTTCTTCACATTTCTGTCATAAAGGTCAGAAAAGCTCCAAAAACGCGAAAGCCCTCTTAAAGAACAGCAGAGCAAAAGCACGTAAATAAAGGGCGAAGGGAAACAGAAACCGCAGAATGCAAAAAGGCCCCATAAAATGGGGCCTTTCTGTACTTATATGGCGGAGAGATAGGGATTCGAACCCTAGGTACCGGTGAAGGTACAACGGATTTCGAATCCGTCCCATTCGGCCACTCTGGCATCTCTCCAACGGCGCGCATCATAACAGCGTGTTTCGCAGAAGCAAACCCCAAAAGCGATTTTTTTCCGTGCTATCAGATGCTTGCGTCGATTAAAGCGGTACACCCAGACGATTGGCGACTTCTTCGTAGGCTTCGATCACATCACCGAGGCCCTGGCGGAAGCGGTCTTTGTCCATCTTCTTCTTAGTGTCCTTGTCCCACAGGCGGCAGCCGTCCGGACTGAATTCATCGCCCAAGACGATGGAGCCGTCGTGGAACACGCCGAACTCAAGCTTAAAGTCGACCAGCAGCAGACCCGCATCGTCGAACAACTTGCTCAGCACGTCGTTGACCTTGAGGGACAACTCCTTCATGCGCGCCAGTTGCTCAGCAGTACCCCAGCCGAAAGCCACAACGTGGGATTCGTTGATGAACGGATCGCCCTTGGCGTCGTCCTTCAGGAACAGTTCAAACGTGTAAGGATTAAGCTTGAGACCCTCTTCCACGCCCAGGCGCTTAACCAGACTGCCAGCCGCGTAATTACGCACGACGCATTCAACTGGAATCATGTCCAGCTTCTTGACCAGGCACTCGTTGTCGCCCAGCAGTTTGTCGAACTGGGTCGGAATACCGGCCGCTTCGAGTTTTTGCATGATGAAGGCGTTGAACTTGTTGTTCACCATGCCTTTGCGATCAAGTTGTTCGATACGCTTGCCGTCGAACGCCGAGGTGTCGTTGCGAAACAGCAGGATCAGGCGGTTGGCATCGTCGGTCTTGTACACCGACTTGGCTTTACCGCGGTAGAGTTCTTCACGCTTTTCCATGATGGGCTCCGCTTACTAAAGGGTGGGCTAGGCGATGTGTCGCCAGTCGAGCCCTGAATCTTGATCGGCCAGTTGCAGCCAGTCCGGGTCGCACCCAAGGGTGTCGACAAAACATTGCCGGGCAAGCTGCGGCAGGTTGTTCTTGCTGCTCAGGTGGGCCAGGACCAGGTGTTGCAGGTCTTGCCAGCCCAACTCATACACCAGGTACGCCGCCTGGTGGTTGTTCAAATGCCCCAGCTCGCCACCCACCCGCTGCTTGAGAAAGTAGGGGTAATGACCGCGAGCCAGCATGTCTCGGCAGTGATTGGACTCGATCATCAACGCATCGAGGTCGCGATACCCTTCCAGCACCTTGGCGCAGTACGACCCCAGGTCGGTGAGCACGCCAAAGCGCCGCTCTCCCCCACTGAATACGTATTGCGTCGGCTCGCGGGCATCGTGCGCTACCGCAATCACATCGATGCTCAGCGCACCGATTTGCAGATTCTCGCCACCGACCAGGAAACCAGTAGGTTCAATGGGCTTGCGCATCCCGCGCAACGTGCCACGGCTGAGATACACCGGCAGATTGTAGCGCCGAGACAGTAACCCCACGCCATGCACGTGATCGGCATGTTCGTGGGTCACCAGAATCGCGCTCAGCTGCGCGGGGTGAACCCCCAGGCGCAGCAGGCGCCGCTCGGTTTCTTTTAACGAGAAACCACAATCCACCAGCAGATACGTGTCGTCATGTGCGATCAGCGTGCCGTTCCCTTGGCTACCGCTGCCGAGAACGGCAAAACGCATCGGATCAGCCCAGGTTGTCCTGAATCACGCCCAGTACTTTGCGAGCCGTTTCAGCTGGCGCAACGGTATTGATGTTCTTCTCGACGGTCACTTGTACGCTGTCGCCCACCTTGCTCAAACGAACCTGGTAACGCTCGGCACGGGTCTCGATCTCTTCCTTGGTCGGCTTGCTGCCGAACAACTTGCCGAAGAAACCTGGCTCTTCATCTTTCTTCTCGGCCTTTTCAGCCACGTTGATGTAGTACAGGCCCAGGCTACGGTTGATGTCTTCAACACGCCAAGGACCTTGCTCCAACGCACGACCGACGCTGGCCCAGGCACGGTCCAGGTCTTCACCGAGGTTCAACACCACGTTGCCGCTGCCGTCTTCGGTGAGGCTGACACGGTTAGGCGTGTCGTAGTCACGTGCGGCGAGCAGGGAAACGGAACCGCCCTTCTCGGAAATGCGGCTCATGCTGGCCAGCATCTCGTCGACCAGCGCGGAATCCACGCCGGTGTTGACCGAACGGTTGGTGAAGTCGACGTTGGCAGTGCTGCCGGCAGGACGCTCGGCGCTGACCACGTAGACTTCACTGGTATTGCGCTGCACGCCAGGCTCGATGCGCACACGCACACGGGCTTCGCTGTCGGCGGCTACACCGCCGGCCTGCAGGCGCTTGGCCATGCTGGCGGACAGCTCGCTGCCCTGCTGCCAGGCGGTGGTGAACTCACCAGTCTGTGGGCGCTGCTCGTCAATGCGAAAACCATTGTCCTGGAAGAACTGCAGGGCCACCGGCCAGACTTCGGCAGGTGGACGCTGGGCCATGATCCAGCGGTTGTCGCCACTCTTTTGCAGGCTGTAGTCGCTGGCATCTGCCACGGCCGAGATCGGCTGCGGACGCGGCACCACGTACTCACCCTTGGTGGTGTCGTCGGCAACGTTACGCGGGATCGGCAACAACGGGTCAAGGCGCTTGGCGACGTTGACATCCGGTGGCAGTTGCATCGGTTTGGTTGCTTGGGCTTCCAGGTAATCGCTACCGCGGTCACGGAAGTAGCCTTCCGGGCCCCAGATCCAACCGCAGCCACTGGTGCTGGAGATAATCAAGGCAAGTGCGGAAAGTCCGGCCAATCGCTTCATGCGTAGTGCTTCCTCAATTAAACCAGGACGCCGGACTGGCGCAGGGCCTGTCGCAGCGGTTCGTGACAGGCTTCGCTGAGGCGGGTGAGCGGCAGACGGATACCGTCCGGCATCAAGCCCATTTCAGTCAGCGCCCATTTCACGGGAATAGGATTGGATTCGATAAACAGTGTCTTGTTGAGCGGCATCAACTTCTCGTGGATAGCACGCGCGGTCACTGCGTCACCGGCGATGGCGGCGGCGCACATTTCGCTCATGGCACGCGGAGCCACGTTGGCAGTCACGGAAATGTTGCCCTTGCCGCCCAGCAGGATTAGCTCGACCGCCGTGGCGTCGTCACCGGAGTAGACCAGGAAGTCGCTGCTCACGCCGGCCAGGATGTCCTTGGCGCGCTGCAGGTCGCCCGTGGCTTCCTTGATACCGATGATGTTCGGCACGGTGGACAGACGGATCACGGTAGCAGCCTGCATGTCGCATGCGGTGCGGCCAGGTACGTTGTAGAGGATCTGCGGGATATCGACCGCTTCGGCAATAGCGCGGAAGTGCTGGTACAAACCTTCCTGGGTCGGCTTATTGTAGTACGGGGTCACCAGCAGGCAGGCATCGGCGCCGGCCTTCTTGGCGTTTTTGGTCAGCTCGATCGCTTCGCGCGTCGAGTTGGCGCCCGTACCAGCGATCACGGCGATGCGGCCCGCAACACGCTTGACGACAAATTCGATGACCTGGATGTGTTCTTCCACATCGAGGGTGGCCGACTCACCTGTGGTGCCGACCGCCACGATGGCGTTGGTGCCTTCTTGCAGGTGGAAGTCCACCAGTTTGCCCAGGCTGTCCCAGTCGAGATGACCTTGTGCATCCATGGGTGTGACCAGTGCCACCATACTGCCCGCAATCATGCAACCGCTCCTGCCGGAAAAAGAGAGCCGTAATGGTACTGGCGCCAAGATGCTTGTACAAGCGAAGTACCACGTGAGGATGCGTTCTGACGTAACTAAACGACAGGCAATGCCATCATTGGGCCAATGCATCACTTCACACAGGATGAAATCCAATCGGTCACGTAATGAAAACGCCACCTCCTAGCCCTTGGCGACGCTTTTCGCTACCCTTCATCCTTTGATCGATACGGCCCATACGGTATCGACCGCTCATCGCTTTAGGAAGGCTGCATGTCCACCCCCACAGTTCGCGAACAATTCCTTGTTATCAGTGCCCTCGGCGCCAACCCCATGGAGCTGACCAACGTCCTGTGCCGCGCCAGCCATGAGAACCGCTGCGCCGTCGTGACCTCCCGCCTGACCCGCCATGGCGAGTGCAGTGCACTGGTCCTGCAGATCTCCGGCACCTGGGACGCCCTGGCGCGCCTGGAAACCGGCTTGCCGGGCCTTGCCAAGAAGCACGACTTCACCGTGAATGTCGTGCGCAGCGCCGCACTGGAGAACCGCCCGCAGGCGCTGCCTTATGTTGCCTACGTCAGTTCGGCCTACCGCTCGGACATCGTCAACGAGCTGTGCCAGTTCTTCATCGACCACAACGTCGAACTGGAAAACCTGACCTGCGACACTTACCAGGCACCGCAGACCGGCGGCACCATGCTCAACGCCACCTTCACCGTGACCTTGCCGCCCGGTGTGCAGATCAGTTGGCTGCGCGACCAGTTCCTGGACTTCGCCGACGCCTTGAACCTCGACGCCCTGATCGAACCATGGCGCCCACAGAACCCAATGTAAGGAAGATCCCATGCCGGTAGCTCTCGATACACCTGTGGCCGATTTCGAAGCCCAGGCCACCAGCGGCCAGACCTTCAGCCTTGCAGCCCTCAAGGGCAAGCAAGTGGTGATCTACTTCTACCCCAAGGACAGCACCCCGGGTTGCACCACCGAGGGCCAGGGTTTTCGTGACCAGTACGCAGCCTTCAAGGCGGCCAACACCGAAGTGTTCGGCGTTTCGCGCGACAGCGTGAAATCTCACGAAAATTTCAAGGGCAAGCAGGCGTTTCCCTTCGAGCTGATCAGTGACAAGGACGAAGCGGTTTGCCAGCTGTTTGACGTGATCAAGCTGAAGAAGCTGTACGGCAAGGAATACCTGGGCGTGGACCGCAGCACTTTCCTCATCGACAAGGATGGCGTGCTGCGTCAGGAATGGCGCGGCGTGAAAGTGCCGGGGCATGTGGATGCCGTTTTGGCAGCGGCACAAGCCTTGAACAAGGCATGATTGCTGCGGCAACCGTTTGATCGCATCGCCGGCAAGCCGGCTCCTACAGGTGGAACGCATTCTCCTGTAGGAGCTGGCTTGCCGGCGATAGCATCTTAAATTCCCCCACAACGTTTAAAGCAGCGGCGCAACCACCGGTTCTTGCCGCGGCCACGCATCCAGTACGGCCTTGAATAGCGTCGCCAGGGGGATCGCAAAGAACACCCCCCAGAATCCCCACAGCCCACCAAACAACAACACCGCACAGATAATTGCCACTGGATGCAGATTGACGGCCTCCGAAAACAGCAGCGGCACCAGCACGTTGCCGTCCAGGGTCTGAATAATGCCGTATACCGCCATCAGGTAGATGAACTGGTCGCTCCAACCCCACTGGAACAACGCGATCAACATCACCGGCACGGTCACCACCACCGCCCCCACATACGGCACCACCACCGATACCCCCACCAGCAATGCCAGCAGTGCTGCATAGTTCAGTCCAAGCGCGACAAAGGCGATGTAGGTGACGCCCCCGCAAATCACGATCTCGATGACCTTGCCACGGATGTAGTTGGCAATCTGCCGGTTCATTTCCTCGGCCACCCGCGTGATCAGCGCCCGCTCACGCGGCAAGTAGCCACGCACCCAGCGGCCGATCATGGCGCGATCCTTGAGGAAGAAAAACACCAGGATCGGCACCAGCACCAGGTAGATCATAATGTTGACCAGCAACGGCAAGCTGGACAGGGAAAAGGTCAACGCCCATTGCCCGAACTTTCCGATCTCGCCGCGCGCCACTTCGATGGCCTGTAATACCTGTTCATCCGACACCAAGTGCGGGTAGCGCTCAGGTAGCAACAACAACAGCGATTGCCATTTGGCGAGCATGCCCGGCAGTTCGTTGAACAAGGTGATCAACTGATGCCACAACAACGGCACGACCACCACGATGAAGACCAGCAACACACCCATGAACAGAGCAAACACCAGCCCAACTGCGGCGCCACCTGGCAGGCGCATACGCTCCAGCGTGGTCACCAGACCTTGCATCAGGTAAGCCAGCACCATGCCTGCCAGCACAGGAGCCAGCATGCCACCTAGGGTGAGTACCGCCGTAAAGGCCAGGAACAGCAGGACTGCCAGCACCACGGCCTCCTCATCGGAGAAGTAGCGCTGAATCCAGTCTCGTAACACTTTGAACATCAATCAACCTCGGAGGGTGTGGGCAAACGGTTCAGGCCTTGCGCAACCAATAGCGGTACACGCCGGCGACATCTTCTTCGTGCAACAGCGTATGCCCAGCCAGCCTGGCAAACGTCCGGAAATCCCGCTGGGAGCCAGCGTCCGTGGCGGTTACCTTGAGCACCGCACCACTGGCCAGTCGATTGAGTTCCAGCTTGGCCTTCAGCAAAGGCAACGGGCAATTGAGTCCACTGGCATCAAGCTCGGCGTCAAAGGCTACAGCGTCGGTCATGAATTTACTCCGGGCATGGGTTCGGGCTGCTTAGAATATCTGGTCCGAAGCTCAGTGTCCGGCTACAGTAAGCTCTTTGTCGAAAGGCTTTGTGCATGACTTTTTTGCGCCCTACCCTGCTGACGCTGGCTTGCCTGCTGGCCTCTCCGGGCTTTGCTGACGACCTGCCGTCACTTGGCGACGCCAGTTCTGCCATTGTCTCGCCGCAACAGGAATACCAACTGGGTCGCGCATGGCTCGCTTACCTGCGCGGCCAGGTCTCGCAACTCAATGACCCTCAGCTCAAGGACTACGTCGAAACCAGCGTGTATAAACTGGTAGAGACCAGCCAGGTCAATGACCGGCGCCTGGAGTTCATCCTGATCAACAGCCCGCAGCTCAACGCCTTTGCCGCACCTGGCGGGATCGTGGGCGTCAACGGCGGCCTGTTTCTCAATGCCCAGACCGAGGGTGAATATGCTTCGGTACTCGCCCACGAATTGGCCCACTTGTCCCAGCGTCACTTCGCCCGGGGCGTAGAAGCGCAATCGCGCATGCAGATCCCGATGATGGCCGCTTTGCTCGGCGGCATCATCGCGGCGGCAGCCGGTGCAGGTGATGCTGGGATTGCCGCCATTGCCGGCAGCCAGGCAGCAGCGATCCAGGAGCAGCGCCGCTTTTCCCGTCAGAACGAACAGGAGGCGGACCGTATCGGCATCCTCAACCTGGAAAAGGCCGGCTACGACCCCCGCTCCATGCCCACCATGTTCGAACGCCTGATGCGTCAGTACCGCTTCGATGCCAAGCCACCGGAATTCCTGCTGACACACCCGGTGACCGAGTCCCGAATCGCTGACACCCGCAACCGCGCGGAACAGGCCAAGCCCGGTGGCAAGGAAGACAGCCTGCGCTACCAGTTGATTCGCGCTCGGGTGCAGTTGCAATACGAAGACACGCCTGGGTTGGCAGCCAAACGCTTCCAGGCGCAGCTGGATGAAAACCCGAAAAACGATGTGGCGCGTTATGGGCTGGCCATCGCCCAGATCAAGGGCACCCAGTACAAAGAAGCGCGGGAAAGCCTGGCGCCCCTGCTGGCGAAAGCCCCCAACGACATCACGTATAACTTGGCGCAGATCGAACTGGACATTGCCAACAGCCGCTTTCCGGATGCCCAGCAACGCACTGATCGCATGCTCACCCAATACCCCGGTAACTATCCGCTGAACCAGGTGCGGGTGGACCTGTTGCTTAAACAGAATCGCACGGCCGATGCGGAGAAGGCGCTGGATGGGTTGCTCAAGTCCCGCCCTGATGACCCGGACGTCTGGTACCAGGTCGCCGAGACGCGCGGTTTGTCCGGCAATATCATCGGACTGCACCAGGCGCGCGCCGAATACTTTGCCTTGGTGGGCGACTTCCAACAGGCCATTCAGCAACTGGATTTCGCCAAGCGCCGGGCCGGCAACAACTTTCCTCTGTCTTCGCGTATCGACGCACGCCAGCGTGAGTTGATCGAACAGGAACGCCTGGTCAAAGGGATGATGAGCTAAACCCATCGCCCACAAAAAAGCCCCGTCTTCGCTTAACGAAGGCGGGGCTTTTCTTTTACTGCCGGATTATTCGGCTAATTTGAAGGTAATGAAGCTGGCGCGGCCCTGACGCAGGACACGCATCGACACCGAACGATTCTTCGGCAACGCCTTGGCGATATCGGTGAATTCCTTGGTGGAGTTGATCGCCTGGTTGTTCAGGTGAGTGATCACATCACCAGGCTGCAGGCCGATCAGGGCGGCCGGGCCGTCCTGAACTTCCTTGATCACGACGCCGCTCTTGAGGTCGAAGCTCTTCTTCTGCTCGTCGGTCAGTTCGACCACGGCAATACCCAAGCGATTGCTGCTGCGCTCCGCGCCGGGCTTGGCGTTGCCCAGAGCATCCAGGGTTGCGCCCTCTTCAGGAATCGCACCGACGGTCAGTTCAACAGTCTGACGCTTGCCGTCGCGGATCACTTCAAGCTTGGCCTTGCTACCCGCCTTGAGTGCGCCGACCAAGTGCGGCAAGTCAGCCGACATGACGATGGGCTGGCCGTTCATGCTCAGGATCACGTCACCCACTTGCAGGCCACCCTTGGCAGCCGGACCATCGTCCTGGATCTGCGCAACCAAGGCACCGGCTGGCTTGTCGAGGCCGAAGGACTCAGCCAGGTCTTTGTTCACTTCCTGGATCACAACGCCCAACCAGCCGCGGCTGACCTTGCCACCGCTTTTCAGCTGGTTGGAAACGTCCATGGCCACGTCAATCGGGATCGCGAAGGATACGCCCATGAAACCACCGGAACGGGTGTAGATCTGCGAGTTGATCCCCACGACTTCACCGGCCAGGTTGAACAGCGGGCCACCGGAGTTGCCCGGGTTGATCGGCACGTCGGTCTGGATGAATGGCACGTAGTTCTCGTTTGGCAAGCTACGGCCGATGGCGCTGACGATACCTTGGGTGACGGTATGGTCAAAGCCAAATGGCGAACCGATCGCGACAACCCACTGACCGGCCTTCAGGTCCTGGGATTTACCCAGCTTCAGCACGGGCAGGTCCTTGCCGTCAATTTTTAGCAAGGCCACGTCAGAACGTGGGTCTGTGCCCACCAGCTTGGCTTTCAGCTCGCTGCGATCGGCCAGGCGGACGAGGATCTCGTCCGCATCGGCAATCACATGGTTATTGGTGAGGATGTAGCCATCCGGCGAAATGATGAAGCCCGAACCCAGGGACTGCGCCTCACGCTGACCGCCACCGCTGCGAGGAGAACGCTGTTGCGGCGGCATGCCACGCTCGAAGAACTCGCGCAGCATCGGTGGCAGGCCTTCCAGGTCTGGCATCTGCTGGTTCGACACTTTGCGATCCGGCAATTTCTGCGTGGTGCTGATGTTCACCACAGCGGGCGAGGCCTGCTCAACCAGTTGGGTGAAGTCAGGCAGTTCGGCTGCTTGCGCAGACACGGCCTGACCCAGCACCAATACCGTGGCAATTATGGATAGGTAAGACTTCAAACGTGGTATCGACATACAGCTCCCGTTACGACGAGCAGGGTTGAGCGACAGGGTTCAAGAAACGCCGGAAACTGCCACCGACATCTTTGTTCCGCGAACAAAACAAGGCCAGAGCCAACAGGCCCTGACCTATAAAAAACATAGGGGATTTTTGCAAGTGAAAATACCGATCCGGACATTTCATGCTCTCGGCAACAGACCTGGCATGCAACGACATTGAAAGATCAGGATGAACATAGGATTAACGGCTCATGGTTTTGCAGCGGTCTTTTCACCGCGTACCGAGAGCGCAATGCGCTCGGCCGTGCCGATGGGCACTTCGCCGACAACCGTCACCATCACCTCACCCTCGACTGTATTCAGGCGGCGAGACACTGCAACAGTCGGGCCCAGCTGAGTGCGGGTCTCGGTGACGCTCGCACCGTCGGTCGACTCAAGAAACACCGAAAAACGCGCAAGCCCATCGTCATACATAAGGCTGTCGACGGTGGATTTTGTCTCGAAGTCTTTGCGTGCACTGCTGTTGGTGAGCTGGAAACCAGGGGGCAACCAATCAAGATGCCAGGCCTGAGTGGCAGGCACTTGCGGGGCCTTGCCGTCGGAAACCGCGACAGGCGTGCATTCACTGCTGGGCTGCAGGTTGCGATCGTCCGGGGTCACCGAAGTATTCAAGCGCGTGAACTGGAAGCGCTCCAGCAACTGCCCTTGATCATTGAGTAGCAACGACTTGAGCGGCAGCGCTGTTTCGCGATCCAGATGCAACTCAAACCCATAGCGGTATTGGTCGCGGGGCGTGATTGAAACAATCACGGCATTGCGACCGGCCACACGGGATTTACCGATGACAGCCAGATCATAGAATTGAGTGAGTTTTTGCGGATCAAGCGCAGGGGAAGAACCCTCGCGCGAGTTGCCAAGGCCGGCCACGAGCGTGCCGCTGACACATTGGGTTCGGCCATCTACCCGCACAATTTCCTGGGCGGAACCATCGAGCTGCAAAAGCCGCTCTCGGACCTGACCGTCCTGGACACGATGCCAGATGTCATGGGTAGAAAAACTGCCATTACGTTCATAGACGAACGAACCTTCGAAGCTTTGCTGCTGCTCTGCACGCCCAAGTCGAGTCAGCCAGTCTTGGGCTTCATCGGCGTGGGCGGGGAGTGCAAACCAACCACTGAGCAAAAGCGTAAGGAGCGGTATGGCGCGCATAGAGCTCCTTACGAATCAGCGGTTTTCCAGGCTTGCGGCACGCGCATAAGGCAGGGCGCTTTCAGTGCCTTTCAGAGCCGATTCCTGTGCATGTTGGCGCAGGTAGCCTGGAAGACGCTGGTCCTGCCAGCCGGATTGCCCTTGCAGTACACCATTGGCCATCGGGCCGGTGCTGTCAGAGCTTTCCTTGTAGCCGGCCAATACCGCAGGGCCTTTGACCTGAGGTCCAGCCATCACCGGCTGTTGGGTCTGTTGGGCCAGTTCGGCACCAGCAATTTCGTCCTGGTTATACAGGCGAACACCCGCCAATACTGCAACAGTTACCGAGGCAGCAACTGCCAGGCGGCCTAGGCTACGCCAAGGTCCACGAGCAGCTTTTGCCGGAACGGCTTCATCGGCCAACGCGGCAGAAACGGCCGCAGCAATATCCAGACGAGGGATTAGAAGATCCTTGTGCATCACCGCCCGAGCGACTTGGTAACGAGACCAGGTATCACGGGTTTCGGCGTCATCAAATGCATTGAGCACTCGACGAAGTTCCAGTTCATCCGCTTCGTTATCCATCACTGCGGACAGCGATTCCTGCAGGGCATCACGACTCATGGCGGTTCCTCTCTTGGCTGTCGCCGCTGTCTTTAGTTTTCCTGCAACAACGGTTGCAAGGCTTTATCGATGGCTTCCCGGGCCCGGAAGATCCGTGACCTTACAGTCCCCACCGGACACTGCATGACGCTCGCAATGTCTTCGTAACTCAGACCATCGAATTCACGCAAAGTTAACGCCGTACGTAAATCTTCTGGCAGTTGCTGAATTGTGCGATGAACGGTTCCTTCGATCTCGTCGCGCAGCAATGCACGCTCCGGCGACTCGAGATCTTTGAGGCCGTGATCACCATCGTAAAATTCTGCATCTTCTGAACTCACATCACTATCTGGCGGGCGGCGTCCGCGAGACACCAGATAGTTCTTCGCCGTGTTGATGGCGATGCGATACAGCCACGTATAAAACGCACTGTCACCGCGAAAATTACCAAGTGCACGATAGGCCTTGATAAAGGCTTCCTGTGCAACGTCCTGCGCTTCATGGGTGTCGTGCACAAACCGCACGATCAACCCGAGAATTTTGTGCTGGTATTTCAGCACTAGCAGATCAAATGCCCGCTTATCGCCGCGCTGAACGCGCTCGACAAGCTGCTGATCCTCTTCCTGGGTTAGCATGAACACTCCTCGTTGTACTTGAAGGAGGCTTGCATAACTAAACGATCAGGCTTGCAAACATAGACTCGGACTTTTCGCAAAAGTTCTCCCCCTTCAAGCAAGTTTCCGGCACGCACTGATTTGGCACACACGAAAAACGCAGCGCGGGCATCGCCGGCTGCGCGAATAATCTTGTCGCCGGTTTTCTGACGCGTCCAATGCTCCCGACGGGCCAATAAACTCAACGTTTTCCCAGCTTTCGGGCAACCTGCTATTGAGTTCGGGGCTATGCAAAAAGTTCCCGTTTCAATAACTGGCCGATCTGACCCAAGCCGTGCACCGTAATCTCACATTGCCACGAATGCCCGGCTATTGTGCCGCTCCCCCCCTCTATATACTAGTGGCCCGTGTGACCCTTTGATTCGCCGATCCAGGCGTCCTGTTTGCGCCACCCCTTCGGATCGCTTTTTGCGGAATCCTTCAAATGAGCCAACAGTTTCAACACGATGTCCTGGTGATTGGTAGCGGCGCGGCCGGTTTGAGCCTTGCACTGACCCTTCCCAGCCACCTGCGGATTGCGGTACTGAGCAAAGGCGACCTGGCCAATGGCTCGACATTCTGGGCCCAGGGCGGCGTCGCTGCCGTGCTGGACGACACCGACACCGTGCAATCCCACGTCGAAGACACCCTCAACGCCGGTGGCGGCCTGTGCAACGAAGAGGCCGTGCGCTTCACCGTCGAGCATAGTCGCGAAGCCATCCAATGGCTGATTGACCAAGGCGTGCCCTTTACCCGCGACGAACACGCCAGCAGTGACGACGGCGGCTTCGAGTTCCACCTGACCCGCGAAGGCGGCCACAGCCACCGCCGCATCATCCACGCGGCCGACGCCACCGGCGCGGCAATTTTCAAGACCCTGCTCGACCAAGCCCGCCAGCGCCCCAACATCGAACTGCTGGAGCAACGCGTCGCCGTCGACCTGATCACCGAAAAACGCCTGGGCCTGGAAGGCGAGCGCTGCCTCGGCGCCTACGTGCTCAACCGCGCCAGTGGCGAAGTCGACACCTATGGCGCACGCTTCACTATTCTTGCCTCAGGCGGCGCCGCCAAGGTCTACCTCTATACCAGCAACCCCGACGGGGCCTGCGGCGATGGCATTGCCATGGCCTGGCGTTCGGGCTGCCGGGTGGCCAACCTGGAATTCAACCAGTTCCACCCCACCTGCCTGTATCACCCGCAAGCCAAGAGTTTCCTGATTACCGAAGCCCTGCGCGGCGAAGGCGCCCACCTGAAACTCCCCAACGGCGAGCGCTTCATGCAGCGCTTCGACCCGCGCGCCGAACTGGCCCCGCGCGATATCGTCGCCCGCGCCATTGACCACGAAATGAAGCGCCTAGGCATCGACTGCGTCTACCTCGACATCAGCCACAAGCCCGAAGCCTTCATCAAGACCCACTTCCCCACCGTTTATGAACGCTGCCTGGCCTTCAATATCGACATCACCAAAGGCCCGATCCCCGTGGTGCCGGCCGCGCACTACACCTGCGGTGGCGTGATGGTCGACCAGCACGGCCGCACCGACGTGCCGGGCCTGTATGCGATTGGCGAAACCAGCTTCACCGGCCTGCACGGCGCCAACCGCATGGCCAGCAATTCCTTGCTCGAATGCTTCGTCTACGCCCGCTCAGCGGCGGCCGACATCCTCGAACAACTGCCACGCATCGCAGTGCCCGCCGCCCTGCCCCGCTGGGACGCCAGCCAGGTGACCGATTCGGATGAAGACGTAATCATCGCCCACAACTGGGACGAGCTGCGACGGTTCATGTGGGACTACGTAGGGATCGTGCGCACCAACAAACGCCTGCAACGCGCACAGCATCGCGTGCGCTTGCTGCTTGATGAAATTGACGAGTTCTACAGCAACTATAAAGTCAGCCGCGACCTGATCGAGCTGCGCAACCTGGCCCAGGTGGCGGAGTTGATGATCCGCTCGGCCATGGAGCGCAAGGAAAGCCGGGGCCTGCATTACACCCTCGACTACCCGCAGATGCTGCCCGAAGCCCGGGACACTATCCTGGTGCCAACCACCTACGGCGGCTGAACTTCAGGCGTACCCGCAGGCGCCGGTGCACATCGGCGACCTGCGAATCCCTCGGCACACAGATCGAGCGCACCCACCCCTTTCCCGGCACCCGATAGCGCAGCACCACGATCAACGGCAACGCCAGGCTGTCGGGGCACAGCTGCACACTGTGCCAACCACGCTCTGCACTGAACAGCTGCCAGCCGTCCTCGTCACGGCGCAGGCCACAAGCCGACGAACGGTGAATCAGCAGGATGTGTCGCGGTAAAACCCAGGCGGCATGCGCCAAGCACACCAGCAGGCCGAGGCTCGAATAAAGTAAATCAACAAGTAAACAGGCGCCCAGCGCGAACAGCTGGGCAAAAAGATACGCCGCCAGCAATAACCGTGAGGCCTGCCAGCGGCATTCGAATCGGTTACTTGGGCTGGACACGGTCCAGGATCATCCGGACCATGCGCTGCAGCTCTGGGTCTTCGGATTCGGAACGTTCCATGAACCAGCCGAACATGTCCTGATCTTCGCAGGTCAGCAACCGGACGTAGAGGTCGCGATCGACCTGGTTGAGGGTCGCGTAGACCTCTTTGGTGAAAGGCACCAGCAACACGTCCAACTCCAGCATGCCACGACGGCTGTGCCAGAAGAGACGATTGATTTCTACATCTTCGACCATGGAGCGCTCCTCAAATAGGCGGCAAGTATACAGCCCCGACGGCACTGGAACAGTCGGCTTTGGTCGCCCCATACGGAAACTATCCATTTGCCGGGCGCCCCTCTATGATGCACCCATGACTTTTTGACCTGCGATGACCCATGGCTGACTCTGCTTTCTTCTGCCCCCTGTCCCACGAAGGCGTTCTCGCCGTCCGCGGCGCCGACGCTGCCAAGTTCCTGCAAGGGCAACTGACCTGCAACCTCAATTACCTGAGCGATACCCAGGCTAGCCTCGGCGCGCGCTGCACGCAAAAAGGCCGCATGCAGTCGAGCTTTCGCATCCTGTTGCATGGTGATGGCGTACTCCTGGCCATGGCCACCGAGCTGCTCGAACCGCAACTGGCCGACCTGAAAAAATACGCCGTGTTCTCCAAATCCAAGCTCACCGACGAAAGCGCTGCATGGGCACGCTTCGGCCTGGTGGAGGCGGATCAAGCCCTGGCCAGCCTCGGCCTTGAGCTGCCGGCTGAAAACGACAGCGTCGCACGTACCGATTCGCTGATCGCCATCCGCGTCTCCCCTGGTCGCGCCGAGCTCTGGGTGCCTGCCGACCAGGCCGATGCTGTGCACGGCCAATTGGCCGCCCAATTGAAAGAAGCTGACTTGAATGACTGGCTGCTCGGCCAAGTGCGTGCCGGCATCGGCCAGGTCATGCCGCAAACCCGCGAGCTGTTCATCCCGCAGATGCTCAACCTGCAAGCCGTAGGCGGCGTCAGCTTCAAGAAAGGCTGCTACACCGGCCAGGAAATCGTCGCGCGCATGCAGTACCTGGGCAAACTCAAGCGTCGCCTGTACCGCTTGAGCCTCGATGCGCCGCATATGCCCGAGCCAGGCACCCCGCTGTTTTCCCCTAGCCACAACAGCTCGATCGGCGAAGTGGTGCTGGCGGCAAAAGCTGACCAGACGATTGAACTTCTTGCCGTGCTGCAAGCCGAAGCTGCCGATAGTGGCGATGTGCACTTAGGCACACTGGAAGGCCCCAGCCTGCAACTGCATGACCTGCCTTACACGCTCGACCGTGACCGAGAGATCCAGCGCTGATCGCCGTACCTTTTTGCAACACCCTAGAGAGCATGAATGAACAAGCTGGCGGAAAAAGTCCAACAGGCTTTGGTGACGGCCATCGATAACGATGACCTGGTTCTGCCGACATTACCGGAAGTGGCCCTGAACATCCGTCAGGCCGCAGAAGACCCGGATATCAGCATCAGCCACTTAAGCAAAGTGATTGGTCGCGATACCGCGCTGTCGGCGCGCCTGATCAAAGTGGTCAACAGCCCGCTGCTGCGCGCGTCCCAGGAAGTCACCGACCTGCACACCGCAATCACTCGGCTGGGCACCAACTACAGCAGCAACCTGGCGATTGGCCTGGTGATGGAACAGATCTTTCACGCCCGCTCCGAAGCCGTCGAGCAGAAGATGCGCGACGTCTGGCGTCGCAGCCTGGAAGTGGCGGGCGTGAGCTACGCCCTGTGCCGCAGCCACAGCCAGCTCAAGCCGGATCAGGCCGCGCTCGGCGGGTTGGTGCACCAGATCGGCGTGCTACCGATCCTCACCTACGCCGAAGACCACTACGAGCTGCTGTCCGACCCGGTCAGCCTCAACCATGTGATCGACAGCATCCATCCCGTACTGGGCGACAAACTGCTGCGTGGCTGGGACTTCCCGGAAATGCTGGCGAACCTGCCGGGCCAGTATCTGGACCTGGAACGCGACTCGGCCACCCTGGATTACATCGACCTGGTGCAGGTCGCCGTGCTGTATTGCCATCGTGGCACCCAACACCCGCTGGCGAGTGTGGCTGTCTCCAGTCTTCCGGCGATCAAGAAGCTGCGCGTAGACCCTTACAGCGACGCGCTGCGCGCCGAGCTGGATGAGGCGCGTTCGATGTTTTATTGATCACCCGCGATAAAACTCACCCGCACCTTCAACCCCGCCAACTCGCCATCATGCAGGCTGATCTGCGCCAGGTGTGCCCGACAGATCTCCCCGACAATCGCCAGCCCCAGGCCTGACCCCATGCTTTGCTGGTTGCGTCGGTAAAAACGCTCGAACACCCGGTCCCGCTCATCCAGCGGGATACCGGGGCCATCGTCTTCTACTTCCAGCACTGCCGGCGTCGTCACGCGCAAAATCACATTACCACCCGGTGGCGTGTGGGCCAGGGCGTTATCCACCAGGTTACTCAGCAGTTCATTGAGCAGCGTCGGCTCCCCGCGCAACCACACCGGTTCATCCGCCTCCAGGGCCAGCGCAACACCTCGTGCGTGGGCCAAAGGCGCCATGGCCATGCCCAGCTCACGGGCCAATTGGCTGAGGTCGAGCAATTGCGCGCCACCTTCGGCAATCGCCCGGGCGCCATTTTCGATGCGCGCCAGGGACAGCAACTGATTGGCCAGGTGCGTCAGGCGATCAGTGCCCTGGGCCGCTGTTTCCAGGGTACTGCGCCAGGTCGCCGGTTCTTCGGCACGCAGGCCCAGTTCGAGCCGGGCCTTGAGCGCCGCCAGCGGCGTGCGCAACTCGTGGGCCGCATCGGCAATAAACTGCGCCTGGCGTTCAAACTGCCCGCGCAGGCGTTCGGTGAAGTGGTTGAGGGAACGCACCAACGGGCCGAACTCATGCTGCACTTCCACCAGCGGCAGTGGGCGCAGGTCATCGGGCTGGCGCTCTTCTACCGCCGTTCGCAGGCGCTCCAACGGGCGCAGCGCCGCACTTACGGCGAACCACACCAACATCAACGCACCAATGGCCAGCATGCCCAAGCGCAGCAAGGTGTCGGCCATCAGGCTGCGAGCCATGGCCACCCGTGCTTCGTCGGTTTCCGCCACGCGGATTTCCGCCATGCCGTTCATGTTCGGCTCGGAGACGGCCTTGAGCAGGCTCACCACGCGCACTGGCTGGCCCTGATACACGGCGTCGTAAAAGCGTGCCAGCGCCGGATAATCATCGGTGCGCGGCGTGCCGGGCGGTGGGCCGGGCAGGTGCTCGTAACCCGAGATCAGCTTCTGGTCGATGTCATTGACCTGGTAATAAATACGCCCGGCGCTGTCGTAGGCAAACGTATCCAAGGCCACATACGGCACATTGGCGCTTAGGGTGCCGTCCACCTGGGTCAGGCCCGCTGCGATGGTGCGCGCCGAGGCCAGCAACGTGCGGTCGTAGGCCGTATCGGCCGCCTCGCGACCATTCCAGTAAGCACTCATGCCACTGGCCAGCATCAACAGCACCAGCAACAGCGCCAGGTTCCACAGCAGCCGCCAGCGCAGGCTGCTGGGCTTATGCATCGCGGGCTTCCAGCAGGTAGCCGAGACCGCGGAATGTCACGATGGCGATGGGCTGGCCATCGAGTTTCTTGCGCAGGCGGTGCACGTAGATCTCAATCGCGTCAGGGCTGGCTTCTTCGTCCAGGCCAAACACCTGGGAGGCCAGTTGTTCCTTGCTCATCACGCGGCCCGGGCGAGCGATCAACGCCTCCAGTACCGCCTGCTCGCGAGAGGTCAACGTCATCAGCTCGCCGCCGACGGTGAAGCGCCTCGTATCCAGGTCATAGACCAGCACCCCACAGGCCTGCTGACGCTCGCCTCCCAACACGCTGCGTCGCAACAGCGCCTTGACCCGCGCCTCCAGTTCCGTCAGTTCAAACGGCTTGGCCAAGTAGTCGTCGGCGCCCAGGTTCAAGCCGTGCACGCGGTCTTTCACATCGCTGCGAGCCGTCAGCATCAGCACCGGCAAGTTTTTTCCACGGGCGCGCAAGCGTGCCAATACCTCGAAACCGTCCATGCGCGGCAGCCCCACGTCGAGGATCGCCGCCGCGTATTCCTCGCTGCTCAAGGCCAGGTCCGCGGCCACCCCATCGTGCAACACGTCGACGGTCAAACCCGTGCTCTTGAGCGCTTGGGCGACACTTTCGGCGAGCTGCAAATGGTCTTCAACCAGGAGGACACGCATGGTTTTTTTACCTCATTCGGGCATGGTCGACGCCACGCTTTGCCGGGCAGTTTACAGGCGCTACCTGCCCTGTGAAGCCCGAAAACATTGAAAGGCAACTGAAAGGTTAGTGAAAGCTTCGCCCTTTAGCATCGGGCAACGGTGGGTTCTGCCCGCCCAGCTACCTGATCCGTAGCGCCCGAAAAACGCCTCGAAGCGTTTTCGCCAAAATAAGAACAATAACGGAGTACACAACGATGCTGTCGACACAGCCCCAGGCCTCCTCGCCTGTGCGTTTTTCCCGCCTGACCCAGACCGCCCTCGCCAGTGCCGCTGCCTTTGCCGGCTTCTCGCCGCTCAGCCAGGCTGCCTTTTTCGAAGACAGCAGCGCCACCCTCGAAACCCGCAACATGTACTTCAACCGCGACTTTCGCGACGGCACCAGCGCCCAACAATCCAAGCGCGACGAATGGGCCCAGGGCTTCATGCTCAATCTGCAATCGGGCTACACCGACGGCACCGTCGGTTTTGGCGTGGACGCGCTGGGCATGCTCGGGGTCAAGCTCGACTCCAGCCCCGACCGCACCGGCACCGGCCTGTTGCCAACCCACGACGACGGTCGCGCTGCCAATGAGTATTCCAAGCTGGGCCTGACCGGCAAAGTAAAAATCTCCGCCACCGAGTTGAAGATCGGCTCGCTGATCCCGGAATTGCCGATCCTCAAGCCCAACGATGGCCGCATCCTGCCGCAGACCTTCAACGGCGGCCTGATCACCTCCAAAGAGTTCAAGAACCTGGTGTTCACCGCTGGCCGCCTGGACAAAGCCAAGGACCGCGACGACACCAACTACGAAGATATCGCCCTCAACAACAAGAACAGCCGCTTCTTGACCGCAGCCACCGGCAAGCACTTCAACTTCGGTGGCGCCGACTACAAATTCGCCGACAAGATCACCGGCAGCTACCACTTCGCCCAGCTCGACGACGTGTACCGCCAGCACTTCCTCGGCCTGGTCGCCGCGCGCCCGATGGGCCCCGGCACCTTCGGCACCGACCTGCGCCTGGCCATCAGTGATGACACCGGCAGCGCCCGTGGCGGCAAGATCGACAACAAATCCTTCAGCAGCCTGTTCAGCTATGGCCTCAATGGCCATAAGCTCAGCGCCGGCTACCAGCGCATGTTCGGTGACAGCGCGTTCCCGTATGTGGATGGCAGCGACCCGTACCTGGTCAACTTCGTGCAGATCAACGACTTTGCCGGCGCCGAAGAGCGCTCCTGGCAAGCCCGCTACGACTATGACTTCGCCAAGCTGGGCATTCCCGGCCTGAGTTTCATGAGCCGTTACCTGTCGGGTGACAACATCAAGCTCAAGAACGGCGAGACCGGCAAGGAATGGGAACGCAACAGCGAGATCCGCTACGTGGTGCAGAGCGGCACATTCAAGGATGTGGCCGTGCGCCTGCGCAATGCCACCTACCGCACCAACTACTCGGCCCGTGATGCGGATGAAGTGCGCTTGCTGGTCAGCTACAGCGTCGCTCTCTGGTAAGTGCCCTCTGGTAAGTAGCCACTCATAACAACAAAGACGGAGATAAACAGATGACCTTTTCACTGCGTAAATTGGCCCTCGCCGCCGGCTGCATGATGTTCGCCGGCCAACTGTTGGCCGCCGACGAGCCCAAGCGCCCGGAGTGCATCGCTCCGGCCTCGCCAGGCGGTGGTTTTGACCTGACCTGCAAGCTGGCGCAAAGCGCGCTGGTCAACGAAAAGCTGCTGAGCAAGCCAATGCGCGTGACCTACATGCCGGGTGGCGTGGGCGCGGTGGCCTACAACGCGGTGGTCGCACAGCGCCCTGCGGACGCCGGCACCCTGGTGGCATGGTCCAGCGGTTCGTTGTTGAACCTGGCCCAGGGCAAGTTCGGCCGCTTCGATGAAAGCGCCGTGCGATGGCTGGCAGCCGTCGGCACCAGCTACGGTGCCATCGCGGTGAAAAACGATTCGCCCTACAAGACCCTCGACGACCTGGTCAAAGCCCTGAAGAAAGATCCGGGCAGCGTGGTGATCGGTTCCGGTGGCACCGTCGGCAGCCAGGACTGGATGCAAACCGCCCTGATCGCCAAGGCCGCCGGGATCAATCCGCGCGAGCTGCGTTACGTGGCCCTCGAAGGCGGCGGTGAAATCGCCACGGCCCTGCTCGGTGGTCACATTCAGGTCGGCAGTACCGACATCTCCGACTCCATGCCGCACATCCTCAGCGGTGACATGCGCCTGCTGGCGGTGTTCTCCGAGCAGCGCCTGGACGAGCCAGAAATGAAGAACATTCCGACGGCCAAAGAGCAAGGCTACGACATCGTCTGGCCAGTAGTGCGCGGCTTCTACCTCGGGCCAAAAGTCAGCGATGCCGACTACGCCTGGTGGAAAGACGCGTTCGACAAACTGCTGGCGTCCGACGAGTTCGCCAAGCTGCGTGACCAGCGCGAGCTGTTCCCGTTCGCCATGACCGGCCCCGAGCTGGACACCTACGTGAAGAAACAGGTGGCTGACTACAAAGTGCTGGCCAAAGAGTTCGGCCTGATCCAATAAACGCCCTTCTGTGGGAGCGGGCTTGCCCGCGAAAGACATCAACGATGACGCGTGCTGCCTGGACACGCACGGCGTCCTTGGATTTTTCGCGGGCAAGCCCGCTCCCACAAAAGCGGCCTAGGAGCTTCCTATGCTTTTACAACGCATTTTCGCCAGCGTGATGCTGTTGGTCTGTGCCGGTCTCGCGCTGATGGCGTGGCCGTACCAGGCCGCGTTTTCCTACGAGCCGGTGGGGCCGCGCGCCTACCCGCTGCTGATGCTTGGGCTGATGAGCCTGGGCCTGATCTACATGCTGTTTCGCCCACAGCCCACCAAGCACACCGAAGACGAACCGGCGCTGGACCGCGAAACCCTGATCAAGATCGGCATCTGCGTAGCGCTGCTGATCGTGTTTGCCGGCACCTTCGAACCCCTGGGTTTCATCCTCAGCAGCATGCTGATCGGCATCCCCATGGCCCGCCTGTACGGTGGCCGCTGGTTGCCGAGCGTGGTGATCGTCACGTTGATGGCCATCGGCTTGTACCTGCTGTTCGACAAAGCCATGGATGTACCGCTGCCCCTCGGCCTGCTCGACGTTCTGGAGAACTGACATGGATACTTTCAGCTATTTGGGTCAGGGCTTCGGCGTTGCACTGTCCCCCTACAACCTGGTGACCGCGCTGTGCGGCACCTTGATCGGCACCGTGGTCGGCCTGTTGCCGGGTTTGGGCCCGATCAACGGCGTTGCGCTGTTGATCCCCATCGCGTTTGCCTTGGGCCTGCCGCCAGAGTCGGCGTTGATCCTGCTGGCAGCCGTGTACCTGGGCTGCGAATACGGCGGCCGTATCAGCTCAATCCTGTTGAACATCCCGGGCGAAGCCTCCACCGTGATGACCACCCTCGACGGCTACCCGATGGCCCGCAAAGGCCTGGCCGGTGTGGCGCTGTCGTTGTCGGCGTGGAGTTCGTTCATCGGAGCCTTTATCGCCACCTGCGGCATGGTGCTGTTTGCTCCGCTGCTGGCCAAATGGGCGATTGCCTTCGGCCCGGCGGAATATTTCGTCCTGATGGTGTTCGCGATTGTCTGCCTCGGTGGCATGGCCGGTGACAAACCGCTGAAGACCTTCGTGGCGGCGCTGATCGGCCTGTTCCTGTCGGCGGTCGGTATCGACGCGAATAGCGGCGTGTACCGTTTTACCGGCGATAACATCCACCTCACCGACGGCATTCAATTTGTCGTGCTGGTCTTGGGCCTGTTTTCCATCAGCGAAATTCTGCTGCTACTGGAAAAAACCCACCGCGGCCAGGAAGCGGTCAAAGCCACCGGGCGCATGCTGTTCAACTTCAAGGAAGCCTCGGCGGTCTTCGTGGTGAACATCCGCTGCGGCCTGCTGGGTTTCATCATGGGCGTGTTGCCCGGCGCCGGCGCCACCCTGGCCTCGGCCGTTGCCTACATGACCGAAAAACGCCTGGCCGGTGCCAGCGGCAAATTCGGCCAGGGCGACATGCGCGGCCTCGCCGCCCCAGAAACCGCCATTGGTGCTTCTGCCTGCGGCGCCCTGGTGCCGATGCTGACCCTCGGCGTACCCGGTTCGGGCACCACGGCGGTGATGATCGGCGCCCTGTCGCTGTACAACATCACCCCGGGTCCGCTGTTGTTCCAACAGCAACCCGACATCGTCTGGGGCCTGATCGCGTCGTTGTTCATCGCCAACATCATGCTGGTGATCCTCAACATCCCGATGATCCGTATCTTCACGCGCATCCTCGCCGTGCCGAACTGGGCGCTGGTACCCGTGATCGCCATCATCACCGCGATCGGTGTGTACGCGGTTCACGCCACCACCTTCGACCTGTTCCTGATGGTCGGTATCGGCATCTTCGGTTATATCCTGCGCAAGCTCGACTTCCCGCTGTCGCCGGTGCTGCTGGGCTTTATCCTCGGCGGCCTGATGGAGCAGAACCTGCGCCGTGCACTGTCGATCTCCAACGGAGCGCTGGACATCCTCTGGTCGAGCCCGATCACCTTTGGTGTGTGGGTACTGACCGCGCTGATGCTGGCCTTCCCGCTGGTGCGCATCTACCGCAAACGTGCCCTGCAGCGTCGTGCCCTGGCCGATGTCTGAGGTCACCTTTAAACATTGGTGGGGAACACCGCTGGTCGGCCTGGCCGGCGGTTACCTGGCCAGCCTGGTCGGCTGGCCTTTGCCGTACATGGTCGGCTCGTTGCTGGCGATCATTCTGGTGCGTTGCCTCACGCCGTGGCAGTTGGCGGAGATTCCCGGCGGGCGCAAATGCGGCCAATGGGTGGTGGGCATCGGCATTGGCCTGCACTTCACCCCGGTGGTGATCGAGCAGGTGATGAGCCACTTCGGGCTGATCTTCTTCGGCGCACTGGTCACCAGCCTGTCGAGCATTGTCGGCGTGTGGTTGATGCGCCGCAGCGGTGAAGACCGCGCCACGGCGTTTTTCTCCAGCATGCCGGGCGGTTCCGGTGAGATGGTCAACCTCGGCGCACGCAACGGCGCGGTGCTCAGCCGTGTCGCGGCGGGGCAGAGTCTGCGGGTGTTGGTGGTGGTGCTGTGTGTGCCGGCGATCTTCAAGTACCTGCTTGAAGGCGGCACGCCACAGTTTCATCCGGCACCGGTCAGTTGGCCTTGGCTGTTCGCATTGTTTCCGATGGGCGCACTGGTGGCCTGGGGTTGGCAACGTTTACGCCAGCCGAACCCGTGGCTGTTCGGGCCCTTACTGGTGAGTGCGACTGCCAGCGTTGTGTGGGATCTGCACATCGGCTTGCCCGATGGCGGCAGCCAGATCGGCCAATGGTTGATCGGCAGCGGCCTGGGTTGCCACTTCAACCGGCAGTTCTTTCGCCGCGCGCCTTCGTTCATGGGCCGCACCTTGATCGGCACCGCGCTGACCATGGCACTGGCGACGTTGGCGGCGGTGGGGTTGAGTGCGCTGACTCATTTGGACTTGCGCTCGCTGACCCTGGGCATGATGCCCGGCGGCATTGCCGAGATGAGCCTCACCGCCGAAACCCTGCAACTGTCGGTGCCGTTGGTGACGGCGATGCAGGTGATGCGCTTGTTGTTTGTGTTGTTTCTGGCGGAGCCGTTGTTCCGGCACTGGAACCGCCAACCTTGACCTGGACGGGCGTGGCTCGCAACGAGCTACGGCCGCTGGTCTGAACTGTCAATTCTCACAGCTGGTCAGGCCGTGAGGCGGAGCGCTGAATCAAGGCCTCGACTCAATTCAACGATGAATCACGGGTCGTGCTCTTGATTAATACTCAGACAGGTATCCCGTCATGACACATGATCAAAACTCCCTACCAGCTACCACCTGTAGCTGCACATCGACGGATTTGACATCTGATCAAACCCAGCCGCCAGCCGTGCCCTGCGGCTGCGTACCCATAGTGCAACGCAGAAAACCTGGTAGAAAACCTGGGGGGCGCCTACCTGACAGGCCTGATCCTGGAGGCTGCCCCCCAGGCTTTCACAGGCCACCGTCATCCCGACAGCCCTTCGCTGCGCTGTACCCCTATATTCCGAATCTCACTCCCATCGTCGGCACCGACGGAGCCCTCAATAACGCCGCCCTGACAGTCAGCGCCCTCGGCGTCATCTACATCCTCTACGCCTGGCTCGAGCAGGCCGAGAATGACTTTGTCTGGGTTGAACTCAATGGTTTGGAAGTCGCCAACTACAACGTCTCCGACACTGACGCCACCCTTGGCAAGGATATTACGCTGAACATTGAGTCCGTTCGGTTTATCGACCAGGCAAACAACACACTGCAAGGCTTCGTCAGGCGCTTGAGCGGTGTCGTCGAGGAGACCACCCTTTTGAACGTCTGGGTGGACACCAAAGCGCCCGGGGGCCTAGACCCACAGGCCAGTACCCCCACCATCAATGAAAACCTGGCGCGTCCCCGCTTCGAAGATCCCACCATCGAAGCCTTCGGCATCATCACCCAGGCGGCCGCTCAACTCGGCATCAAGGTGATCATTGATGATTACCCGGTGAACCCGCTGGTGGATCAGGTCTACCACCGCAAAGAAGGTGATGTGATCTTCATCAGTATTGGCGGGGTGATCGTCACCCACACAGTCACCAGTTTTGAGGCCTCCGGCAGCGCGCCCATCGTTATCACTATCAACTATGGCACCTGGCAGCAGGTAACGCCCGGTGTAAACATTTTTGAATGGTTCGTGCGGGATAAGGCCGGCAATCAGTCCCACGGCTTTTCGATTCCAAGGCTTATACAAAACAATGTGGGCGGGGGCACCGGCCCGTTGTTGCCTGAACCGTATGTGCTTGAATCCGATTACGACGGGGGTTCAGACGAAGACTTCATTGACACTGATGCACAATTGAGCGACCTGAACACTGAAATATCAATCAGAAATTATGGCTGGGCCCTCAACGACCAAGTACTTGTCACCTATCTAGGGCTTACCTCGACAGGTGAGCCTCTCAAGCATATCGAAACCGCTGACATACCACAGCCCAACGCGTTGCGAATTTACGTTCCCATACCATTGGAGTTTGCCAAAAAACTTGCGGGGGGCCGCTTGTTGATTACTTACGAACGCGTGCGAGTGGGTGAGGCGAATACGCCCTCCAATGCCGTCGTTTACAGCATGCGCGGCACGCCTGTTGACAACAGCCGGCCAGCCCCCGTGGTCAAAGGGCTCGTAGGCGGTGTCCTGCCGGTAGATACTGATCCAGTGGAAATTACCGTGCCCTTCTTCGGACAAGACCCCAGTGACAAGGTCGACCTGATCATCGAAGGCAAGGCCCTGGACGGCACCCCTGTGTATGCGAAATACACTGAGATCGCAGGCACGGGAGACCTCGACTACTTTCTGGACTACTCCAGCGTATTCGCCCCTCTGGAGGGTTCATCTTTCAAGGCGTACTATGTGGTCAATGACGACACCACTCGTCCGTCGAAATCGGTAGTCGTTCAGGTGGGCGACATTGCGGTGACACTGCCGCCTCCTACTTCGCCAGAAGCACCACCGCCTGACCATGTATTTGATGAACTCGTCAGCAAAGGCAACCTGAAGGCACTCGTCCATCCACATTCGAGCATCGCCCTGAACGATGAGGTCCGGGTTGTTGCCATTGGCAGCAAACCAGGTGGCAGTATCACCACCGCGTGGTTGAAAGTGACGCCCACCTGGTTTAACTCACCGCTGCCTTTCACGATTGCGCGCGCGATTGTGCTGGCGAACAAAGAAGGCACCATGACACTGCACTGGGAAGTCAGGACACTGCCTACAGACACACCGCTCAAATCTCTACCGTTGATCGTCAACGTAGGCGCGATGCTGCAAATCACCGACTGCCCAAGCCTGCTCGAAAGCACCTTTGTGTCACCTTGCGTCACGCAACTTAATCCGCTGAACGTCTGGACGCCCTCGCCTCGTATCGTCACATTCAGGGTCAAATATCTGATGCAGCCTACAGATCTTGTGACACTGGTGGTGCAGGGCAAGCCAGGTCTGGGAATGCCCTCTATCCCGTCTAAACCCGGCGTTCCGGATGCAGGCCATGACTACATCACGTTTGCCTACGGCAGTGACTTTGTCGCAGCTTATTTGGGTGAGCCCTTCACCGCGCATGCTGAAGTGCAGCGCAACGGAAACGTTATTGAGTCTCCTAAGCTGACCGTTAACGTGGATGCGCTGTCGGAACAAACACCTGAATTAGTGAGCGTACCTGAAGCGGTGGGAGGGGTTATTACTGCCAATGGCGCCAACAATGTGCGCGTTACGCAGTGGCCATTTTTCAAGGCTGGACAACCGGTGTTCGTCGATATCCTGCACACTTCTGGCGACCAGAATGTGCGAAACGGCGTCGTAGTCAGCGCCGCGGAGTTCGCTGCCAAACAAACGGTGAACTTGATTCAGAAGGCGTACTTGATGGCTCTTCCCAACGGGACGTCAGTAACAGTTCAAGCCCATGTGTCATTGGACGAGATGGCTGACAAAGCGACAGCAATCAAGCTCAAACCAGTGGCGTATCAGATCAAACAAGCCCCCGCGCTCACCATTGATACCTCCCAGATGAATTTACATGGCCGTGCGATTTACGCGCCCACTCTGAACCACAATGGGCAAGACTACATCGGCAACACTCAAACTCGTACGGCCTCCGGCGGTACAGGTTCGATTTCCTATTCATCCAGAAATACGGGTATAGCGACCGTAGCGGCAGCAACCGGTAAAGTAATCGGAAGGCACAACGGCGACACGGTTATCGATGCACGGGATAGCCTTGGCAATACCGTCTCGTATCCAGTATCGGTGAGAAATGTATGGCAACTGTACACATATAATTCGGGCTTGACATTCAATCAAGCGATCAGTTGGCGTAACTCGTTGTCCGGTGCAGTGGGCCTGCCCTACTACGATGGGATAAACCTCATGGAGAGGGTTTATGGCCCTCCCAGTACTTGGTTTACTGACCAGGGATCGGTCTATTGGCTATGCCTTGACGGTGGATGCGATGCATTATCCAGGGCGGTCTGGAGCATCCAGTACCCCAACGGCATCTACTGCCGAAACCCGAACAATCAATTTTGGGCCTGGTGCTTGGTGCCCTAGTGTGAAGAAGGCGAGAACTAAGGCCAACTTGCTTGAATGAACTGCGCTGACACAAAAAACGCCCCGTGCTCAGCAGCACAGGGCGTTTTTTGTGATGCAACACAGGCACAAGAATCTTGTGCCTGGTACTCAGAATCAGAATTCGTACCGTAACCCTAAATTAACCCCAAATGGCTGCTTGATATTCTTGCCAGTGCTGTGCTCCAGGTCAGTATGCAACTTCACATTCTGCGACACCGACATCGCCACGCCCGCGCCCAGCTTCAAGCGTGACCCCGACAGGTCGTTATTGAACGAATTGTCATTGACGAACACCTTGTTGCTCTGGTCGAACTCATGGGCCACTGCGGCCTTGAGGTACGGCTGCAACACGCTGCCACTTTCCAGTTGGAAGTTGCGGCCAGCGGTCACGCCGACTTCACCGATCACCGTGCTCGAACGATCGCCCTTGGCCTGCAGGCCGTTGTCCAGGGTGTAGCTCTGGGCCTGGGTGATCACTGCCGCGATTTGTCCATACGGCTCAACGAAATAGCCATCGTCCAACTTGATGTGACGGCCCACTTCCGCCGAAGCGCCCACAGCGTTTTGCGTGTAGTTGCCCTTGGCTTTCTTGCCGTCGCTCATCGCCACGTCAGAATCGCTGTGCAAGCGGTTGAGCTTGAGCACGCCGTCGAAGTAGAAGCCGCTTTCGGCATCCAGCCAAGTGGCATAACCACCCACGTAGTAGCTTTTGATCTCAGCCTTGCTGCCACGGTTGAGGTCCAGGTCCGAAGTACTGTGGCCGGCCATCGCACCGATCAACCACTGACCATCACCGGCTTGCAGCGGTGCATCGGCACCGATGGTGAAACCGCGTTGGGATTGGTTGTAACCCAGACCGGTCTTGTCGTTGGACACTTCATACTTGTTGCCGTAGGCACGGCTCCACAACCCGGCGGATTTGCCATCGTTGAAGCGCAACTCACCCATGCGGGTACGCAGGGTGGTCATTTCGCCCAACAACACACTTGGTGCCGCGTTGAACAGCGCCAGTACCGAATTGGTGCTCGGGCTGATCACTTTGTTGTTCGGGTCCAGGTACCAGTCCTGGTCACGGTTATCGCTGACCAGGCCGTACGAATAGGTACCCACATCAACACGATCACCGACCAGACTGAATGTGGCACCGCCGTCGGCGGTGTGGACCACATGCAAACGGTCATCGGACAACGGGTCGGCACCGGTGCTGGAGATCAGCAACTGGTGGGCGCCGGACGAAGTCCCTGTCACGTTGAGGAAGTCACCCGTCAAGGTGGAGAAATCCGCCTTCATGATAAAGGTGCCGCCCGTGCCATTGAGATTGGTCACGTCCAGTTGGTAGAACGCGCCCGAGTCGCCGAACTTGACGTTACCGCCATTCATCGACAGTTCCTTGAGTTCATCCTGGCCATCGACCAGCACCCAGGTGGCATCGCTGTTGACCGACAGCTTGTCGACGTTTTCCAGGCGGCCGGTGAGGATCGCGCCGTTGTTCAGGCCCACATTGGCAGTGCCGCCGTTGTTGATGATGTCGCCGGTCATCGAGGCGAAATCCAGGTTCAGGTCCAGCGCACTGCCGCTGCCGACCTGGATGTTGCCGACCAGGTTGCTGTTGTTGACCAGTACGTCAGCGGAGCCGCCGTTGATCAGTTCCAGCATGTTGCCGTTGCCACCTTCCAGTGTGGTGCCATTGCTGAGGGTAATCGGTGTAACTCCCGTCCCCGGCCCATCCACCACAATGGCGGCACCGGTTTGACCGACGACGCGGGTGCCATCAAGGTGAAAGCGGGTGGGTGCGGTTTCTCCACCGCTGCGATAGACGTAAAGACCATTGGTGCCGCCGGTCAGACTGCCGCCTTGGGCGGCCAGGTTACCGTCGATCGCCAACACACCGAACTCTCCACCGACGACATCGGTGTTCATCATCTGCAGCGTGCTTTCCCGCCCCAGGTTGACGCCATAGGTGGCCCCTTCAATCAGGCTGTTGGACACCACCGCGTGACTGCCCACACCATCCTGCTCGCCCACGACCAGCCCAATGCCGCTTGCACTGGAAATGTGAGCGTCGCGAATGGCTGCCTGGCTGCCGAACAACCGAACGCCGTCTTCGGAGCCCGCAACCACTTGGCCGCCATTCATTTCAAAGATCGAATTCTGCGACAGCACGCTGAGAATCGAACCACCGTTGGAAGTCAGCTTGGCACCGTCTTTCAGGGTGTAGCGATCAAACGGGCTCTCGGCATCAATGACGAGTTGCTGACCTGCGCCCAGGTCTACGGCAGACACGTGAGTTGCCGCCAGTGAAAAAGGTGCAATCGCCAGGATTTTGATCGCGGTAGACAAGCGCGAGCGCTTGAAGAGTACTTGGGTATTCATAGGGTAGAACCTCTAGTCGGATGACTGAACAAGCCAATCGATTACAGGACTCATCGACTCAGGCTTTCAGAGGCGCCGAGGTTACGTACCCGAAGGGGAACTTCATGTAGGCCGAATCAACGACCCTGTAGGACTTTCCTTAATGGTGGGTGGGCGAAATTTTGAGGTGAACCCTCAAGCCAGCATCGATAACCCTTGGGGCTTGCCCCCAAGGGTTAATGGGCGTCACTCAATGCATTTGAAACAGCGCTTTAACCGCAAACGCCTCCGCCCAGCTGATACCGACTGACGTACAAGGCACTAGGGTCGGACTCTCCCGGAGTCCCCCCCAGCGTGAGTACTTTGTAATAAGCCTCGACACGCCCCTGTGTGACGGGGGAGATGTAAGTGGCGTAGGGCACCGTGAATATTTCGCCAGGGTGTCCGGCAAAGTGATCCAACGTGACGGTCACCGGAGGGAACTCATGTTCGAGTACCACGACTGACGAGAAGAAGTCATCAGGCCCATAGATCACCCATACCAGGGTCACTTGATCGCCAGCTTTCAATTTGCCCGGGCTGATGATTTTGGTTTTGATGCCTGACGTAATGCCATCATCACAGTTAATGAAGAACGGATCGTCGTCAGCCCCAGTCCCCTGCGCATCTGGATATTGCAGCAGTTCCAAATCTCCAATCACGAACGCTTTTACATCGACTGGGGTTGGCAGGGAATCAATGAAATTGTTGTTGGTTCCATTGTTGAGGCTGTAATAAACATCGTGGACTCCGTTACCCACCAGGGCAATGACTGACGCAGGAACCGGGATACTGAATTGTGAAGCCGTCTCATCCGCCAGCGTAACGGTGTAAGGTGGTAAAAGCGCCGGAGAGCCGTTCCAGTAAATCTGGATTCGGTCACCTGCCACAGCGCCGGTATAGACCGCAAAAGTGGCCGTGGCATTACCTGTATCGCCCGGGCCGATCTCGTTGGTCAAACCGCCAGCCGAGGTGATTGTGAGCAGCCCAAGATTAGGATTGACCGGACCGGGGCCACCCGGATCGGGAATCAGGCCCGGAGCCGTCAGATCCACGGGAACGCTGATCGTGCTGGAAGACGGCGAGGCATTACCGTCTGCAACAACCACGTAAAAGACATCGGCGATATAAGGGGCATCCTCACCTCCAGACGCCAAAACGTTCCACGGTATTGGAATGTCTTTAGGGAACGTTAAGTTGTTCACCGGTGCATAGATCAATAGCCCGTTAAAATTGACAACGATTTGTTGGCCAATTTTAACGTTGTCGTAGCCCGTGATTCGAACATAGGCGCGATTCAACTGAGCGTCCTCCCGATCCAGCGGCGCTTCGGGCACGACAGGCGGTTGCAGGTTTGAAGGACTGGGGTCAACTGTAAGCGTTATCTCCGTCAAATAAGGGGGGAAGGTCGTTTCATTACCGGCGCGGTCGTAGTAGGTATACGCCAGTTGGTAGACGCCTGACTCCATGTCCAAGATGTCCGCCTTGTCCAAGGTAACGCTCACCGGTAAATTATTGACGGGCAAATCGGTGACTGTGGCAATCGGCGTCGGATCCGTGTAATGCCAGAAAATACTGAGTTGATCCCCTACCTGAGGATCAAACCGAGGGCTGCAGGTGACGGTGAAAATGTTGGTCGGAACGTTGAGCAACTCCACCGTCACTTTGCCACTGACCACCCAGGCCGGAAGCGTTGCTCTGGCCGGCCGGGTCCCGGCGTGTGTGTCGTATCGGTCAACCGTAACGACCGCGGGCCCACTCGAACTATCAGACGTCGTACCATGAAACACTTCGTAGGTCAGGTTTTTGAGACCGTGATCACCCAATTGCGCTTGATCGAACGTGTAAGGGCGAGGCCATATCAGCTCGGGGGCATTCAGGTTGGGGCCAAGGTCCTCACGGGGCCCCACGAGCACATTATTGATCCTGATCTCCAGAGCGTACCTCGCAAACGGGCCGCCTCCCCCTGGGGACCATCTGGGGATCTCAATCATCAAACCCTCCAGGTAAAGCGTCTGGAGACTCATCAAACCAGGCTGGCCACCGGGCACATCTGGCAGTGCATTCAACACGTCTATGGCAGCCAGTGAGCCTGCCCGTGGGGCTCTTCGCGTGGATCGAGGCTCTGTCAAAACCGAGCGACCGGAAGCTTTGGCTTTTTTCTTGGCTTTCTTGGGCGCTTTGGGTTCCTTGATATTTTTGGGTTTCTTTAAACTTGCCATCTTGGTTGACTCCGGAAGTTTAGATAACGTGCCCGCTTCAAAAACAGACAGGTAGCCACTTGTATTAAGCGCCCCAAAAAACATTCGCACACCTGTCAACATTGACAGTTTTGCGTGTTATCCACTTCTGCGTCGTCGTTGTTTTATCGTCGCGCCCCTACGCACATCGCTGACGACAATAAGGACATGCACGATTGATTTAATGTGATCAAACCCTGCCAGTGCCCGCTTGAATCAAAACAACAAGGGGGCCTAAGGCCCCCCTGACATTCAACCTGTTTTCTACTGGGTTTTTGCTTTGCCGGGTTTCGACGGCTTACCTGCAGGAGGCGCGAGGCATGTCGTTCCACCGGGCCGAATCAGATCAATCCGTGCGAAATTGGCAGCTGACTTGCCGGTTGGGCCCGACATTTTGTAGAGACGGAAGTAAAACAACCCGGAACCATTGGTTGAAATCAGCCCAGGCACTGTGATCAACGGGTCGAAGGGTTCTATGTAGACCTCTGCCACTCCAGCAGTCCTGTGGGCGTCCGTCAGTTCCAGTTCAAACCAGACCTGAGACCCCGCAATAGGCGCCCCCCCACCATTGGTCGTGCGGTGACTGCTCCAGAACAACCTGACCTTATCGCCGACTTCAAAGTGAGTCGTGCTCCAGGGAATCCCCAGGATGACCGCCTCATAGGGCTGAGGTACGGTATCGCACGCGATCATTTTAGACGGGTGATTGTTCAGCAAGCTTGCCGCTGCCAGCCCCGTCAAGGTATCCAACTCAACACGAACCTGGGTGGCACGGCTTCGTTGATAATTGACGCCGTTATAGGTCCAGTAATAAACCTCTACCAGCCCACCCCCCGCGACGATCAAGGCCCACGGCACATACAGCTGCACGGTTTGCCCGGCGACATCTCCGGGATCGACCACTTTTATATCGGCAAATGTGGCGTCATTGCCCCAGAACAGACGCAGGTTTTCCCCCACCTGCGGATTGAAGAACAAAGGCACCTCAACCAAGGCAGGGCCGGGTGAGTCTGCGGGAGTGACCACGTTATCCGCGGTGACCCCTTTGACCGTTACAATCGGCAACGCGGGGTTGATCGGATCGGGGCTGACCGGGGGATCACCTGCCACCGTAGCATCGACTTCAATGAAGGTGTCCGGTGAGTTCTTGGTGAGCGAACCCCGCGCAAACGCGTACCACACCCTTACCGGGTATCGAGCGTCAAACCCGCCAACCAGGAATATCGGCCACGTGACGTCCACGGAAATGGGCCAGATCTGCGTCGCACCTACGGTAATCGTCGCCAGAATATGGGTGTTCCAGCGCAGAGTCAGGGTATCGCCCTCCTCCGCCCCTATCACCTCCTGCAGGGAGAAACTCACGCCTTGGCGGATATCATCCAGGTCAATCAGGCCATCGGTTTCTGCCCGAGGCACCAAAGGCCGGAGCAAATCGGGCAAGGAAACCAGGTTGATATCGAGTTTGACCGGATCGGAAAAAGGTCCGATGTTGCCGACACGGTCCATCAACCGATAGGACGCCCACCTTTCACCACCACCACTGGTGCGAACAACTGCCTCGGGAATCAGGTACAGCAGTGGGTCACCGTCTTCAATGTGACGCCGTTCAACCGTAAAACTGCCGACATAGTCGATATTGGGGATGGTCCCAAAGAACACCATGACCACGTCTTCGGTGCGCATGACCAGGTAACGTGGAACTTCACAGGGGATACCTGCGTCGGCGGTGAGCTCGGCATCACTCACGCCGTCAAGTGTGTCGGGGCCGAATATAAGTTCGGCACCCGGGTTATCCTGGTTGGGGGCAAGATCGTCGACATCAATCAGCGTTCGCTCCGACTCGCCCGTCGGCAACAATACCCCACTGATCTTGTAATACATCTGGCTGACACCGGGCGTATCCAGCAACCATGCCGGCAGCGCTTTGGTGTACGGGAACAAGACGGCGGGATCATAGGGGCCGAGGATCTCCTCGGTCCACACGTGGTCGCCCTTCCAGAAGTATTCAATGTTGGTGCGCACGTTTGTGGCTGCGTTATTGGGCGTCCACACGCTTGGAATGGTGACTTTGAAAGGCTGGCCCCGAACTGACAGGGGGATTTTGTGTGCGGCTTCGTCCCATAACAGTGGAAGGCCGTCTTCCGGTAGTGGGCCCACCACCCCTGGCGATGGAGCGGCAAGCCCGGCAGGAGAGCTCTTTTTTCTTTTGTTGGGACGGGCCTTTTGGGCGACGGTTTTTTTCTGTTGGCGCACCTTCGAGTCAGTCATCTCATTCTCCCAACGCAACCCATGATGTGGCGACCATGGGCTACTGCGCTGGTGCGAACCCTCCGCCTACGGTCAGGAGAACAGTTAAAACGTAAATCGACAGGTTGAATACTGTCAGAACTCACAGGTGCCTACGGCGCAAAGCTTGCTTGCGTTGTCCCCACGCGTGCTTAAAGCGGCGGCAAACACCACTCAATCGGCGTCTCGCCATTCTGCTCAAGAAACTTGTTGGTACGGCTGAAATGCCCGCATCCCAGAAACCCGCGATACGCCGAGAGCGGCGACGGGTGCACCGAAGTCAGCACCAGGTGCTTGGTGGCATCGACCAGCTTCTGCTTGCCCTGGGCATGGGCGCCCCACAGCAGGAACACCAGGTGGGGTTGGTGCTCGCTGACCACCTCGATAATGCGATCGGTAAAGAACTGCCAGCCCTTGCCTGCGTGGGCATTGGCGTTGGCGCGCTCGACGGTCATGGTGGTGTTGAGCAACAGCACGCCCTGGTCAGCCCAGCTCTGCAGGCAACCGTGATTGGGGATGTCGATGTTCAGGTCGCGCTTGAGTTCTTTGTAGATGTTGACCAGTGACGGCGGCGTCGGCACGCCCGGTTGCACCGAGAAGCACAGGCCGTGGGCCTGGCCGGGGCCGTGGTACGGGTCCTGGCCGAGGATCACCACCTTGACCTTGTCCAGCGGCGTGGAATTGAGCGCATTGAAAATCAGCGGGCCCGGCGGGTAGATCTCTTTGCCGGCCGCGTGCTCCAGGCGCAGGAACTCGCGCAGCTCGGCCATGTAGGGCTTTTCGAACTCATCACGCAGGGCGTGCTTCCAGCTGGGTTCGAGTTTGATACGGTCGCCGTCGGTCATGTTTGAATGGTCTTGTAAAAAAGAATGAGGCGAACCCTAGGAAAGCCGCCCCCGCTTGTCAATTGATCTGACACACCTGCGGCACTTTCCTGGGATGCGAGCATACTGAACCTTCACTCCCCCGAATGAGGTCATGATGAACCTGCACTTCGAAGAGCTGACCGGCAGCGACGGTGCCCGCCTGGGCATCGCCAGCCTGGACGCTGAAAAATCCCTGAATGCCTTGTCCCTGCCGATGATCCTGGCGCTGGGCGAACGCCTGGACGCCTGGGCCAAAGACCCCAACATTGTCTGTGTGCTGTTGCGCGGCAATGGCGCCAAGGCGTTTTGCGCCGGTGGCGAAGTGCGCAGCCTGGCCCTGGCCTGCCGTGAACAGCCTGGTGAAGTGCCGGCGTTGGCCGCACAGTTCTTTGCTGCGGAGTACCGCCTCGACTACCGCTTGCACACCTACCCCAAGCCCGTGATCTGCTGGGGCCACGGCTACGTGTTGGGCGGTGGCATGGGCTTGTTGCAGAGTGCGGCGGTGCGCATCGTCACGCCGACCAGCCGCCTGGCGATGCCGGAGATCAGCATCGGCCTGTACCCGGACGTGGGCGCCAGCTGGTTTCTGTCACGCCTGCCCGGCAAGCTCGGTCTGTTCCTCGGCCTGACCGGCGCCCATATCAATGGCCGTGATGCCATGAACCTGGGCCTGGCCGACCGCTTCCTGCGCGATGACCAGCAAGACGAACTGATCGAAGGCTTGCTGCAACTGAACTGGCAGGAACAGACCGCGATGCAGATCAACAGCCTGCTCAAGGCCCTGGCCCAGGAAGCGGTCGGCCAGCAACCCGAAGCCCAGTGGCTACCGCGCCGGGCACAGATCGACGAATGGCTGGACGTGGGCGATGTGCGCTGCGCTTGGCGGGCCTTGAGCCTGCTGCGAGATCACGCCGACCCACTGTTCAAGCGTGCCGGCACCACCTTGAGCGAGGGCTGCCCGCTGACCGCGCACCTGGTGTGGGAACAGATCCAGCGCGCCCGCCACCTGTCGTTGGCCCAGGTGTTCCAGATGGAATACACCTTGAGCCTCAACTGCTGCCGCCATCCGGAATTCGCCGAGGGCGTGCGGGCACGCTTGATCGATAAAGACCAGAAACCTCACTGGCACTGGCCGGATATCAACGCGATTCCCGACGCCGTGGTGCACGCGCACTTCCACAAGGCCTGGGAAGGCCGCCACCCGCTGGCGGACTTGTCCGACATTTAGCGGCCGCCATGGCCGCCGTGCCCGCCATGCCCGCCGCCCCTGTTGTGGCCACCGCCATTACCCCAACGGTTGCCCCAGCCCTGGTTCGGGTAGGGCCGGTAATCGGGCCGTGGATAATAGCGCGGTGCCGGTTGGTAGTAGCGCGGTGCCGAGTAATAGCGCGGTTGCGGCGCATAGTAACGCGGCGCCGGGTAGTAACTGCGCCCGTATTGATACGCCGTGCCGCCGCCGTAGTAATACGCTGGCGCCGGTGCGGTGTAGACCTCGGAACGGTAATAGCTCTGGCCGCCCTCGTAATAGGGCACACACGCAGAAAGGGTCAGACCGAGTAAAGCGCTGAGAAGCAATCGTCGATACATGGCGGCCTCCTGGACCGCGGAAGAGCACCTCCAGCGACGCTGGAGGGCGGCATTCGTCTTTCACTGAATGACGAAACATCTGACATCAAAAACCGAATCTGGTGCGTTTCCGACACAGGTTGAAACATCTGTTTCAGACGAAACGGATGCCTCATCTCAGTGCGACCGCGCACCAGCACAACGCACCACCCAGCCCTGCCTGTTCTCGTGTATCGCGCAAACCCGCGATCTTCAGGCGTGCCTGCCACTTGGCACGACTCTCGCTTTGCCTCTGGCGTGCAGGATTGAAAACAGGTTCGCGGCACCACAATTTGCAATGGCCGACTAGGGTTCCGGCTCGCCAAAAGCGAGTGGCTGGTCCGAGAGTTGGCGACCTCCAGTTGAGGTTACACGGCGGGATAAAAGCCCGGGAGACAAGCCACCGTTCACGGTGCCGCGTTGCTCCTGCTCGCCCTTGATCAACTGGAGAAGCCCCATGCCCTCACTGCGTTTACCCGCCTTGCTCGCCGCCGCCTTTGCTGCGGTGTTGAGTGTACAAACCCAAGCCGCCCCCAAAGACCACTTCAGCGTGTGCTGGACCATTTATGCCGGCTGGATGCCGTGGGAGTACGCCGGCAGCCAGGGCATCCTCGACAAGTGGGCCAAAAAGTACGGCATCAAGATCGACATGGTGCAGCTCAATGACTACGTCGAATCCATTAACCAGTACACCGCCGGCCAGTTTGACGGCTGTACCATGACCAACATGGATGCGCTGACCATTCCCGCCGCAGGCGGTGTGGACAGCACCGCACTGGTGGTCAGCGACTTTTCCAACGGCAACGATGGCGTGGTGATCAAGGGCACCGGCAAGACCGTGGCCGACCTCAAGGGCATGAACGTCAACCTGGTGGAACTCTCCGTGTCCCACTACCTGCTGGCCCGCGCCCTGGAGTCGGCTGACCTCACGGAAAAAGACCTGAAAGTGGTCAACACCTCCGACGCCGACATCGCCGCGGCCTTCAACACCGACCAGGTGCAAGCCGTGACCACCTGGAACCCGATGCTTTCCGAGATCAAGGCCAAGCCTGGCGTCACCCAGGTGTTCGACTCCAGCAAAGTGCCCGGCGAAATCATGGACATGATGGTGGTCAATACCCAGGTCCTCAAGGACAACCCGGCCCTGGGCAAGGCCCTCACCGGCGCCTGGTTTGAAACCGTCGCGCTGATGAACGCCAAAGGCGCCGCCAGCACCGAAGCCCTCGAACATATGGCCAAGGCCTCCGGCACCGACCTCAAGGGGTTCCAGGCGCAACTGGACACCACCAAGCTGTTCGCCACGCCCAAGGAAGCCCTGGCGTTTGCCACCAGCGCGCAACTGCCGGCCACCATGCGCAAGGTCGCCGAGTTCTCCTTTGAACACGGCCTGCTCGGCGAAGGCGCCAAGGACACCAGCGCGGTGGGCATGAGCTTTGCCAACGGCGTGACCAGCGGCGACACCGCCAACCTCAAGCTGCATTTCGACCCCCGCTACGTGCAAATGGCGGCCGACGGCACGCTGTAAGAGGACCCGGCCATGCGCCTGATCAACCGTCACCCGGAACGCTCCAGCCGCCTGTTGTTGGTGCTGCTGCCGTTCGCCCTGCTGCTGTTCGCCTACTTCGTGGGCTCGGCCGAGCGACTGGCGGACAACCCCAACGACAAGCTGCTGCCCAGCGCCGTGCAAATGGGCGACGCCATAAAACGCCTGGCATTCAGTGCCGACGCGCGCACCGGTGAATACGTGCTGTGGCAAGACAGCGCGTCAAGCCTGCGCCGCCTGGGCATTGGCCTGGGCATCAGCGCCCTCGCTGGCCTGTGCCTGGGCATTGCGGCCGGCACCTTGCCGCTGTTCGGCGCGCCGCTGTCACCGTTGCTGACGGTGTTGTCGATGGTGCCGCCGCTGGCGATCCTGCCGATTCTGTTCATCGTGTTCGGGCTGGGGGAGTTGTCCAAAGTGATGCTGATCGTGATCGGCATCACCCCGGCGCTGGCCCGCGACCTGGAACAGCGCGCACGGGAAATTCCCGTCGAGCTGCTGGTGAAGGCGCAGACCCTCGGCGCCTCCACCTGGACCCTGATGCTGCGTGTGGTCTTGCCGCAACTGTTGCCGCGCCTGCTGATCTCGCTGCGGCTGATGCTGGGCTCGGCGTGGTTGTTCCTGATTGCGGCCGAGGCCATCGCTTCCACCGACGGTTTGGGCTACCGGATCTTCCTGGTGCGCCGCTACCTGGCGATGGACGTGATCCTGCCCTACGTGGTGTGGATCACCTTGCTCGCCTGGCTGATGGACTGGGGCCTCAAGGCCCTGACCCGACGTGCGTTCCCCTGGTACGAGGGAGCGCGGCCATGAGCTTTATCAGCGTCAACAATGTGTGGCAGCGCTATGGCGACCAGGTGGTGCTCGAAGGGCTCAACCTGCACGTCAACGAAGGCGAGTTCTGCACCTTGGTCGGCACCTCCGGGTGTGGCAAGTCCACCTTCCTGCGCCTGCTGCTCGGCCAGGAAACCGCGAGCAAGGGCCAGATCCTGCTCGACGGCAAAGCCCTCGCCGCCGAGCCGGACGCCAGCCGTGGCGTGGTGTTCCAGCGCTACTCGGTGTTCCCGCACTTGCGCGTGCTCGACAACGTTGCCCTGGGCCTTGAACTGCCGCGCTCACGCTTCCTTGGCCGGCTATTGGGCAAGGCCAAGAAAGACGCCCGCGAACAGGCCGCCATCCTGCTGCAAAAAGTCGGCCTCGGCCATGCGTTCGACAAGTACCCGGCGCAACTCTCCGGGGGCATGCAACAGCGCCTGGCGATCGCCCAGGCACTGATCATGAAGCCCCGCGTCTTGCTGCTGGACGAACCCTTCGGCGCGCTCGACCCGGGCATTCGCAAAGACATGCACCAGTTGCTGCTGGAACTGTGGCGCGAAACCCGACTGACCGTGTTCATGGTCACCCACGACCTCAGCGAAGGTTTCAGCCTGGGCACCCGCCTGCTGGTATTCGACAAGGTCCGCGTCGACCCCCACGCCCCCGGCGCCTATGGCGCCCGCATCACCTACGACATCCCTTTGAACAGCGACCGCCGCAAGGCGCTCGCCGCTGAACTTGGAGCGACTTCCAAATGACCGAATCCACCCACCTGTTCACCCCCTTCGCCGAGGAAATGCTCCCCGGTGGCGGCCACCGTTCCTTCGTGCTCAAGCGCGGCCAACTGTTGCGCCTGACCGACCTGCGCGGTGGCGCCAACGTCAGCCTGACGTTGCTCAACGCCAACGAAAAAACCGAGCGCCTGAACCTGCCCGACAGCCTCAAATGCCAACACACCGCCAAGCTCACCGCGGGCCACTGCCTGTACTCGGACATGGGCCGCGTACTGGCTGCCATTACCGCCGACACCTGCGGCTGGAGTGACAGCATTGGCGGCGTGCTCTGCGCCGCCGAAGTCGCCGAAAAGTACGGCCAGGGCCGCTATCAGGAACTGCGCAACGGCTTCTTTCGCAACGGCACCGACAACCTGCTGGTGGAGCTGGGCAAATGGGGCCTGGGGCTATCCGACCTGCTGATGACCCTCAACCTGTTCAGTCGCGTCAACGTGGACAGCGAGGGCGGTTTGCATTTCGTGCCGGGTAATTCAAAAGCCGGCGACTGCATCGAACTCTATGCGCCGATGGACACCCTGGTGGTGCTCACCGCCCTGCAACACCCGATGGACCCCAACCCCGACTACGCGCCCCAACCGCTGAAACTCAGTTGGATGAACGCCGACCCCAGCGTCGCCGAACACTGCCGCACCTCGCGCCCGGAAAACGAGCGCGGCTTTATCAACACCAACCGTCTGTTCGCCTGAGGAGCTGCCATGTCTATCGCAATCAAACAAGCGGATGCGGCCGTGTACCGCGCCACCATTCCCGCCGGTGAACCCTGGCTGATGGAGGTCAAGGCCGGGCAGACCCTGCGCATCCTCGACCTGGAAGGCAACCAGGCCGTCGACACGCTGTTCTACAGCCTCAAGAACCCGCGCGAACGCTACGACGTGCAACGCACGTTGCGTCGGCAGAACAGCGTGTACCTGGGCACCGGCAGCGTGCTGTATTCCAACCTCGGCCAGCCGATGCTGACCATCGTCGACGACACCTGCGGGCGCCACGACACCCTCGGCGGCGCCTGCGCCCAGGAGAGCAACACGGTGCGCTACGCCCTGGAAAAACGCTACATGCACAGCTGCCGCGACAACTACCTGCGCGCCTGCGCCCACGATGGCCGGCTGGGTAAAGGCGACATCGGGCCGAACATCAATTTCTTCATGAATGTGCCGGTGACGGCCGACGGCGGGCTGACCTTCGAAGACGGGATTTCCGCCCCCGGCAAGTACGTCGACCTGCGTGCGGAAATGGACGTGATCGTGCTGATCTCCAACTGCCCGCAACTGAACAACCCGTGCAATGCGTACAACCCCACCCCTGCGGAGCTGCTGGTATGGAACTGAGAGTAAAGCAACTGCGCCAATGGCTGTTCACCCTGTGCCAGGCCCGCGCCGGGCAGTGCCTGCGTAGGCCATGAGGTTCAAATGTGGGAGCTGGCTTGCCTGCGATTGCGGTATGCCAGCCAACCAATCAGGTGGCTGATAAACCGCTATCGCAGGCAAGCCAGCTCCCACATTGGCCCCACATTGACTCCATAGATTTGCGCCACGGACGACCGTGGGCGCTTGCCCCATTGTGCGGGACGGCCCGCAGGGTTTTGCCATGTTCGAAAAAGTCTTGATCGCCAACCGTGGCGCCATTGCCTGCCGCATCCTGCGCACCTTGCGCGAGCTGCACGTCACAGGCGTCGCCGTGTATGCCGAAGCCGACGCGGCCAGCCTGCATATCCAGCAGGCCGACGAAGCCTATAGCCTTGGTGAAGGCGCGGCGGCGAACACTTACCTGGCGGTGGAGAAAATCCTCGCCACCGCCAAGGCCACGGGTGCCCGGGCAATTCATCCGGGCTACGGGTTTCTTTCGGAAAACGCGGCGTTCGCCGAAGCCTGTGAAAACGCCGGCATTGCCTTCATCGGTCCAACACCGGAGCAACTGCGTGTGTTCGGCCTCAAGCACACGGCGCGGGCCTTGGCCAAGAGGCATCAGATCCCGCTGCTGGAAGGCACCGAACTGCTGGACAGCCTTGAAGCCGCCTTGCTGGCCGCCGACAACGTGGGCTACCCGGTGATGCTCAAGAGCACCGCCGGCGGTGGCGGGATTGGCATGCGCGTATGCCGCAGTGCAATGGAATTGAGCGAGTCCTTCGAGGCGGTCAAGCGTCTGGGGCAGAACAACTTCAGCGATGCCGGTGTGTTTATCGAGAAGTACATCGAGCACGCACGCCACCTGGAGGTGCAGGTATTCGGCGATGGCGCCGGCGAGGTGGTCGCCCTTGGCGTGCGCGACTGTTCGGTGCAGCGGCGCAACCAGAAAGTCCTCGAAGAAACCCCGGCACCGAACTTGCCTGACGGCATGGCAGACGCCTTGTGCGCGGCCGCCATCACCCTGGCAAAAGCCGTGAACTACCGCAGTGCCGGCACCGTGGAATTTATCTTCGACAGCGCCGACGGTCGCTTCTATTTCCTCGAAGTGAACACGCGCCTGCAAGTGGAACATGGCGTCACCGAACAGGTGTGGGGCGTGGACCTGGTGCGCTGGATGGTGCAACTGGCGGCGGGAGAAATGCCGCCGCTGAGTGAGTTGGAGTTAACGCCTCAGGGCCATGCCATTCAGGCGCGCCTGTACGCGGAAGACCCCGGCCGGGATTTCCAGCCCAGCCCTGGCTTGTTGACCCAGGTAGAGTTTCCGGTGGCCGAGGGTTTGCGAATCGACACCTGGGTCGAGGCCGGTTGCGAGATCCCGCCCTACTTCGATCCGATGATCGCCAAGCTCATCACCTGGGCGCCCACCCGCGAACAGGCGCGCCTGGCCCTGCATCATGCACTCAACGACAGCCAGCTGTACGGCGTGGAAACCAACCGCGACTACCTGCGCCAGATCCTGCTTGCCGCGCCCTTCGCCAGCGGCCGGCCATGGACGCGTTGCCTGGAAGGTTTGGTCTATACCGCCGATACGTTCGAGGTACTCAGCGCCGGTACCCAGACCAGCGTGCAGGACTACCCAGGTCGTCTCGGTTACTGGGCCGTGGGCGTGCCGCCATCGGGGCCGATGGACAGCCATGCACTGCGCCTGGGCAACCGCCTGCTGGGCAACAGCGAAGGCACCGCCGCCTTGGAAATCACCATGAGCGGGCCACTGCTGCGCTTCAACTGTGCGGCGGTGGTTGCCGTCACCGGGGCTGAAATCCCGCTGTTGCTGGATGATCAAGCGGTGCCGATGAACACCGCATTGCTGATCCCGGCCGGGTCGGTGTTGAGCCTCGGCACGATCGCGGGCGCCGGTGCGCGCAGCTACCTGTGCCTGCGCGGCGGGTTGCAGGTGCCGGACTACCTGGGCAGCAAGAGCACCTTCACCCTCGGCCAGTTTGGCGGGCACGGCGGGCGCGCGTTGCGGGCCGGGGATGTGTTGCACCTGCTGCCGTTGCAGGACACCAGTGCCGGGCAACAGATTGTCCCAGAGCCCTTGCCAGACGTGCGCCGGATCCGGGTGATCTACGGCCCACACGGCGCGCCGGAATACTTCCTGCCCGCGTACATCGACACCTTCTTCGCCACTCAATGGGAAGTGCATTTCAACTCCAGCCGCACCGGCGTGCGGTTGATTGGGCCCAAGCCATTGTGGGCACGCACGGATGGTGGTGAGGCCGGCCTGCACCCGTCGAACATCCATGACAACCCCTACGCCATCGGCGCGGTGGATTTCACCGGGGACATGCCGGTGATCCTCGGGCCGGATGGCCCAAGCCTGGGCGGCTTCGTGTGCCCGGTCACGGTGATCGAGGCGGACTTATGGCAACTGGGCCAGCTCAAGGCCGGCGATAAAATCCGCTTCGAGCCGGTCGATCTACCCACCGCCCGCCACCTCGCCTTGGAATGGACCACCTGTAGGAGCCGGCTTGCCGGCGATGACATGCTCAAGGGCGCCATCGCCGGCAAGCCGGGCTCCTACGGGATTGCTGCTTGGCTTCAGTCTAGGGGAGCCGGGCTTTTTGCGACAGGCATTAAAAAAGGGAAGCCACTCAATGGCTTCCCTTTTTTCACAACCGCAAAGGCTTACAGCACCTGAACGATCGCCTTGGTCACAGCATCAATGTTCGACTGGTTCAACGCCGCCACACAGATACGACCAGTGTCGAGGGCGTAGATGCCGAACTCGCTGCGCAGGCGGGTGACTTGCTCAACGGTCAGGCCGGAGTAGGAGAACATCCCGCGCTGGCGACCGACAAAACTGAAGTCGTGGCCCGGAGCAGCCTTGGCCAGCTCGCTGACCATCTGCTCGCGCATGCCACGGATGCGCAGGCGCATTTCGCCCAGCTCGGCTTCCCACTGGGCGCGCAGCTCAGGGTTATTCAGCACCGCTGCCACGATCGCCGCGCCGTGAGTCGGCGGGTTGGAGTAGTTGGTGCGGATCACGCGCTTGACCTGGGACAGGATGCGCGCGCTTTCTTCCTTGGACTCGCCGACGATGGACAGTGCGCCCACACGCTCGCCGTACAGGGAGAACGACTTGGAGAACGAGCTGGACACAAAGAAGGTCAGGCCCGACTCAGCGAACAGGCGCACCGCAGCGGCGTCTTCGTGGATGCCGTCGCCGAAGCCCTGGTAGGCCATGTCGAGGAACGGCACGAGTTTCTTGGCCTTGACCACGTCCAGTACGTTCTGCCAGTCGGCCGGGCTCAGGTCGACGCCGGTCGGGTTGTGGCAGCAGGCGTGCAGCACCACGATGGACTGTGGCGGCAGGGCGTTGAGGTCTTCGAGCAGGCCGGCACGGTTCACGTCGTGGGTGGCGGCGTCGTAGTAGCGGTAGTTCTGCACCGGGAAACCGGCGGTTTCGAACAGGGCGCGGTGGTTTTCCCAGCTGGGGTCGCTGATGGCCACGACGGCATCTGGCAGCAGTTGCTTGAGGAAGTCTGCGCCGATCTTCAGTGCGCCGGTGCCGCCAACGGCCTGTACGGTGGTGACGCGGCCAGCGGCCAGCAGGGGCGACTCAGCGCCGAACAGCAGGGTTTGCACGGCCTTGTCGTAGGCTGCGATGCCGTCGATTGGCAAGTAGCCACGGGCGGCGTGTTGCGCCACGCGAATGGCTTCCGCTTCGGCAACGGCACGCAAGAGTGGAATCTTCCCCTCTTCGTTGCAGTAAACGCCTACGCCAAGGTTGACCTTGGTGGTTCGTGTGTCGGCGTTGAATGCTTCGTTGAGGCCCAGGATAGGATCGCGTGGTGCCATTTCGACAGCGGAGAACAGGCTCATTTTTGCGGCAGCTCTATGGGGGAAGGGAGGGACGTGTCGCGCTCCAGCCGAATGCACTAGAGCGGTGCACAAACGGGGAGCTAGTATAGAGGCCATCACCGCCTGAGGCGACAACCGAAACGGCTTTTCGGCCAAGTTTTTCGGTTTATTTGCTGACCGTTAGTCTTATTGCAACATTGATCCGGAATGGCCAGTAGGGCGATTGCCTTGAAACCCGTCACATTCGGCACCACTTCTACAGCTATCATGGTTTTTTCCTGCAACCAGCGATGACTATTCGCGGGTTGCTGAGCTATTTCGTCCCTGGCGGTTTTGAGTCTGGGGTGACTTCACGAGGTACGTTATGTCGGATTTCCAGCTCGTCACCCGCTTCGAACCCGCCGGCGATCAGCCGGAAGCCATTCGCCAGATGGTCGAAGGCATTGAAGCCGGCCTGGCGCACCAGACGTTGCTCGGGGTGACCGGTTCGGGCAAGACCTTCAGCATCGCCAACGTGATCGCGCAGATCAACCGCCCGACGTTGGTGCTGGCGCCGAACAAGACCCTGGCCGCGCAGCTGTACGGGGAGTTCAAGTCGTTCTTCCCGAACAACGCGGTGGAGTACTTCGTTTCCTACTACGACTACTACCAGCCCGAAGCCTACGTGCCGTCCTCCGACACCTTCATTGAGAAGGACGCCTCGATCAACGACCACATCGAGCAGATGCGGCTGTCGGCGACCAAGGCGCTGCTGGAGCGCAAGGACGCGATCATCGTCACCACGGTGTCTTGCATCTACGGCCTGGGCAGCCCGGAAACCTATTTGAAGATGGTGCTGCACGTCGACCGTGGCGACAAACTTGACCAGCGCGAATTGCTGCGCCGCCTGGCGAGCCTGCAGTACACCCGCAACGACATGGACTTTGCCCGCGCCACCTTCCGCGTGCGCGGCGATGTGATCGACATCTACCCGGCCGAATCCGACCTGGAAGCGATCCGCATCGAGCTGTTCGATGATGAAGTGGAGAGCCTGTCGGCCTTCGACCCGCTGACCGGCGAGGTCATCCGCAAGCTGCCGCGTTTTACCTTCTATCCGAAAAGCCACTATGTGACGCCGCGCGAAACCCTGATGGGGGCTGTCGAGGGCATCAAGGTGGAACTGGCCGAGCGCCTGGAGTACCTGCGTTCCAACAACAAGCTGGTGGAAGCCCAGCGCCTGGAGCAGCGCACGCGCTTTGACCTGGAGATGATCCTGGAGCTGGGCTACTGCAACGGCATCGAAAACTACTCGCGCTACCTGTCTGGCCGTGAGTCCGGTGCGCCGCCGCCGACGCTGTATGACTACCTGCCGCCGGACGCGCTGCTGGTGATCGACGAATCCCACGTCAGCGTGCCGCAAGTGGGCGCGATGTATAAGGGCGACCGTTCGCGTAAGGAGACCCTGGTGGAATACGGGTTCCGCCTGCCGTCGGCCCTGGATAACCGGCCGATGCGCTTTGACGAATGGGAAAGCATCAGCCCGCAGACCATCTTTGTGTCGGCGACGCCGGGCAACTATGAGGCCGAACATGCGGGCCGAGTGATCGAGCAGCTGGTGCGCCCCACCGGCCTGGTGGACCCGGAAATCGAAATCCGCCCGGCATTGACCCAGGTCGATGATTTACTTTCGGAAATCACCAAGCGCGTGGCCTTGGAGGAGCGGGTGCTGGTCACCACGCTGACCAAGCGCATGTCCGAAGACTTGACCGATTACCTGGCCGACCACGGCGTGCGCGTGCGCTACCTGCACTCGGACATCGACACCGTGGAGCGCGTGGAGATTATCCGCGACCTGCGCCTGGGCACCTTTGATGTGCTGGTGGGCATCAACCTGCTGCGTGAGGGCCTGGACATGCCGGAGGTGTCGCTGGTGGCGATCCTCGATGCGGACAAGGAGGGCTTCCTGCGTTCCGAGCGTTCGTTGATCCAGACCATCGGCCGTGCGGCGCGTAACCTCAATGGTCGCGCGATCCTGTATGCGGACCGCATCACCGGCTCCATGGAGCGGGCGATTGGCGAGACCGAGCGTCGGCGGGACAAGCAGATTGCGTTCAACCTGGCCAACGGCATTACGCCCAAGGGCGTGTTCAAGGACGTCGCCGACATCATGGAAGGCGCTACCGTGCCGGGCTCGCGCAGCAAGAAGCGCAAGGGCATGGCGAAGGCGGCCGAGGAAAGCGCCAAGTACGAGAACGAATTGCGCTCGCCGAGTGAGATCACCAAGCGTATTCGCCAACTGGAAGAGAAGATGTACCAACTGGCGCGGGACCTGGAGTTCGAGGCCGCGGCGCAGACGCGGGATGAGATTGGCAAGTTGCGCGAGCGTTTGCTGGCAGTGTGATTTGCGGTGACTGGCCTGGCCTCATCGCAGGCAAGCCAGCTCCCACATTTTGACCGCGTTCGCAGTTCGAGGTGGGAGCTGGCTTGCCTGCGATAGGGGCGGCGCGGTCCATCAGAATCACCCAAGCTGGAGCCCAACCACCTGGGGCTGTTACCATTCGCCCCTTGTTTCAATTTTCAGTTTTATCGCCCATTCGAGACCTGCCATGACCACCGTCCGCACGCGCATCGCGCCATCGCCCACTGGGGATCCCCACGTCGGCACTGCTTACATCGCCTTGTTCAACTACTGCTTTGCCAAGCAGCACGGCGGTGAATTCATCCTGCGGATCGAAGACACCGATCAACTGCGTTCCACCCGCGAGTCGGAACAGCAGATCTTCGATGCCCTGCGCTGGTTGGGCATTACCTGGGCCGAAGGCCCGGACGTCGGCGGCCCGCACGGCCCGTATCGCCAGAGCGAGCGCAGCGACATCTACAAGCAGTACACCCAGCAGTTGGTCGACATGGGGCACGCGTTCCCGTGCTTCTGCACGGCTGAAGAGCTGGACCAGATGCGCGCCGAGCAACAGGCCCGTGGCGAGACCCCGCGCTACGACGGCCGTGCGTTGCTGCTGTCCAAAGAAGAAGTGGCGCGCCGCCTGGCGGCCGGTGAACCCCATGTGATCCGCATGAAGGTGCCGAGTGAAGGCGTGTGCGTGGTGCCGGACATGCTGCGTGGCGACGTTGAGATCCCGTGGGACCGCATGGACATGCAGGTGCTGATGAAGACCGACGGCCTGCCGACGTACTTCCTGGCCAACGTGGTCGACGACCACCTGATGGGCATCACCCACGTGCTGCGTGGCGAAGAATGGCTGCCGTCGGCACCGAAATTGATCCTGCTCTACGAGTACTTCGGTTGGGAGCAGCCGCAGCTGTGCTACATGCCGCTGCTGCGTAACCCGGACAAGAGCAAGCTGTCCAAGCGCAAGAACCCGACCTCGGTGACCTTCTACGAGCGCATGGGCTTCATGCCTGAAGCGATGCTTAACTACCTGGGGCGCATGGGCTGGTCGATGCCGGACGAGCGCGAGAAGTTCTCGTTGCAGGAAATGGTCGACAACTTTGACTTGTCCCGCGTTTCCTTGGGCGGGCCGATCTTCGATATCGAGAAGCTGTCGTGGCTCAACGGCCAATGGTTGCGTGACCTGCCGGTGGAAGAATTCGCCAGCCGTGTGCAGCAGTGGGCGCTGAACCCCGAGTACATGATGAAGATCGCGCCGCTGGTGCAGGGCAGGGTGGAGACGTTCAGCCAGGTCGCGCCGTTGGCCAGCTTCTTCTTTGCCGGGGGCGTGAACCCGGATCCTAAGTTGTTTGAGTCCAAGAAGCTCTCGGGCGACCAGGTGCGCCAGTTGATGCAGTTGATCCTGTGGAAACTCGAGAGCCTGCGCCAGTGGGAGAAGGACGCGATCACCGCGACGATCCAGGCGGTGGTGGAATCCCTGGAGTTGAAGTTGCGTGATGCCATGCCGCTGATGTTTGCCGCGATCACCGGGCAGGCGAGTTCGGTGTCGGTGCTGGATGCGATGGAAATTCTCGGTCCGGACCTCACGCGTTTCCGTCTGCGCCAAGCCCTTGATTTGCTTGGTGGTGTGTCGAAGAAAGAAAACAAAGAGTGGGAAAAGCTGTTGGGCGCTATCGCTTAATCAGCCTGCTACCACGGCGAAACCCCGGTTTTCCGGGGTTTCGCCGGTAAGTGATTGTTATCCCGGCAAAAAATTTTGGAAATTGTTGAAAATAAATTTGACACACTTCCAAAGCGCCATTAAGATTCGCCCCGTCCTCACCGATGAGGGGCTATAGCTCAGCTGGGAGAGCGCTTGCATGGCATGCAAGAGGTCAACGGTTCGATCCCGTTTAGCTCCACCAATTTACAGGTTCAAGGTCTGGCCACACCGGCTTTGAATCGATCAGTTCTCAGCGCTGATCAGTTGTACAGAAGGTTTTGTCCCCTTCGTCTAGTGGCCTAGGACACCGCCCTTTCACGGCGGTAACAGGGGTTCGAGTCCCCTAGGGGACGCCA
>NZ_JBWKPU010000044.1:0-29264 GCF_059418405.1 Pseudomonas sp. GW821-FHT09A09
GGCAGGACGCCGGGTTAGCCGTCCTGGGCCAAGGATGGCCCATGACGGCGGCCCACGGATTCAAGCCGGAGAGAGGGCACACCGAGCCTAAGCGAGGTGCCGAGTGTTGGGGCAAGAGCGTTTTGCTTACTTTTGCGCTGTTCAAAAGTGAGCCGCTGTAAGAGCGGAACCATAAGCGGCCGTTACAAAAGCAACGGATATGTACTCAATCCCCCAAAAAAAACGGGGCAATCAAAGATCACCCCAAAGGTACATCGAGAGGCCCTTCAAAACCCTACAAACTGATCTGCCTGCGCTCCTCATCCGTCAACCGCACCTGCGCCTGTTCACTCAACGGCCCCGCGCCCAACACCTGCACCGGACTGTCCGGGTTGTAGCTGGAGGTTTTAGGCTTCGCCGACGACTCCTGCGGCAACGGTTCAGTACCCAGGCTCAACACTTCGACGGTCATGATCGACGGCCGCCCCTGCTTCGCCGCCGCCTGCTGGCTACGCGCCGCATCCTCGGCCGCCTGGGACGCCGCCGCCCCCGCCGCACTGGCCGAACTCATGGCCCCGGTGTTCACCGCCGCCGCAACCGGCACCCCGGATGAATTGCCCTGGGTCTGGATATTCGCCGCGTTCACCACACGCAAGGCCGCGATGTTGACGTTGCCGGACACCCGAATCCCCGCCTCGCCCGCATCGATGGTGCCCAACGGCGCGATCAGGTCGATGTCCCCCGCCGGTACTTCCGGGATCGGGTTGAGCGTGGCGATCCCCGCACCGGTACTCGGCACGGCCGGCGACAGGCCCACGTTGCCCCAGTTGTCATAGACACGCTTGGGCGGCGTGTACACCACAGTGGTCTTGGAGCCGCGCCCGGCGTTGATGTCGCCCTCGCTGGTCCAGCCCATGATCGAGCCACCGAAGGTGGTCATGATGCGGCTCTGGCCCAGCAGGATGCTGCCCAGGGAATACAGCTGGATATCCCCGGCGCCCTGAGTGATCACCCCGGCCGTGGCCGGTGGTGCCGCGCCTTCGATGCCGAAGGTCTGGCTGCCACCCGGTGTGAGCATCTGGATCGAACCGCCGAAATTGGTGTGAACACCCGCACCACCGAACATCGTGATGTCGCCTTTGTAGGTGATCGGGTTACCCGCCACGTCGTGGCTGGGGAACAACGCTGCAATGGCAGCCCGGCCGCGCACATAGCTGCCCTGGCGCGCACCGCCCGCCTGGGTGTACTCGCGGCCGGCGGCCTTGAGTTCGGCGAAGTACACATCGCGGGCAAATACCCGTTGCTGTTCGGCAGGCAGCGCCGCGTAGTAGGCACGCGCCTGCTCGGCGTCGCCGACAAAACCGAAACGCTCGACGAGCCAGCCGACCAGTTCGTTTTCGTAGGTCTTGGCGACCTTGCCTGCCTGTATCGACTCACCGGGTTGCGCCAGGTTGGCGGGGTTGAGGTAGGCCTCGACGAAGCGACGGTAATCCGGCCCGTCTGGCCCCACGCCCGCCTGCAGGACGATGCTGGCGCCCGGTCGGGTATCGCCCGCTGCGACGGCGCCCAGGCTGTTGATACCGACCTTGTCCTCCATCTGGATAGTGCGCCCGGCCGTCAACTCCAAGGTGCCGGGGCCAGCCACGTTGAAGCTGCTGTAGAGGATGTCGCGGCCCGCGCTGACCACCGAAATATCAGTGGGTGCGGTGTGCACAAACAGGTTGCCGGTGAAGGTGTACAAGCCGGTGTCCGAATCGCCGCCGATAGCCCCGCTCAAACGCGTACCGCTGCTGACAATATCGCGCCCTGCCTGCATCCAGACCGGGCCGGCCCCCTCGTAGTAGGTCTGCCCGAACCGGGGGTCGTTCGACGAATAAATACTGATCGCCCTGCCGCTATTGACCCCTAGCAGGTCGCCGCTACGCGCATAGAAACGTGCCGGCTCCAAGGCCTCGGCCCAGGCCATGCTGGCTGTGTTGGGGCCAAAGGCAAACAGCGGCGACAACCCGAAGCGCGCGATGCTGCCATCGCTGGACAGGTTGCCGCTGCCAGTGACCGGGCGAAAATCGCTGCCGAACCCCACGAAGGCCGGGTGCAGGATGGTCGCCAGGCTCTGCGGGGTGGCGCTGGAACGGCTGATGGTCAGGTCGCCGCCATAGATCGAGTCACCGGCCAGCAGTTCCAGTTGCCCCTTCGCCGCGGGTGCGAGCACCAACGCTTTGAGTGGCTGCGGGGTTGCGGGATCGCTCGTCGATGCACGCCCGTAGTAGAGGCTGCCGCTTGCGGCCACTGCCCGCAAGGTGGCGGGATAGACCGCCGCCATATCCGTTTCCAGTGTCTGGGTCAGCGGCGTGAGGTTGCCCCCGGCAGAGAACAGGTCCACCGCCGTACGGTCGGTCCACAGGCTGAACCAGCTCTGGCCAATCCCGTTGACACCCGCGTTCACGTAGGCCAGGGCGTTCATCTGCGGTGCGCGTCCGGGGTCGGCGACATCCTGCAACACCAGGTCGCCTCGGGTGGCCAGGCTGAAGGTCGCATCGCCGGGCAGCAGGCTCATGCCCCCCGCCGCCAAGGCCGACGTCGAGCGCAACGGGTCGTAGGCACGCACTTCGCTGGGGCTCTGGTCCTTGAGCTGGTTGCCGTAACGCAGGGTCAGGCTGCCCAGTGCGCCACCGGTCATCTGCACATGCCCGCGCAGGTTCACCAGGGCACCATTGAGGTGATCGGTGACCACCTGGCTGGCCGGGTTCAGCGCACCGCCGACCCGCAGGTTCAAGTCACCACCGCCGGTGAGTTGCAGGCTGCCATCGGCCGCGACCCGGCCCGTGCTACCCACGGCCAGGATCAGCCCCTCGCTACGTCGGCCGATATTCTGCGCCACCGTAGGCACCGGGTTGAGGATGCCTGCGTCCCCCCCGACATCGACGTTGAGGTTGCCTCCGCCGAGGGTGCCGAAGCCTGTGAACCCCACCATCTTGTCCGACTGTTGACTGGCGACGTAGGAGCCGAAGTTGATCCACCAGGCAGTCGCCTGGGCCTGGCTGCCACTCAGGCCATTACCCTGGCGCCACAACCAGTTACCCACGTTCGCGGAATCCACCCCGAAGTCACCCAACGGACGCCCGCCGCTGATCTGCGCCGGGCTGGTGATATTGCCCGTCAGGTCACCGCCCACTTTCAGCAGCAAGTTGCCGCCCGTATCCGGGTACCACGCGCGATACAGGCTATCGGCACCACCGTTGACGAGCTTTTCGTTGCCCCCCGCGTTGGCCAGTACCTTGCCGTTGCTGCCCAAGGCGCGTTTAAGGTTGTAAGGATCATTGGCCGAGGTGCCAGTGGACGAACTGCCAGCGGTATAAACACCGAACAGCGACTCCATGCTCAGGTTACCCGCAGCCAACAGATCCAGGTCCGCTGCGCCGGTACGGATGACGCTGAACCGGGCGCTACTGCCGGCAACCAAGGTATAGGCATCCCCGTCGGTGGAACAGAACTCAGGAAAATCCGTGCAGACTTCCGGGTAGCCAATACCGACGAAGTCGATAGGTTGGCCTGTCATGCTGTCATCACCGAACCATCCGATAGAACCTTCTTCGGTCCACACCACCGCCGCCTGCCCATACATTCCGTAATGGCTGTCGGCCAACCTCAGGTTGCCACTGACCGGGTGCGGCTGCAGCAGGCGACTGTCCGCGGCCTCGGTGTCGGACCCCGCCACCAGGCGAATCGACCACGACTGCGAACCTTCCTCCAGCATCGGCGCAATCGCCCAGTTCTTGCCCTGCCGGCCGGCATCGGCAACGCGCAGTTGCACCGACTCCACACCGCCCGGCAACTTGACGTCGGTGCCAAACGGCAGCAACGCCCCACGGGGCAGCACGGTGCTGACGGCCAGGATCACGTCGGCGGCCAACGGTACGCCCTTCGGCCAAATCAGGCCGTTGACGCTTATTCTGTCGCTCAGCAGGCTGCCGGCATCCAGGACGCTGCCGGCGGCGAGCGTCTGGCTTTCGGCCAACAAGGTTCCGGCCGCGAACAGCACGTTACCCGAGGCATCCCGGACAGCTGCCGACAACACGGTGCCGGCAGGCAGCACCAGCGGCTGGCTGAGCGTCGCCGCGACCGGCAAGCGAGTACCCGCTGGCAACGACAAGGGCTTGGTCTGCAGATCGAAATTCAGCGTGCTCCCCTTGGGAAACACGGTGCCATCGGCCAGGGTCACCCCACTGCCCGGCACCACCACCGTACCGCCGGTGTAGTCGATGCCCGCACGCAGTATCCAGCCATTGTCGTCGTCCGTCTCCGATGGCGCAGCGAAGCCGTCGTTGATGCTGCCGTAGATGTTCAGGTCGCCACCGGCGCGAAGGGTCAGGCTGCCGGCTTCGGGCGGCTGGGTCGACTTGAGGCTGGCGTAGCGATAACCCGACAGGTCCAGGTCGCCCTGCACCACCAGGTCGCCGTCCGGCGTCTTGCTGATGATTTCCACGCCTGGACGCAGGTGGAAGGTGTCGCCGTAGGTGGCGTTGTTCAACCCGGCGAGCTTGTTTTGCAGCAGGTTGCTGTTGCCGAGGGCCGCGTTGATGAACGCGGTGCTCAACACGTGCTTGGCATCCAGGTACGCCTGGTCGATGGCCTGGTAAGGCTGCCCGTTAGGCGTGGCATCGGTCTTGGTGGGTGCGTCGTCGTAGGTGATCATCCCGTTGAGGGCTATGGAGCGCGCACCGTCGATGCTCAGGTGCCCGCTGGCGTCGATGGCAATGTCATTGCTGGTGCCGTCGGGTTTGATGATCCGCGGCGCGTTCAACTCCAGGGTGCCACGGCTGCGCCCGTCATTGCCGGTGGTGTCGGTACCGTGACGCAGGTCGATGCGCGCGCCGTCAGCCAAGGTCAGTTGGCCGGCACCGGAACTCAGCACAACGGTGGCGCGGTTGGGCGAGTCGATGATCTTGCCGTAGCTGTCTACCCGCAGTTGCGTGCCGTGGGCGTCGAGTACGGCGCTGCCGTCCAGGGTCAGGCCCTGCTTGGCGGCGAGGTTGATCGCGCCCACGCGTTCGCCGCTGGCGTCCACCCGGCCGGTCACGCGCAAGCTGCCGTTGTCCACCGAGACATTGACGGTATTGGCCTTGACGTCATTGCCGATGACCAGGTCGCCCTGCTTGAGCTGGAAGCTGCGGGCCCCGAACACCTGGCCCGCGTTGAGGCGCTGGTTGAGGGCCGCGAACTGCTCAGTCAACGTACCGCTGGCACCCAGGCGCTGGGCCTGGACTTCCACCGTACCGGCCAGGTACGGCACCAAGGTGCCACCTGCGTCGTAATAACCGTTGGTGCCGGCAACAATCTTGCCCGCGAGATCGACCATCCCCGCCGCGCTGTCCACGGCCACCGCGCGCAATCGACCGGCCTGGTTGTAACGGGCCGACAGGTCGATGGTCGAACCGGCTGCCTGCACGACGTTTCCTGCGCGGCTTTCCAACAGCACTTCGCCGCCCGCGCTGTACTTGGTCAGGTCGTTGAACGGGATGGCGCGACCGGCGACGTCAATCAAGGCCGCATCGGTCAACACCACGTCACCCCGAGCGCCCAGAGTCACCTTGCCGCTCGGCAATACCACCGCAGTGGCCAGGCGAATGCTGTCGCCCTGCAAGGACAACTCGGCGCCGATGCCGTCGACTTTGCCCACCGGGCCCGCCGAAGCGCTCACATCGATCGCGCCACCGGCAGTGATGCGGTTGACCGAACCGGCTTCGCCCGTCATCAACGGCGTGAGGATATTCAGGTTGCCACCGCTGTAGGAGAAGCCCTTGACGGCATCGTAGGCGCCCTGGCTCTGGTACACCGACAGGCTGCCCTTGTGATTGGCGGTGATGCGCTCGCTGGCAGTGAGGTTAACGTTGGCAAAGCCCAGGGCCAGGCGGTCGAAGGACTTGGTGGTGCTCGGTTGGGCGAAAGCCCCATAGCCGAACTCGATGCGCTCGGCATTGATGTCCAGGCGCCCGCCGCCCGTGCCAGCACCGCCGCCCACCACTGCGCCCGGCGCGGCATCGGTGCCCTGCCAGATCAGGTTGGCGGTGTGGATGGTCGCCACGTCATTGGCCCCGCCGGCGCCATAAATCGCCGGTGTGGAGAGCATCAGGTTGCTCAGCAGGGACTTGCCGGTCACGGCGTCATAGGTATCCAGGGTGGTGGTGCCGTAGAAATTGAGGCTGTCGCGCGCCGACAGTTGCAGGGTCTCCAGGGCCGGCGCACCGAACTGGGTATCGCCGCGCAGCAGGCGCTCCAGTACTTGCTGGTTGAGGGTCAAGCCCGCTGGCAAGCGATGGCCTGCCGCCGCGTCGGCCAGGGCTTCGGGGCTGCCAACGTTGATGCTGGACACCCCGAGGTTCAGGTGGCGGGTGCCGTAGCGCACTGCATCGCCCATCTGCAAGGTGCTGTCGGTCAACGCGACGATCGTGCCTTCGGAATACAACGCGGTCTGCCCGCTGCATGGCGCACCACTGCACCCGCCCAGCTCGATGCCGCCACTGGTGCCATTGGAGGACGGCGACGCAACGATATTGAGCAAACCGTTGGACACTGCCAGGACATTCGCCAGCTTGTAGACAAAACCGTCGCGGGCGTCATAGCTGGCCTTGCCGCGACCGATCGTGTTGATCGACGCACCTTGTTCCACGGTAATTTTGCCGGAAGTGGTTGCCAGCATGACCTCCGGTGCCGCCAACGTCGCGCCCTCACGCAAAACGATGGAGCTTGAGGCCGCGTTGGTCAGGCCGATGTAGTTGCCGCCCTGGCCATACATCACCACGGTCATGCCACCGACCAGCAGGCGAGCAGCACCCAGGGCATTGAGGCTGTCGGCCTCCACGCTGATGCCGCTGAAACCCGCGGTGGCGCCCTTGCCCGCCGCGACAATTTCGATGTCCTTGTCAACGCCCCGGCTGGCGTTGGTCAGCGCCACAGTGCCGCCATAGCCACCCTCGGCCGCGTCGAAGCGACCGATGCCCTGGAACGAAAAGGCGTCCGTGCCCGCACCTGAGCGCAGGTTCAGTTGCAGGGTTTTGGCGTCCACCGGCAGCAAGGCACGGGGCACGCCCAGCCGCGCGGCATCGGCCACGGCAAACTGGGCGTAGCCGGTTTCGTTATATTGGGAGTAACGGCGCAGGGTATCGGCCGAGGTGAGAATTACCTGGCTGAGCGTGCTGTTGCTGATGCCGGTATTGGCAATGGACAAGCGCCCGGCGGTAGACCAGGAGCCATTGCGCAACGCCTGGGCCGAACCGTCGCTGCCCAGCCCCGCCAGGCCGTTGATTTCCACGCGGAAGGCGCCGGGCATCAAGGCATAGTTGGACGGCATCAGCGTGTAGGTACCTGCCGCCAGGCCCGGTACGCCGGCACCGATGGTGATCTGCTGGCCAATCAGCGGATCCACCGCGCCGCCCTCCGGCGCCACCGGGGCGTAGCCAGGTTGTACACCCGGCACAATCGCGTAGATCGGGTTGGTGCCCAGCCCTGGCAACACAAACCCGCCCGTGGCACCAAACTGCACCAACGGGTTGTAGCGGGCATCTGTGGAGCCGCCGCGACCGGAAATGAACCCGGCCCCGAGCAGCTCACCGCCACCGGACAGGTCCACGGTGGCGTCAGGCATGACCTTCAGTGTCTGACCACCCAGCACAATCCCCACATTGAGGCTGCCGTTCTCGTTGGGAATGGCGCCCTGGCCCAGGAACGTCACCGTCTTGCCGTTGTACTTGTAGACCTGGCCATCCACCGTGCCGCCATAGGGCAGCACCAGGCCCTTGCCGCTCACCGAGGTCAGGCTGCCGGGCAGCAATTCGACGTGGCTGGTGCCCAGGTTGCCGATCTCGATCAACCCCAGCGGTGCACGCACCACCCCGCCCTGCTTGATGGTCGGGCCGCCCAGTTGCAGGCGGCCAAATGCCGAGTAAGGCACTGCTGCGTTGCTGTTGCCGGTGCGCGCGATGGTCAAGGTGCGGGTGGGGTCGAAGTTGAAGCCCGAACCGTCGGCCGCCGCCTTGTTCAGGTAGCCGGCCAACACCCTGGCGCCGACTTCGGTGGTCGGGTACAGCTGCGCTGCACGCAAGGTCAGGTCGCCCCGGGTCAGCAACTGCGTGCTGATGCCCTGTGCGATCACATCCGCACCGGCCCCGGCCAGGAAGCGCAGGTCACCCTGGCTGTTCAGTTGCACATCATCGAAGCCACGACGATCAACGCTCACCTTGCTGGCGTCGCTGCGTGTCAGCTCACTCGTGTTGCCAAACAGCACGTTGCCGCGCACGTCGATCAGGTTGCCGCTGGCGTTAAACACGGCTTGGCTGGCACGTTGCGACATGTTGGAGGCCAATACCGGGTGCAGGTATTGGTCCTTGCTCGGGTCCAGCGGTGCCAGGATGCCCGCCAGCAACAGGTAAGGCGCCGACAGGTTGATGCGCGACTGGGCCGCAGCGTTTTCACTCAGGCCCATGGCGCCGCTGTACAGGCGCAGGCTCTGGCCCATGTTCAGCGAGACGTCGCCGTCAAAACTCAGCAGGCCGTTGCTGAGCAAGGCCAGGTTGTCGAAGCCACCGGCGCGGACCTGGTCCACCCCGAGGCGAGCGTGGCCGTATTCCAGGTTGCCGGCCGCATCCTCGGCAGTGCCCGGCAACACGCTGCCTTGATGGGTTTGGCTGATCACCAGTTCGCGAACGTTGAGCACCCGGTCGGTCACGGCAGACTTGAGGTAGTAAGGCGTCTCCAGCGCCAGCGACAGGCTGCCGCCTGCAGCACCGGCCCCGCCAGCCCGGGCGACAACGCTGCCATCCAGGTACAGGCCATTGTTGGACGCCAGGCTGATGCTGCCGCCATTGCTGGCCACCTGCACGCGGCCCTGCCCCGGAATATCCAGGGTTGCGCGGGTGCCGGAAGCGTCCAGGCGTGCCCCTTCACGCACCACCACGAACAAGTCGCTGGCCTTGGCAATGCCGGTGGCCAGGTCGATGTCGCCGCCGATGCTGATCTTGCCGCCATTGCGTACCTGACCGTAGTAGCGGCCACGGTTGTCCACGGCGCTCACGGCCCGGGCGGCCACATCGATCAGCGCCTGCTCGCCAATCCAGATCGAACGGCCATGGCCTGCCGCATTGGCTGCCTCGGAGCCGACTGCGGTGAGGCCGCCCAGAGTGACGTTGCCACCCCAGGCATTGAGGGTGCCGTTCAGGGTCAGTTGCCCGACGCTGCGCAGGTTGATGCCCTGGCCCGGGTCGACATTGATCACCGCACCCTGGCCTACCACCAGACTGGTCGTGGCCAATTCGGCCGCCGTCGATTCCTGCCGTCCGGCCGTCAGGGTCAGGCTGGCGCCACGGCGCTGGGTCAGCACGCCCTTGGTCGCGTCCTCTTGATACAACGCTGGCGTCCAGCGCTCCAGGGCCGCAGCCGGGTCGCTGCCACTGGACGTGGCGGACGTCTGCTCGCCTGCCCGCAGGACCGGTGTGGTGACATCCACCCGCGTGCCATCGGTGACCAACAGCCCTTCGTTGCCGGCGATGTCATAGGCCGAGAAACCCTTGTTGAAGAAATCGCCGCCCAGTTTCAACGTGTCGGCGGCGGGCGCCGTGGCACTGTCACCGATCTGCACCTTGCGCGCTTGCAACGCCAGGGTGCCGCCACCGTTGACGCCATACCCGCGAACTTCACCGTTGAGCCCCAGGGCGCCGAGCGCACCAAGGGTCACGTCGCCGCCCTTGCCGCCGCTGAGCTTGCCATCCACACCCAGGGTGGCGCCGGAAGACGCGTCCACCACGCTACCCGCGGCGAGGTTCACATTGCCGGAGCTGCGCAACGACACTTTGCCGCCGTTCACATACGCCACGCCGTCACGATTGTTCGGGTCCAGCAGCAGGTTGTTCCAGCGCCCGGTGGCATCGAGCTTGACCCCAGTGGCCACATCAAGCCGCCCACTGCCCGCCAGGATCACATCACCGACGGTATTGCCCGAATTGAGGTTGACCTGGTTGAGGATGTTCCCCGCGTTGATGCTGCCGCCATGGGCCGTCAGGTTGGCGTTGATGGATACCCCGGGGCCGTACAGCGTGATGTCGCCACCGTCAGCCACCTTGAGCGCACCGTTGACGGTGATCTGTTGCTTGGCACCGACCTTGATCGCGCCCAGTTCCAGGCCGTTGAGCGAGTCGCTGTCGAGCACCATTTTGCCTTGGCGATCGGCCGGCAATGCGGTGCCGAGGTCCAGGCCATCGGCGATTTTCTGAGTATTGCTGTCGATCAGTACCTCATTGGTGCTGGCGCCCAAGGCGTAGCGCAGCGTGCCAGTGGTCTTGTTGTAGATCGGGATGTACTGGCCAATGATCAACTGCGCGCGCTGCGCCCCGGCCTTCTGGGATTGCTGGTAGCCGTCGAGGTTGATGTTCGGTGCCTGGGTCTGGCGATCGCCCTGGAACACATCGCTGATCACCTGGCCTTCGAGCACTGCGCTGGTGGTGCCGATCACCAGCTTGCCGGCATCACGCCCCACGGTATAACCGGCCTCGTAGCGGCGTTGCGGGGCAATCAGCGGGTTGTAGTAATACGCCGTCTGGCCCCAGCGTGCGCTGGCGTCCTCAAAACCCTTGTAGAACCCGGAATACAGGATGTCCCCTGGTGCCTTGGACAACTCATACAAGCGCCCATCGGGGCCTTTGAGCCAGGTCTGCTGGATATACCCGGCCTGCACATCCACGGTACCGCCCGACAGGTTGATCTGTGCGCCCTGTTGGGTCACCACTTCTTTGCCGGTAAAGGTCACGGTGCCGCCCTGGGCCATCCACTCGCCCACCGAATGCCCCTGGGTGCCAAGGTAGCCGCCCACCTCCAGCAAACCGCCGGCGGTGTACCACCGGTCCGTGGCATAGCCGTTGGTGCCGGCCGGCACGAACACCAGTTCACGCAGATCGACCCACACATCGTTGTTGATCAGTTGCCCGCCGTCGCGGTTGACCGGCGCATCGCGCTGTTCGTTGCCCTGGACGTTGATCTTGATGTTGTTGGATTCCATCGACACCTTGACGCCGACCGCACCCGACACGTCGATCTTCGCCCCATCACGCACCAGGCTGCGCTGCCCGGCACTGACCGCCACCTGGCCACCGGTGGCCAGGGTGATCGAGCCCTTCTGGAAATCCACGGTGCCGCCGCTGACGATCTCGATGCGCGACTGGTCGGTGCGGTCGACCACAGCACTGAGGTTGTTGAACTGGCCGGTGATCTGGTTGGCGGGCGTACCGTCGAGCTTGATCAAGCCATTGTTCTTCTGGCTGTCGAGGGCGGTGCTGCCGCTGCTGTCCAACAGGATCGCGGTAGTACTGCCCTCGCCCAGGGTCACGCTACCGGTGGTGTCGGTGGCGGAGTTGAGCAGGTGGATCGTGCCGCGCGTATCCACCGAGGTGCTGGCCAGGGCCACGCCGTTCTGCTGCACCTGGTGCCCGGTCAGGGTGATGTCACCGGTGGAGGCCATGATCAGCCCATTGTTGGTGACTTTGCCGGCCGTGCTGCCGGCTTTGAGGCTGGTAGCCACCTCGTTGCCCCGGGTAGTGGAGCGGTCATTGCCGGTGGTGCTGACACCCTTGCGAATATAGAAGCTGTCGCCAGCTGCCAGGGTGGTCTGGCCCTTGGCCGTGATGATGGTGCCGGCGTTTTCCACTTCGGCACCCAACAGCAAGGCATACCCCCCGGCATCGGTGGACGTGGCCGGGTTGTGGGTCTGGATCAGCGCACCCCGCTGTACTTCGACCTTGCCCGCTGCATCGGTGAAGGTCGGCTGGGTGCCCGTGGCGTCGACGTAGAGGCCACGCTGGGTGAACTGGTCATCGGTGATGGTCGCGGCGGCGGCCACCAGGTTCCGCACGTTGACCTGGCTGGTGCCGCTGAAGACCACACCGTTGCGGTTCATGATCATCACGGTGCCAGCGCCGTTGATCTGGCCCTGGATCTCGCTGGGGCGTGCGTCGGGGTCGTTGACGCGGTTGAGCACCGCCCAGTTGGACTGCTGCTGGAAATCGACCGTGGTGTTGCGCCCGACGTTGAAGGTCTCCCAATTGAGGATCGCCTTGTCGGCGGTCTGCTCGATGGTCACAGTGGTCTTGCCGCCGGCCTGGGTCTGTACCGGGCCCTTGGCGTTGGTCCAGCCTTGGGTCAGGCTGTTATCGACTTGCAAACCGCCCTTGCCGAGGCCGTCGGGAATGTTCGACACCTGGCCGAACGCCGCCTGGCGCCCCGCCGCTTGCGCCGCCTGTTGGGCCGCGATTGCCGCGACACTGGCATTGAGCGTGCTGATGGAGCGCGACAACTGCTGGTTGACCTGCGCCTGCTGGTTCAACGACGGAATCCCCGGCACCTGCCCCGCACCGGTACGGGCTGCCGTCGCCGCCTGGCTCGCGCCCTTGGCCGCGAACCAACCGGAACTGAACGCCGAAGCCGCGTGGGCGTTGCCCGCCACCATCAACAAGGCAATGGCATGGGCCAGGGGCTTGAGGCGCAACACGGGGTGGGCTTTGCGGTTAACCGGGGGTTTGCAGCGGACCATCGGGCATCTTCCTTCGTTGTTTTCGTGCGGGGGCCATCAGGCACGACAGGCTCACGTATGAGAGTTAGGCGGTTGGCGAGGGGCGCGACTGAACTTCTGTCATGCAAAGTTCATAAAGGCCTGATAACGGGTTGAAAACCGCACCCACGCAAAAATCAGCAACGGCGCAGGCCGTTGCTGATCAGGTGTTGCAGGTCTTTGAACGCTTGGGTTACAGCGGACGACCGATACCGTTGCAGACGTTGGTGTTGCCGATGCTCAGGGCGTTGCTGGCGGTCAGGAAGCTACCGCGGATAGCGGCTTTCCAAGCGGTTGGCAGCGGCACGAAGGCATTGGCGGTAATCGCGGCATCGTTGTTGGCCGATGCGCCGTAGTGCTTGGTGAAGAAATCACGCACTTGGGTGGTTTGGGTAGCGTCGGCGTAGCACTGGCTGAAGATCAGGTTGGTGAAGCCCAGGATCGGGTAGCCCGACGTTGGGTAAGGCACGACACCAGCGGTGTTGGCTTTACCGAATACTGGCACCCAGGCGTCTGGTTTGTCGCGGTCGGTAGCGGCAGGCAACGGTACGGCGTTGATGGCGGCCGATACGTTGGCAGCAGCAGGCGAAACGCCTTGAACGTTAGCGGCGACATCCTTGCCTACGCGAGCAACCTTGGTAGCGTCGTCCAGGCCAGCCAGGGTTGGCGCGGCAAAGTCTGGGCTCATGTAGGTGATACCGCCGTCGGCGCCAGCCAGGGCAGTCATCACGCCTTGGCTGCCAGTGGCAGAAACAGCGCCGGCAGGCAGGCCACCGGTGTAGCTGGTGCCGAAGGTGGTGGTGACGTTGAAGGTACCGGTTTCAGCGCACTTGGCGTTGAGGAAACGGGTGAACAGCTCGGTAGTGCCGCTGCTTTCGCTGCGGTAAACCACTTTGATCGCACCCGTACGACCGGAACCGGAGATGCCGTTCCAGTCAACGATACGGCCCGAGAACACACCGCACAGCTCGTTGACGCTCAGGTCAACGGCTGCAGTACCGCTCTTGTTGAACGGGATAGCCACGGCGGTGCCCACGGACGGCACCTGGATCAGCTTGCCCCAGGTCGGTTGCTTGGCAGTCGCGTAGGTCGACAGTTCAGCGGTGGTCAGCTTGGAGTCGCTACCGGCCCAGTGCACATTCTTGTCAGTAACGCCGGCCACGAACTTGGTGTAGTCATTGTTCAGGAAGGCAGCCTTGCCGTTGCCGCTGCCGACGCCGATGTAGGGAGCGAAGCCGGCGGTGAGTACGCCGGAAGTCTGGTACAGCGCCTGTGGCAGGGTAGCGCCGCCGCCGTTGATGTCAGCCATTGCAGCCTGGGCCGAACACAGTGCAGCGAGGGTCATGGATACCGCGAGAACGTTGCGCTTAAACATGAAGAAGCTCCTTTCGTCGTGTTTGTACGTTTGGGGTAGATGGCTCTTGCATGACGCCATGGCTCCAATCCCAAGCCGTGTACTGGGGGTGACTGGGGGGTGAAACCATGGGAGAGAAAGTCGCAGTTTCCGATGACGGTTGTGGGAAAAAACCTCGGGAGAAAGGCGTTGATTTTTAAAAAGATTCTCGGGTGTTTTGGTCATCGTTTTGAGCGGTTTGGCGGGAGGTGACAGCGAGGTTTCAGGCGGGTTTGCTGGAAGCGGCGTAAACCGGAAAATATGACGGAATGAGGAACCCGAGGATGAGAGATTTGGCGACGGGAGCCAAAAAGGCACCGCGGAAAAAACCGTAGGAGCCGGCTTGCCGGCGATCGCGGTGGGTCCGTTTCGAATGAGCGAGCAGACAGGTCGCAATCGCCGGCAAGCCGGCTCCTACAGTATCGGTGCAGTCAAGTGACCAGTTGGTTGATCTCGATGATCGGCAGCAGCACCGCCATCACGATCACCAGCACCACCGCGCCCATCACCACGATCATCAGCGGTTCGAGCAACGCGGTCATGCCCATGGCGCGCCGCTCGATGTCGCGGGACAGGGTTTGCGCCGCACGCTCCAGCATCGGCGGCAGCGAGCCGGTTTTTTCGCCGCTGGCAATCAGGTGGATCAGCACCGGCGGGAAGACTTTTTCCACGGCCAGGGCCGGCGCCAGGTTGACACCTTCACGCACCTTGGCCGTCGCATCGTTGACGCTCTGGCTCAGGCGATCGTTGGACAAGGTCTGGCGCGCCGCCTCCAGTGCGCGCAACAGCGGCACACCGGCGCCGCCGAGGATCGCCAGGGTAGAGGCGAACCGTGCGGTATTGAGGCCCAGCACAAAGCGCCCGATCAGCGGCAAACGCAGCACGCGGCTGTGCCAGTTCAAACGCGCCACAGGGTTGCGCAGGTACAGGCGCCAGCCCCAGAAACTGCCGACGATCCCGGCAAAACACAGCCAGCCCCAGGCGCGAATGAAGTCACTGGCGTTAAGCATCGCCAGGGTCAGTCCCGGCAAATCCTGGCGCGCCTGGGAAAACGCGCTGACCACCTGGGGCACCACGTAGCTCAACAGGAATATCACGATGCCGATGGACACCAGCCCCACCACGCCCGGGTAAATGAACGCGGTGAGGATCTTGCCCCGCAGGTTGTTGCGCTCTTCGATGTAGTCGGCCAGGCGCTCCATCACCTGGGCGAGGTCACCGGACTCCTCCCCTGCCGCGATCAGCGCCCGGTAGATCGACGGGAAATCCCGGGGCCGCGCCGCCAACGCATCGGCCAGGCGCATGCCGCCACGCACATCCGCGCGCACCGCGCTCAAGGTCTGGGCGATGTGTTTTTTCTCGGCCTGCTCCACGGTCGCACTCAGCGCCGCTTCCAGTGGCAGGCTCGCCCCCAGCAGGCTGGCCAACTGGCGGGTGGCCCAGGCCAGGTCGTTGTCCGACAGTTTGGCGGCGAACAGGCTGCTGCCGGCCGCCGATTGTTGGTTGCCTTCGATTTGCACCAGCAACGCGGTCAAGCCACGGCTGCGCAAGCTGGCAAACGCCGCGCTCTGGCTGTCGGCTTCCACATGCCCTGCCTCGACTTTGCCGCTGGCATCGGCGGCTTCATAGCGATAGCGATTCATCAGGCGTCCCGTGTCACACGCAGGATTTCTTCCGGCGCGGTGGTGCCGCTGCGCACCCAGCGCTCGCCGTCTTCACGCATGCTGAACATCCCGGCACGGCGCGCAGCCACGCGCAGGTCCTGCTCACCGGCGCCCTGGTGGATCAGGCTGCGCACATCGTCATCGACGCAGAACAATTCATGGATACCGGTACGGCCGCTGTAGCCGACCTGATTGCACTGGGCACAGCCCACCGGGCGCCAAGTGCCAGGCGCAGCCGGGTCTTCCTGCTTGCAGTGCGGGCACAGGCGGCGCACCAGGCGCTGGGCCAACACGCCCAACAGCGACGAGGCCAGCAGGAACGGTTCGACGCCCATGTCGATCAGCCGGTTGACCGCCGACACCGCGTCATTGGTGTGCAAGGTTGCCAGCACCAGGTGACCGGTGAGCGAGGCCTGCACGGCGATTTGCGCGGTTTCCAGGTCGCGGATCTCACCGATCATGATGATGTCCGGGTCCTGGCGCAGGATCGCGCGCAAGGCCAGGCCGAAGGTCATGTCGATCTTGGCGTTGACCTGGATCTGGCTGATGCCCGGCAGGTCATACTCCACCGGGTCTTCCACGGTGAGGATGTTGCTGGTACTCGCATCCAGCCGCGCCAGGGCGGCGTAAAGGCTGGTGGTCTTGCCGCTGCCGGTGGGGCCGGTGACCAGCACGATGCCGTGGGGTTGGCGGATCAGCGTGTCCAGGCGCGCCAGCAAGTGCGGCTCCATGCCCAGGGTTTCCAGCTGCAGGCGTCCGGCTTGTTTGTCCAGCAGACGCATGACCACGCGTTCGCCATGGCCGGTGGGCACCGTGGATACCCGGATGTCGATGGGTCGCCCGGCCACGCGCAGGGCAATGCGGCCGTCCTGGGGCAGGCGTTTTTCGGCGATATCGAGTTGGGCCATGATCTTGATGCGCGACACCAGCGCGCCGTGCAGGGCCTTGCGGGGCGAGACCACGTCACGCAGGGTGCCGTCGACGCGGTAGCGCACCACGGAGTGGGTTTCGTAGGGTTCGATGTGGATGTCACTGGCTTCGTCGCGCGCGGCCTGGGTGAGCAAGGCGTTGATCATGCGGATCACCGGGGCGCCGTCCTGGGTGTCGAGCAGGTCGGTGACTTCGGGCATGTCTTGCATGAGGCGGTCGAGGTCGACCTCGTTTTCGGCGGCGCCCACCACGGCGGCGGCACTGCCGGTGTCGGCGTAGGCGCTGGCGAGCAGGCCGTCGAGTTCGTCGTCACGTACGTGGTCGATGGGGGATTGGCCGAACTGGCGTTGGACTTCGCTGATGGACCAGCCGGGGGTTGAGGGGCACACGGTCAGCAGGTGGCCGGCTTCGGTGGGGCGCAGGAGGATGCGTTGGGATTTGGCCCAGGCGTAGGGGAGCAGGCTCATTGGTTTGGCCCTGTTTTGTGTACATATCCGTTTTTTGGGTAACGGCGGCTTAGGGTTCCGCCCTTACGGCGGGTCACTTTGGAAAAGCCCCAAAGTAACCAAAGGGCTCTTGCCCCAACACTCGGCACCTCGCCTAGGCTCGGTGTGCCCGTAATCCGACAGTGATTTGGGGGGCCGCCGCCACGCGCCATCCATGGCGCGGGGCGGCTAAACCGGCATCCCTGCCGGTTTACCCCCCAAATCCCTGCCGAATTCCGGCCAGCGTGTTTGACGGGGCGCCCAAGATCAAAATCAAGATCAAAAGCAAAAGCACAGCGGCCTGACAGCCGGCTTGAGTGGTGTAGATCAAGAGCGAACGGCGCGCTTTCTGTGGGAGCCGGCTTGCCTGCGATGGTCGTTAACGAAGACGCGAAACCCCAGGCAGAACGCGGCGCCCTCGGGTTCATCGCCGGCAAGCCGGCTCCTACAAATGTGGGTCAGGGCTGCTGGACCTGTTGCTTGGCTTGTTTCACCACATTTTCGACGGTGAAGCCAAACTTCTCCTGCAACTTGGCCAAGGGTGCCGATGCGCCAAAGCTGTTCATCACCACCTTGGCCCCGGTCTGCCCGACATAACGGTCCCAACCCAAGGGACCGGCCTGTTCCACCACTACCCGCGCCTTGATCGCAGGGGGCAGCACGCTGTCGCGGTAGGCCTGGTCCTGGTCTTCGAACAGCTCCCAGCTCGGCATGGACACTACCCGTGCGGCGATGCCTTCGGCTTTCAGCTGCTCGTACGCTGCAACGGCAAGGCTCACTTCGCTGCCTGTCGCCATCAGGATGACGGTGGGGTGGTCGTCACTGGCCAACACATACGCGCCCTTGGCTGCGCCGGATGCTGGCGCGTAACGCGTGCGGTCCAGTGTCGGCAGCGCCTGGCGCGACAGCACCACGCAACTGGGGCGATGGGTTTGCGCCAGGGCCACTTTCCACACTTCCAGGGTTTCATTCGCGTCGCCCGGGCGCAGGGTCAGCAACCCTGGCGTGGCGCGCAACTGCGTGAGGTGTTCGATGGGTTGGTGCGTCGGCCCGTCCTCACCCACGCCAATCGAGTCATGGGTAAACACGAACACCACCGGCAATTCCATGATTGCCGCCAGGCGAATCGGTGGCTTCATGTAGTCGCTGAACACCAGGAACGTCGAGGTGTAGGGCCGCAGGTACGACAGCGCCATGCCGTTGGCAATCGCGCCCATGGCATGTTCGCGGATGCCAAAGTGCAGGTTGCGCCCGCTGTAGTCGTCGGCACTGAAACGCCCGGCACCGTCAAAGGTGAGGTTGGTCTTGGTGGACGGTGACAGGTCGGCCGAGCCCCCCAGCAACCAGGGGATGTGCTGTGCGAAGGCATTCAACACCTCGCCACCGGAGGCGCGGCTGGCAACGCCTTTGGCGTCTGTGGCGAACGTGGGCTGTCCCGCCTGCCACTGCTCGGGCATTTCCCCGGCGCGCATGCGCTGCAGTTCATCGGCCAATGTCGGCTCAAGCTGGGCCAGGGCCTGGTTCCATTGCGCGTACAGCGGCTCGGCACGTTCGTGCAGCGCATCACGCAATACCGTGCGCGCGTCGTCGGGCACCAGGAAGCTGGAATCCTGCGGCCAGCCATAAGCGGCTTTGGTCAGGCGGATTTCTTCCTCACCCAGCGGCTCACCGTGGGCAGAGGCGGTGTTGTGCTTGTGGGGCGAGCCGTAGCCGATCACGCTGTCGACCACGATCAGGGTCGGCGCGCCGGTGTTCGACTGGAAGGTGTGCAGCGCCGTGCTCAGGGCTTGCAAGTCATTGGCATCGGTGACGTGCAGCGTGTGCCAGCCATAGGCCTGGAAGCGCTTGATCACGTGCTCACTGAACGCCAACTCGGTGTGGCCTTCGATGCTGATGGTGTTGTTGTCGTAGATCCAGCACAGGTTATCCAACTTCAAGTGCCCGGCCATGGAGGCGGCTTCGCTGCTGATGCCTTCCATCATGTCGCCGTCGCCGCACAGGGTGTAGACGTTGTAATCGAACAGCACCTGGCCGTCGCGGTTGAAGCGCTCGCCGAGCCAGCGCTCGGCCATCGCCATGCCCACGCTGTTGGCGCAGCCTTGGCCCAGTGGGCCGGTGGTGGTTTCCACGCCGGTGGTCATGCGGTACTCAGGGTGGCCCGGGGTCTTGGAGCCCATCTGGCGGAACTGCTTGATGTCGTCCAGGCTCACCGCCGGCAGGCCGGAACGCTTGCCGTGCGCGTCAATCTCCACCACACCCGCCAGGTGCAGCAGCGAATACAGCAGCATCGACGCGTGCCCCACTGACAGTACAAAGCGGTCACGGTTGGGCCAGTCGGGATGCTCGGGGTGGTAGCGCAGGAACCGGCTCCACAGCGTGTAGCCCACCGGCGCCAGGCCCATGGGCGTGCCCGGGTGGCCGGAATTGGCCTTTTGCACGGCGTCCATGGCCAGGGTGCGGATCGTGTTGATGCATTGGGTGTCGACAGCGGTGGCAGCGTGAGTCATGAAACCGGTCTCCCTCGGGTGGCGATCTACAGTGGAGGGCAGGGCGACGCAAAGGTTTGATCGCGTTGCCGGTGCCGCGACGAACGGAGGGAATTGACCTCGAACATGACAAGACCCACTGCAATGGGCTAGCTTCAAGAGCGTAGGCCATTGATCAACGTGCGGAGGTTTTCCATGCCAGTGAAACACGACCTGTATCAGGACTTGGGGTTGAGCAAGTCAGTCGTTCACGAACGCAGGGCGAGCGACAAACGCCTGGACTCACTGCTCACCCAATACGACGCAGCCGATGGGGAGGTGCTCAAGGCAGAGTCGGCCAGCGCCAGCGATGAGGACGTGGAAAAACTGAAGAAAAAACGGCTGTTGATCAAAGACAAGATCGTGGAGCAGTTGGGCTGAAGGGATGTCCGCGCCTACACGGCGCGGACATATTTGTTCAGAATTGTCTGAAGGACAGGGCGCTTTTGACTCTCTATGATGCGCCCCGCCCACCTGGCTCTGGGGACTGTTGCGGCGCAAGGATTGCGCTGGTGAGCCAGGTGGGCACCTTTCTTCAAGCCAGCAGCGCCCGCGCGCATTCGTCTATCGAGCGCTGCTGCGTTTCGCCATACAGCTTCAATTCATCAATCGTCTGACGGCCCAGCGCCTTTTCGAATTCCACCTGGTTGGAATTGGCCGCGTAGTGACTCTGCGCCGCATCCCCCAGGTTGGACTGGAAGATCCCCGCCGCGCTCACCGGCAAGAAATCCTCGTACACCAACGGTTCCACATCAATGTGGCCGGCCGCAATCAGCGCCTCCAACGTACGCGGCTGGTCGGTGTTGCCACGGGCGGCCACGCCCTGTTCGGTGGCGAAGTAGCGGAAGTACGCCAGGCCCTGTTCACGCATCTGCGCATGGTTGTCGGGGAAGGCCTGGAAGTGTTGCTCCATCAATGCCATATAGCGCGCCGCGTTGCCCTCGTTCGGGAAAGCACCCAGTTCATCACGCGCCGCATTCAGCAACTGGTCGTACAGCGCTCGGCCCTTGGGGGTCAGCGCGACGCCGCGTTGTTCGATCTCGCCGAAGCGTGCGCTGTGGCTGCCTTGGGCGTCGGTGAAGGCGATGGGTTCATCCAGGGCCTTGAAGCTGGTCTGGCGCAGCAGGATCGGGCACTCACGGCGCGGCGGGCCTTCGATCACCGCCTTGGGGGTGATGCCTTTGCCGGGCATGGCGGCCTGCACCTGGTCGATGTCCAGGGTGCGCGGGGTGAGGTGGTTGATGTGCGGGCCCTTGAAGGCCACGACATCGGCGATCAGGCGGTGCTGGTCGCTCAGTTGTTGGTACTGCGCGCCGGTCACGGTCGCGGTGTGGTGCCAGCGGAAGGTTTCCAGGGCCTGGCGGATGAACTCATCGGCGTCTTCGGCGTTGAGGCCGCCGTGCGTTTCGGCTTTCTCGATCAAGGCCAGGGCGCCAGGGGTGAAGATCGAGCGCTTGGCCAGGGCGGTTTCGGCGAAGCTGCGCAGTTCGAGGTTTTCGATCAGCTCCAGGCGCAGCAACGAGGTGAACACGCGGAACGGGCTGGTTTGCAGCGCACGCTCATGCACCGCGCGAAAGGCCGTGGAATGCACGGGCACACCGGCTGGCGTCAGGTCGTAGTAGCCCACCGGCTGCATGCCCATCACGGCAAACAAGCGGCCGATGGTGGCCAATTCATAGGCGGTGCCCAGGCGGATGGCACCGTGGCGTTCCATGTCCAGGCGCTGGATCTCGCCGGTGCGGCGCAGCTGTTGCGCCAGGCCCGGTTCGCGGTCGAGGACGCGGGTATTGGTCTCGGCCACCAGCTCCATCAGAGCGCCGTAAAGTGGAACTTCATCTCGGTACATGTCGGACATGGCCTTGGAGAAGCCTTTGCGGATGTCGTCGGGGCTGACATGTGCGGTGGTCGGCATAGAAAAATTCCTGAACACGGTGGAGTGGGGCATGGCCTATGTCTGGATTTTGTTGGGCTGGGCCTGGCCGTGCAAACGAAGAATCCTCAGGACTTCATGCTGAAAATGAATGAAATGACGCAAATATGACAAAAAACGCCAGCTTGAAAATTTCATTTTTCGAGGACTTTCCTAACTAATTCTTCACGAGGAGCGCCCCGGTCCTCATGAAACAATCGTCACGTTTGTAGGGATGAAAGCTGTTCTGCACACACCGCACATAAAAATATGTTTAGGGGCTGTCGTTAATGAAAATTTCTACACTGGCGTTATCCATCACCGCCGCCTTGCTTGCACAGCAAGCCAGCGCCGATGATTTCGGGCTCGGTTCGCTGGGCACGGGGAACGGTCACAGCGGCTTTCTGGAAGACAGCCACGCGGCTATCAGCTCGCGAACCATGTACTACAGCGCAGACAACCGCTCGGGGACGGCGAATGATCTGCGTGAAGCGGCCACCTTGCTGCGCTTCGACTACAAATCCGGCTACACCCAGGGCACCCTCGGGGTCGGTTTTGATGTGATGGCCTTCGGTGCCTTGCGTCTGGACGGCGGCGATGGCCACACCGCAGGCCCAGGCCTGGCCGGTAACGGCAACAGCTTTTTCCCAACCAAGAATAACGGCACTGAACCGGCCGACAGTTTTGGTCGCGCTGCGGGTAACGTGAAGTTCCGCATCTCCCAGACCGAATTGCACGTGGGTGGCGGTTTGGCCCCGGTGTTGCCGATCCTGGTGTCCAACGACAGCCGTGTGGCGCCGCAGACCTTTGACGGCGGCATCCTGACGTCCAGCGACATTCCCAACGTGACCTTCACCGGCGGTGAGCTGAACCATGCCCAAGGGCGTGCTTCCAGCAACTCTACTGGCCTGAGCGTTGCCGGCGCGACCCGTGACAGCAACAGCTTCAAGTTTGGCGGCCTGGACTACAAACCGTTCGGTTCTTCCGACAACGCCATCGCTAAAAACCTGACGTTGCAGTACTACTACGCCGACCTGGAAGACTTCTACAAACAGAACTACTTCGGCCTGGTACACGTGCTGCCCCTGGGCAACGACCAGTCGTTCAAGACTGACCTGCGCTACTTCGACAGCACCAGCGACGGCAAGAACGGCTCCGCCGGCTACGCGTTCAACAACAACGGCGGCTATGCCAAGCACGCTGGCGAAGTGGACAACAAAACCTACAGCGCTGCGTTCACCTACCAGTTGGGTGGCAGCAGCCTGATGCTCGGCCACATCGGCGTGAGTGATGACGGCGGCTTCGTCTGGGTCAACCAGGGCAGCATCGCGGACCCGAACGCCCAAGGCGCCGGTGGCAGCGACTTCTACCTGTTCACCGACGCCGTGGTCGGCCAGTTCTCCCGTGCGGGCGAGCAGGTCAATTTCGGTCAGTACTCGTATGACTTCAAAGCCTACGTGCCTGGCCTGAAAGCCTCCATCGCTTACCTGGACGGTACTGATATCAAGTCCAAGGTAGCCGGCGGTGCTGATCAGAAAGAAAACGAAACCGACTTCCGTCTGGACTACGTGGTGCAGGAAGGCCCGCTGAAAGGCTTTGGCACCACCTTCCGTACAGGTACTTATCACGGTCACAACACCGGCACGGCCGATCAGGACCAAACGCGCCTGATCTTCAACTACACCTACGCGATCTTCTAAGAACGCGCGCGGAAACTGCGCAACTGCGCAGCGCCAAAAAACTGCAGGCCGCCTAATCAGCGGCCTCAGTCTTTTCTGGGCCAGGGTTGAGTCTTCATGTGCATCGGGGCGCGAATGGGTTCTACACTGCCCGTCACCGCGCCAGTGATGGAGGACCCGATGACGGCCACGCCCGTAACAGACATCCTTGCAACGATTGAAGGCCAACGCCTGGCCAACCCGGACGCCGAATGCTGGCGCGAGTGGGGCCCTTACTTGAGTGAACGCCAATGGGGCACCGTGCGCGAGGACTACAGCGCCGACGGTGATGCCTGGGCGTATTTCCCACACGAACATGCCCGCAGCCGCGCCTACCGCTGGGGCGAGGACGGCCTGGCCGGTTTTAGTGACAAGGCACAACGCTGGTGCCTGGGTCTGGCGCTGTGGAACGAGCGCGACAGCATCCTCAAGGAGCGCCTGTTCGGCTTGAACAACGCCGAGGGCAACCACGGTGAAGACGTCAAGGAGCTGTACTTTTTCGTCGACGGCGTACCGAGCCATGCCTACCAGCGCATGCTCTACAAGTACCCCCATGCAGCCTTTCCCTATGCCGACCTGATCACCGAAAACGCCCGGCGTGGCTTGGGCGATGCCGAGTACGAGGTGCTCGACACCGGGGTGTTCGAAGACAACCGCTACTGCGATGTCAGCGTCGAATACGCCAAGCACACGCCTGACGATATCTTCATGCGCGTCACCGTACACAATCGCGCGGACCAGCCGACCCGCCTGCAGGTACTGCCCCAGCTGTGGGCGCGCAATGACTGGAGCTGGACGGTTGATGCACCCAAGCCACAGCTGACCCTGGCCGGTTCTCACGTGCTGGCCCGTCATCATGAACTGCCCGACCGCCACCTCAGTGCCTGGGGCCAGGACGGCGTGGAATGGCTGTTCTGTGAAAACGAAACCAACTACCCGAAGCTCGACGCCCAACCGGCGCCGGGGCCGTTCAAGGACGGTATCAACGATTACGTGGTCGACGGTGTTCAGTCGGCGATTCTTCGCGATGCCGGTACCAAGGTGGCGGCGCGGTTCATCCTTGAACTGGACGGCCAGCAGAGCAAAACCCTTTACCTGCGTTTCGCACCTACCGATGCGCCTGAAGTCAATGCGCGCAAGCTGTTTGAACAACGCCGCGAGGAGGCCGATGACTTCTACGCGGCCCTGCAACACAACATTGCCGATGAGGATGCACGCAACGTACAGCGTCAGGCCCTGGCCGGTTTGCTGTGGTCCAAGCAACTCTATTATTTCGACGTCAACCAATGGCTCGACGGCGACCCGGCTCAACCTGCGCCGCCGCCTGAGCGCCTGCATATCCGCAATACCCATTGGCGGCACCTGTCGAATTTCGACATCCTGTCGATGCCCGACACCTGGGAATACCCGTGGTACGCCTCCTGGGACCAGGGCTTCCAGGCGGTGGCCATTGCTCTGATCGACCCGGGCTACGCCAAGCAGCAGTTGCTGCTGCTGGTGAAGGACCGCTTCATGCACCCCAATGGCCAGCTGCCAGCGTATGAATGGCGGTTCGACGACGCCAACCCGCCGGTACACGCCTGGGCCAGTTGGCGCGTGTACCAGCAGGATAAAGCGCTGAAGGGCGTAGGCGACATGGACTTCCTGGAGCGGATCTTCCACAAGCTTCTGCTGAATTTTTCCTGGTGGGTCAACCGCAAGGACGCCGAAGGCCGCAACCTGTTCCAGGGCGGGTTCCTGGGGCTGGACAACATCGCCTTGTTCGACCGTTCGGCCACGTTGCCACCGGGCTATCAGCTGGATCAGGCCGACGGCACCGCATGGGTCGCCGCGTATGCGCTGGACCTGATGCGCATCGGCCTGGAGCTGGCCAAGCGCAATCCTGTGTACGTGGATATCGCGGTGAAGTTCTTCGAGCACTTCCTGTACATCGCCGGGGCGATCAACCGTGTCGACGACAGCGCCGAAGGCCTGTGGGACGAGCAGGACCAGTTTTTCTACGACGTGCTGCACCGGCCCGACGGCCAGAACGAACCGGTGCGCCTGCGCTCGATTGTCGGCCTGATGCCGCTGTTTGCCGTGCTGGTACTGGAGCAGCGTGAGCATGAAGGCTTGGAAGGCTTGCGCGAGCGCCTGCTGGGCTTCATGAAACATCGGCCGGACCTGGCCAAGCTGGTTTCACGCTGGAACGAACCGGGGCAGGGCAACCGCCTGTTGCTGGCGTTATTGCGGGGTGAGCGCACCAAGGACTTGCTGCGTCGTATGCTCGATGACAACGAGTTCCTCTCGGCCTTTGGCGTGCGCTCCTTGTCCAAGGCCTTCGCCGAACAACCCCTCGCGCTGAAGATGAATGGAGACACCCTGTGCGCGCGCTACCAGCCGGGGGAGTCCGATTCACGCCTGTACGGCGGCAACTCCAACTGGCGCGGGCCGTTGTGGATGCCGGTGAATTACATGCTGATCGAGTCGCTGCGTGAGTTTCACCGCTACTACGCGGATAACTTCTCGGTGGAGTACCCGACGGGCAGTGGTTATCTGTCGTCGCTTGAGGAAGTGGCTGACAGCCTCAGCCAACGCCTGACACGTTTGTTTCTGCGCGACGAAAATGGCCTGCGGCCGTCGATGGCGGGCTATGCGCAGTTGGAGGCTGACCCGCTGAGCCGTGACCTGGTGTTGTTCCATGAGTATTTCCACGGGGAAACCGGGCGTGGGTTGGGGGCGTCGCACCAGACGGGGTGGAGCGCGTTGGTGGCGTTGCTGTTGAGTGTTCCGCCAACGGCGTGAATCGGGTAGATTCGCCGGCCCGACCCTTACAAGGATGTAGATCATGGCGAATACCGCCACTGCTTCACGCCCAGCGAACCTGCTGGTAGCCCTGCTGATGGGCGCCGGTGTGTTTACCTTGAGCCTGTATGCCAGCAGCGCCAGCGCAGCCTCAATGAGGGCCGCCTGTGTGCAATGCCCATCGGAGACTGCCGATGCGTCCAAATGGGTTAAAAATGGTACGTATCGCCTCGACCCCGTGACTCTGTCGATTGACGATGAGGTGAGAAATGCGGACCCTGACTCGCTTCGCAAAATGACCCGGCTCAAGCCTCGGGCGCTTGGGGCTGATGAAAATGATCCCTTGGTCGATGAAGTCGTCCGCGCGATTGATATCGTCGGTGAGGCCGGTGATGTCGATATATTGAGGGCGCAGTGGCCCGAGCTGACGCGCCGATCGCGTTACGCGTACAGCCTTTTCATCAACGAAGGGCAAATAGCCGATTTTTATAACGTCTACGTGCGCGTGGGGCCCAACAAGTATTTGATCGTCATTGGCCGGGACGTGGAGTCCGGGGAGTTCCACGAGCGGCCGGGTGAGGGGTACCTCATCAACCGCCGTGGTACAGAGGGCCATTCCAGGGAGCTTGAGCAGTTTAGAGTTGTCGAGGCCGCAGCGGGCCGCTGACAGATCCTCATGAGCCAGAAATGAAATCGCCTCAGGTGCGCGGTTTGCCGCGGTTGTTGCTGTAGTGAGCGGGCTTGCCCCGCGCCGCGGTCTACAGGGCCCCCTATATCGACCTGACACACCGCCGCGCGGGGCAAGCCCGCTCACTACAGGTCGGGGTTTTGGGCAAAAAAAATCCCGCCTCGAGAGGCGGGATCCGGGACCGTCCGTGAATCAAGCCGGGAACAGTTCGCTCAGCTTCATGGCCAGCATCATGTCGCCTTCGGTGCGCAGTTTGCCGCTCATGAAGGCCTGCATGCCGTCGGTGTCACCGCTGACGATGCCTTCCATGGTTTCGCCGTCGGTGACCAGGGTCACTTGGGCGTCAGGGTTTTCGCCTTCCAGCAGTTCGCAGGTGTTGTTTTTCACCACCAGCGAGAAGTTCTGGGTGTCGTCGATACGGAAACCGAACACCAGGTCCAGGCCGTCGGCAGCGGCTGGGTTGAATTTGGCTTTCATTGCTTCTACAGCTTTGGCTACGTCAGTCATGGTTTCGATCCTTTAGGGTGAGTCCAGTGACCTTGGGGTCACGGTTGGCCGCCATTCATCGGAAGGTGATGAGGTGCGGCGCCTTCAACAGTTGCAAGTGGGTGTGACTGTTGAAGGAAGCCAGTGCCACCTCGCGACCGCGGAATTTCAGCTGGTTGAGCGAGGTGTTAACAATTTGCCAGTTCAGCTCGAACGCCTGGGCAGCCGGCATTCGGGTAATCAGGTGGAGCAGGGCGGTGATGGTGCCGCCGGAGGTGAACACGGCGATCTTCTGCGTGTTGTCGGCTGCTTCGAGGATGCGTTGCAGGCCGCCTTGTACGCGCTCCACGAACCCCAGCCAGCTTTCCAGCCCGGGCGGGTCGTAGGTGCCGGCCAGCCAGCGCTCGATGATCAGGGCGAAGATGCGTTGGAATTCGCTGCGGTTCTGCGCGGCATTGCGCAGGATGTCCAGGGCCTCGGGCTCGGTCGTCAGCAGGTCGGGCAGCAGGGCACGGATGATCGCGTCGGCATCGAATTCGTTGAAGGCGCTGTCGACTTCTAGCGCCGGCACCGGCAGGCCGAGGGCTGCATAGTGCTCGAAAGCGGCGGTGGCGGTGTGCTGCTGGCGACGCAGGTCACCGGCGACACAGCGGTCGAACGTGAGGCCCAGGTCTGCCAGGTGGCGACCGAGCACGTGCGCTTGTTCCACGCCGACGGGCGACAGGACGTCATAGTCGTCTGCACCGAAGGAGGCCTGGCCATGTCGAATCAGGTAGATGCTGCCCACGTCCGTTTTCCCGGTACGTTGAAAGTCTGGCGAGGTTATGAGGATGCCGAAGAGCTGTCAATGAAAAAACATACGCTTGTTTTAAAAGCTCGTTAGAGGCCCGTTGCTGGCGGTTTGAGCACTGGCCCGAAGGCAATGCCGTCGGTATGCTGGGGCCATCCGCGCCCGGCGCAGTGCACTTTTTAAGGAGTCATATGGATTTTCTGGCTGAATACGCGAGTTTCCTGGCGAAGACCGTCACCCTGGTGGTCGCCATTCTGGTGGTATTGATCAGCTTCGCAGCCCTGCGCAGCAAGGGCCGTCGCAAATCGGCTGGCCAGTTGCAGGTCAGCAAACTCAATGATTTCTACAAGGGCCTGCGTGAGCGTCTGGAGTCGACCCTGCTCGACAAGGACCAACTCAAGGCGCTGCGTAAATCCGAAAGCAAGACCGAGAAGAAGAACAGCAAGAAGAAACCCGAGGCCAAGCCACGGGTGTTCGTGCTGGATTTCGACGGCGATATCAAGGCCTCGGCCACCGAGAGCCTGCGCCATGAAATCACCGCCTTGCTGAGCCTGGCCACGCCCAAGGACGAAGTGGTACTGCGCCTGGAAAGCGGCGGCGGCATGGTGCACAGCTACGGCCTGGCCTCTTCGCAACTGGCGCGCATTCGCCAGGCGGGCGTGCCGTTGACTGTGTGCATCGACAAGGTCGCGGCCAGCGGCGGCTACATGATGGCGTGCATCGGCGAGAAGATCATCAGCGCCCCGTTTGCCATCCTCGGATCCATTGGTGTGGTCGCGCAGTTGCCCAACGTCAATCGCCTGCTGAAAAAACACGACATTGACTTCGAAGTGCTGACGGCCGGCGAGTACAAGCGCACCCTCACGGTGTTTGGCGAAAACACCGAGAAGGGCCGGGAGAAATTCCAGGAAGACCTGGACATCACCCACCAATTGTTCAAGAACTTCGTGTCGCGCTATCGCCCGCAACTGGCGATCGATGACGTGGCGACCGGCGAAGTGTGGCTGGGTGTTGCAGCCCTCGACAAACAACTGGTCGATGAACTGCAGACCAGCGACGAATACCTGGCCACCAAGGCCAAGAGCTCCGACGTGTTCCACCTGCACTATGCCGAGCGTAAAAGCCTGCAGGAGCGCGTGGGCCTCGCCGCCAGCGGCTCGGTGGACCGTGTGTTGCTGACCTGGTGGAGCCGCTTGACCCAGCAGCGCTTCTGGTAATCGCCGGCGCTTCTACGTGTTGCATGGGCATACATTCCGTGATGCTCCGCACCACCTGTAGGAGCCGGCTTGCCGGCGATGGCGTCCCTGAGATCGCCATCGCC
>NZ_JBWKPU010000044.1:29274-47951 GCF_059418405.1 Pseudomonas sp. GW821-FHT09A09
CCCCCCCCCCCCACCCCCCCTCCCCCCCCCCCCCCCCCCCCCCCCCCCCCCCCCCCCCCCCCCCCCCCCCCCCCCCGGGCTCCTACAGGGCTGGTTTCGTCAGTATGGGTGCGTTGGGTATAGGGTTTCGCATCAACGTCCCCACCACCAGCGCCCCCAGCAACCCCAACACGCCCGCCACCCACAACACCCCGCTGAAGCCACCCACAAATGCCTGCCGCGCCAGCGGTTGCACCACCGCCCGAGCCGATTCCGGCAACAACCCCATGGCCGCCGGCATATCGCCCGCCACCACCCGCGACGCAATGCCCGCCACCTGCGCCTGCCACTGAACGTCAATGTGTGCACCCAGCAACTGTTCGCTGTGACTGCTCAGCAACGCCCCATACACACCAATCGCCAGCATGATCGCGCTGAAGCGCATGGTCGTGCTCATGCCCGACGCCATGCCGGCGCGGTCGCGGGGCACACAGGCCATGATGTTCTTCTGGGTATCGCCATTGAGCAGCCCCGCACCGGCCCCCGTCACGGCAATCGCCAGGGCAAAGGGGAGGTAGCCGCCTGCATTGACCGCCCAGGCGCTCAGCAAATTGCCGCCGCCCACCAGGGTCAAGCCGGTCGCCATCATCGTTGCCGGCGCAAAACGCCCGGCCAGGCGTGCGCCGATGCGGGGGCAAATCAGCATGGTCAGGGCAAAGGGCAGCATGCCCAGGCCTGAAGCGATGGCGGAAAAGCCCAGGCCGTTCTGCAGGTAAAACGGCAGCAACGTCATCATCACCTGGGCGCATCCGGCGTAGGCGAACATGCCGAGCAGGGCGCCGATAAAGCGAGGGTGACGGAACAGTAGCAAGTCCACCATGGGGCGTTGCTGCATGCGTTCGACCAGCACAAACACCCCCAGCAGCAGCGCACCACCGATCAGGCGTGCGTAGGTCTGCGGGTTATCCCAGCCGATGCGATTGGCCTCGATCAGCCCCCAGATCAGGCACAGCAAACTGGCACTGAATGCCAGGCTGCCCCACGGGTCTAGCCGTGCGGCCTGGGTATCGCGCGATTCGGGAATGGCGCGCAGCACCAGCAGCATCAAGCCCAGCCCCACAGGGAGGTTGAGGTAGAAGATCCAGCGCCAGCCCAGGTACTGAGTGATCACACCACCCAGGGTCGGCGCGGCCGTCATTGCCACGCCCATGCACGCGCCCCAGAAAGCCCAGGCCTTGGCGCGCTCCACTTCATCGTGAAACGTGTGGCCGATGGAGGCCAGTGCCGACGTCAGCAACAGGGCTGCGCCCACACCTTTGACCGCCCGAGCGATGTCGAGGAACAGCGCATTCGGCGCCGCCCCGCAGCCCAGTGAGGCCAGGATGAAAATACTCAGTCCCCACACCAGCGAACGCTTGCGGCCGAAAAGGTCGGCCAGGCTGCCGGCCGGTAGCAAGAGTGCAGCAAAGGCCAGCATGTAGGCACTCACTACCCACTCGATATCGGCGAAATTGGCGCCCAGGTCGCGGGCGATACTCGGCAGGGTCACTGCGACGATATTGGTATCGAGCACGATCAGCGAACAAACGCCGGAAGCCGTGAGTAGCGTCAAACGAGGACTGACTCGGCTCATGATTGAATTACCTGATAGGCAATGTGGAAATGGAAGTTGACGATCATCGCAAGGGCTCTCTAATGTTCAGGTAATACAAGCTTATCCCCGGCGCTGCGGACCTTTGTTAGCTGCCGAGAAGCACTTCATTACCTTTGAGCTAATCCTGCGATGGAAATCCGCCATTTCCGCTACTTCCTCGCCGTTGCCCGGCAACGCAACTTCACCCGTGCCGCCGAGCAACTGGGCATCGCACCGCCGACCTTGAGCCGGCAGATCCAGGACATGGAAACCGAGTTGGGCGCACGTCTGTTTGTCCGCCAGCAACGCGAAGTCAGCCTCACCGAGGCCGGCGCGGCGTTATTGATCGAGGCACAAGCCACCGTGCGCCAGTTCGAATTCGCCCAGCGTAATGCCCAGCGCGCCGGACGCGGCGAAATCGGCCATATCGAATTGGGTTACGTCGCGTCGGCGGTGTATTCCGGGCTGCTGCAAAAGCAGATGCAGGCGTTCAGCCAGGCGTTTCCCGACGTGAGCGTGAATGTGCGCGAATGCGCGATGGCCACGCTGCCTGGCGCCGTGGCGGAGGGACGCTGTGACATCGGCTATATCCGTTCACCCATGACCCTGCCCGAAGGTGTCGAGGCCGTGCGCCTGGACAGCGAAGGCTTTGTGCTCGCCTTGCCCCAGGGCTCCTGGCTGCTGGGGTTGAAAGCCATCGCCTGCGAGCACCTGCAAAACGAAACCTTCATCTTGCCCGAGCAGATCAGCGGCACCTTGCACGTGGCTGCCCTGGGCGGTTTTGCACCGCGCCTGGGGCCGCAACCGGGCGGGCTGGTCGCGGTGGTGGCGTTGGTCTCGCTGGGGCAGGGCGTGGCGGTGGTGCCGGCGTCTATGGTGGGGCATGTGAGCCTGCCGGGCGTGGTGTACCGCAGCATCCAGGGCAATGACGCGTCGTCGTGGCTGTCGCTGATTCACCGGCGCTTCGAGAAAGCGCCGGCGGTGGCGCGGTATATCCAGCAGGTCAAACACTCAGCCGCGGCTGCACCGAGTCTGCCAGCCGGGTAAGGATCAGGCAGCACGACACCGCCCCCGCATCCAGTACCCCCAGCGAGCGCTCGCCCAGGCGGCTGGCTCGGCCGATTTTTGCCACCAGGTCCTTGGTGGAATCGCGCCCCCGAGAGACGGCGGTTTTCATTCCTCTGTGGGAGCTGGCTTGCCTGCGATAGCATCACCTCGGTCTACCGGATGTACCGAGTCGCCTGCATCGCGGGCAAGCCCGGCTCCCACAGGGGCAGCAGGGGAGTTGAGAGGGCGGTTTACAGATCTTGTAATAGTTTTGCGTTGTAGGAAATTTGTGTTTCGACTGTACGATTCAAGTCCTTTTGTCATTTCAGGACTTGCATGAACACCCTCTCGGAGCCTCCCAGTCGTCTTTCCCCAAGACATCCACTGTTGCTGTTCCCGCTCAAACACCCCGTATTCCGCCTGCTAACCTTGTCCCGGTCCACTGATCGCGCATTGCCGTGCCCGGCATTCTGAACACCTTGAACATAGAGACTCTATAAATGGAATGGTTAGCGGATCCAACGGCCTGGCTCGGCCTGTTGACCTTGATTGTGCTGGAACTGGTACTGGGCATCGACAACCTGGTGTTTATCGCGATCCTGGCGGACAAACTGCCACCGGAGCAGCGTGACCGTGCGCGGTTGATCGGTTTGTCCCTGGCACTGCTGATGCGCCTGGGCCTGTTGGCGAGTATTTCCTGGTTGGTGACCCTCACCCAGCCACTGTTCGAGGTGTTCGACAAGAGCTTCTCCGGCCGTGACCTGATCATGCTGTTTGGTGGTGTGTTCCTGTTGTTCAAGGCCACCATGGAATTGCACGAGCGTCTTGAGGGCCATGTGGCCCAGCGCACGGGTAACGTGGCTTACGCGATGTTCTGGCCGATTGTGGCGCAGATCGTGGTGCTTGACGCGGTGTTCTCCCTCGACGCGGTGATTACCGCCGTGGGCATGGTGGACGAACTGGCGGTGATGATGATCGCGGTGATCGTGTCCATTGGCCTGATGATCGTGGCGAGCAAGCCGCTGACCCGTTTCGTCAACGCCCACCCGACGGTGATCATGCTGTGCCTGGGCTTCTTGATGATGATCGGTTTTGCCCTGACCGCCGAAGGCCTGGGTTTCCATATTCCGAAGGGCTACCTGTACGCGGCCATCGGTTTCTCGATCCTCATCGAAGGCTTCAACCAGATCGCCCGCGCCCGTCGCAAGAAATCTGCTCAAGGCGTGTTGCCGGTGCGTGAACGTACCGCCCACGCAGTGATGCGTTTGCTGGGCGGCCGTAGCCTGGCGGTGGAAGAGGTGGGTGAGGAGGTGGCCGACCTGCTCGGCGAGCCGGATGCTGCGCAAGGCCCGCTGTTCGACCGACGCGAGCGCGTGATGATCAGTGGTGTGCTGCAACTGGCCGAACGCCCGATCCGCACGCTGATGACGCCGCGGGCCAAGGTCGACAGTATTGATCTGGCAGACGATCCGGAGACGATCCGACGCAAATTGATGCACTCGTCCTACTCGCGATTGCCGCTGATCCGCAACGGTGCCGTGGACGAGCCCTTGGGCTTCGTGCACAAAAAAGAGTTGCTCAAGGAATACCTGGCCGGCAATGAACCGAACCTGGAGCACCTGGCACGTCGTGCGGTCAACCTGTTGGAGAGTTTCTCGGTGCTCAACGCCCTGGAGCAGATGCGCCAGGAATCCACCCACATCGCCTTCGTGATCAACGAATTCGGTGACTTCATGGGCGTGTTGAGCATGACCGACATCCTTGAATCCATCGCCGGTGAGTTGCCCGACGCCAGCGAAATCGAAGGCCCGGACATCGTCGAGGAAGGTGAAGGTTTTCGTGCCAATGGCGCATTGACCCTCAACCAGGTGCGCCAACGTACCGGCTTCCAGGCCGTGGCAACCGAGGACTACCAGACCCTGGCCGGCCTGGTGATGAGCCTGCTCGATCGCCTGCCGGTGGTGGGCGACAGCCTGGTGCACGAGGGCTGGCGCCTGACCGTGGCGGCGGTGGAAGAGCGGCGCGTAATCCAAGTGCTCATGGCGCGTGAAACGTAAACCGGTCCTTGCCCTCATGCTTTGAAATATAGAGCGCCTGATCCGCCTTGATCAGCGCCTGGTTCAATGTCTCACCGTCCTCCACCCGGGCCAGGCCGATACTGATGGTCACCGGGTGTTGGGTCGGTTCTTCGCGCACGCGGCGGCAGAGCAAGGTGGCCAACTGCTCGACGTCGCTTTTGCGCACGCCTGCCAGGTAGATGCCGAACTCTTCGCCGCCCAGGCGCGCGTAGTCGAAGTCAACCATCACCGCCTTGATGTCCTGGGCCACACGTTTGAGTACTTCGTCGCCGATGTCGTGGCCGTATACGTCATTCACTTTCTTGAAGTTGTCGATGTCGATCATCGCCAGGTAGTGATCGTGGGCCTTGGGCTGTTGGCTGAGTTTCTTGCCGGCGCTGGTCATGAACGAGCGGCGGTTGGGAATTTCAGTGAGGGTGTCGAGGTAAGCCTGGTCCAGCAGCAGCCTGGACATGATGAAGTTGTGCAGTTTGGCCTGGCGCAGTTTCAGGAAGCTGTAGAGCGTCAGGAAGGTCAGAAACACCGAATAGAACGTCACCAGGGCGCCGCGCACTTCCAGCAGGGAAAGGTGGGCCAGGTAAAACGGATTGAGCAACGCCCAGGTGATCAGCATTGTCGTGACAAACGACCAATGCTTGAGTGGTAACACCGATGCGCTGTAGAGGATGCTCGACGCCGCGAGGATCAACCAGCTGGGGTGCAGGTCCATTGGCAAGCCTTCGATCAGCAAGCGCGTGCCGAGGGCGATGATGGCGACGAATACCAGGTTGATCCATTGGAAGTGTTGGGCGTTGCGGGTAAATCCCAGGGTAATGGTGTTGATGGTCAACAGTGCTAGAAAGAGCATCGATAGCCCGGTGAAACCCTGGCCCCCCGGAAAGCTGACGATCAGGTCGAAGACCAGCCAGATGCAGATGCTGGCGATATAGATCAGCAGGCAGAAGGGCTTGAGTCGCTCAAAATCATGCTGGGCGAACTCGAGTTTCAGGGCGGGCGAGGGGTGTTTCTTGAGAACTTCGGCTTCAATGGTCTTGAACATTGCTGACCCTGGATCGGCTGAGACGGCATTGAGCAGCGTAGACGCTGGCCGGGGTCTCGCCAATCCAAGACTGGTCAGGCGTGCCCGCCAAATGCCTGCAAGAGCGTCCGGTCGCTGATTCCTTCAAATGTCTTCATCAGGTTGCGGTCTTGGTAGATCAATAGCGTTGGAACGCGTTCGACATTCGGATGGCGGGGCGTATTCGCACAGTCGAGGATCAATACCTTGATTTTGCCCTTGCGTGCGTCAGCCGCTTTGACAAACCTTGGCAAAGCCTCCTCACATGCTGCGCAACCCTCGCAGACGAATAGGACGAACACCGGCAGCGGTGTATCCAGTTCCCGTTCGAATGCGGCTTTGTCTTCGACGACGGCGTTCACGTAGTTCATTGGCGTGCTCCATGCGGTAACGCGGTTCACGCTAATGGGGGGAGCACCGATCGTCTACTGTCAACCTTCACAGGTATCGACACTCACGCTTCTTTGTCACGCTCGATGCGTTCACGCGCCTTGCGGGCCTGGCTTGCGCACTTGCGGTATTCCTCATTGTCCCGAGAGGCCTTGGCTCGGCGATAGCCGTGGTGGTTCTGGCTGGTGTAGTCAGTACTGAAAGCGTCCTTGAGCTTGCGCAACTCCTCTTTGCATTGGCGGCGGTCGTTGCTGGCTGAAGCATTGCCTGCCACGAGAAGGGAAAGCACCAGCAGGGTAATGCCGAATTTCATCAAAGCAGGTTCCTCATCTAATCGTCCCCTGTAGGAGCCGGCTTGCCGGCGAATAACGTATGGGCGCCGCGTTCCGTCAGGTTATGCGCATCATCGCCGGCAAGCCGGCTCCTACAGAGGTGGTGTGTTCAATATTGCGTTGAGGCTAGCGCAATGCGTCGATTTTTCCACGCATGCCGGTGCACTGAGATCGTGCGCGGTAACACCGTTGTGGCGCACTCGTTTGGGGCTGTCACCGGGGCGTGGGGCCTCTGGTAGCAATCGGTTGCGCGGTGCTGGCGTAACGCCTTGTCTGGCGAAAGTATTTATCTCACTGATTTATATCGAATTTATCCCTGACATATTTTTCTGTTACGGCGTGTGGCACACTTTCTGCTGTCTATTCCGTTGTTACATACTAAGTTCCGGTATAGCGGAATACACAACTCCTGGAGTGCTTGTCATGCATCACCGACCTTCCGTGTTTAAAGCGTGTGTTTTTCTCTTCGCCGCATCGGCTTCCCTCGCCAGCATCGTGCAGGCGGCGGACAGCAAGCTCGATGATGTGCTCAAGCGTGGGCACCTGATCGTGGGTACAGGCAGTACCAATGCGCCGTGGCACTTCCAGGGAGCGGATGGCAAGTTGCAGGGGTTTGATATCGACATCGGCCGCATCGTGGCCAAAGGGTTGTTCAACGACCCGAGCAAGGTCGAGTTTGTGGTGCAGTCTTCCGACGCGCGTATTCCCAACCTGCTGACCGACAAGGTCGACATGAGTTGCCAGTTCATCACCGTCACCGCCAGCCGTGCGCAGCAAGTGGCCTTCACCTTGCCGTACTACCGCGAAGGCGTGGGCCTGCTGTTGCCGAACAACAGCAAGTACAAAGAGATCGAAGACCTGCAAGCGGGGGGTGATGGCGTCACCGTGGCCGTGCTGCAGAACGTGTATGCCGAAGAACTGGTGCACCAGGCCTTGCCTAAAGCCAAGGTCGACCAGTACGACAGCGTCGACCTGATGTACCAGGCCGTGAACTCCGGTCGCGCCGATGCCGCCGCCACCGACCAGTCCTCGGTCAAATACCTGATGGTGCAGAACCCAGGCCGCTACCGCAGCCCGGTCTATGCCTGGAGCCCGCAGACCTACGCGTGTGCCGTCAAGCGTGGCGACCAGGACTGGTTGAACTTCGTCAACACCGCGCTGCATGAAGCCATGACCGGTGTGGAGTTCCCGACCTACAAGGCCTCGTTCAAGCAATGGTTTGGTGTAGACCTGCCGGAACCTGCGATCGGCTTCCCGGTTGAGTTCAAGTAAATCGTAAACGCTGGGGCGTCGCTGACGGCGCCCCATTCAGGTACTGCCCACCATGAACTATCAGTTGAACTTTGCCGCCGTGTGGCGCGACTTCCCCAGCTTGCTGGCGGGGCTCGGCCTGGGCCTGGAGCTGGCGCTGCTGTCCATCGCCATCGGCTGCGTGATCGGCCTGATGATGGCGTTTGCCATGCTGTCCAAACACCGGGCGCTGCGTGTGCTGGCCTCGGTGTACGTGACGGTGATCCGCAATACGCCGATCCTCGTGCTGATCCTGTTGATCTACTTCGCGTTGCCGTCCCTCGGGATCCGTCTCGACAAAATCCCGTCCTTCATCATTACCCTGTCGTTGTACGCCGGTGCCTACCTCACCGAAGTGTTCCGCGCAGGCTTGCTGAACATCCCCAAGGGGTTGCGTGAAGCCGGCTTGGCCATCGGCCTGGGCGAGTGGCGTATCCGCGCCTACATCACCGTGCCGGTGATGCTGCGCAACGTGTTGCCCGCGCTGTCGAACAACTTCATTTCGCTGTTCAAGGACACCTCCCTGGCCGCTGCCATCGCAGTGCCGGAGCTGACCTATTACGCCCGCAAGATCAACGTCGAAAGCTACCGGGTGATTGAAACCTGGCTGGTCACGACCGCGCTCTACGTGGCTGCCTGTTACCTCATTGCCATGCTGCTCCGTTACCTGGAACAGCGTCTGGCGATCCGTCGTTAAGGAGGGCTGTCATGTACGAGTCCCCAAGCTGGCTGCATGAGTTGTGGATCGCCCGGGATACCCTGTGGGCGGGCTTTCAGGCCAGTGTTTATGTGTCGGCCCTGGCGATTATCTTCGGCACCCTTATCGGCATTGTCGCCGGGTTGATCCTGACCTACGGCAAGTTCTGGATGCGTGCGCCGTTTCGCCTGTACGTCGACCTGATCCGTGGCACCCCGGTGTTCGTGCTGGTGCTGGCGTGTTTCTACATGCTGCCGGCGCTCGGTTGGCAAATCACCGCGTTCCAGGCCGGTGCCGTCGGGCTGACGCTGTTCTGCGGCTCCCACGTTTCGGAAATCGTGCGCGGGGCGCTGCAAGCCATTCCCCGTGGGCAACTGGAGGCGGGCAAGGCCATCGGCCTGACGTTCTACCAGTCCCTGGGCTACGTGCTGCTGCCCCAGGCACTGCGCCAGATCCTGCCGACCTGGGTCAATTCCTCCACGGAAATCGTCAAGGCCTCCACCTTGCTCTCGGTGATCGGCGTGGCCGAGTTGCTGCTCAGTACCCAGCAAGTCATCGCGCGCACCTTCATGACCCTGGAGTTCTACCTGTTCGCAGGCTTTATGTTCTTTGTCATCAACTACGCCATCGAGTTATTCGGGCGCTACATTGAAAAGCGGGTGGCCTTGCCATGAACCAACCTCAAACCAACCAACCGCTGCTGAATATCCGCGGCCTGCGTAAACAATACGGCCAGGTCGAAGTGCTCAAGGGCGTCGACCTGTCCATGCAACGCGGCAACGTGGTGACGTTGATCGGCTCCAGCGGCTCGGGCAAGACCACGCTGCTGCGCTGCGTGAACCTGCTGGAAGAATTCCAGGGCGGGCAGATCACCCTGGACGGCGAGTCCATCGGCTACAGCGAAATCGCCGGCAAGCGCGTGCGTCACCCCGAACGCGTGATCGCCCAGCACCGCGCGATGACCGGCATGGCGTTCCAGCAGTTCAACCTGTTCCCGCATTTGACCGCCTTGCAGAACGTCACCCTCGGCCTGCTCAAGGTCAAGAAGATGGGCAAGGACGAAGCCGTGGCCCTCGCCGAAAAATGGCTGGACCGCGTCGGCCTGCTGGAGCGTCGCAACCATTTCCCCGGCCAGCTTTCCGGCGGCCAGCAACAACGTGTGGCGATTGCCCGCGCCATCGCGATGAACCCGAGCCTGATGCTGTTCGACGAAGTCACCTCGGCCCTCGACCCGGAGCTGGTGGGTGAAGTGCTCAGTGTGATCAAGGGCCTGGCGGAAGAGGGCATGACCATGTTGCTGGTCACCCACGAAATGCGCTTTGCCTATGAGGTGTCCGACAAGATCGTTTTCATGAACCAGGGCCGCATTGAAGAGCAGGGCACCTCGAAGGACATCTTCGAACGCCCGCAATCGCCGCGCCTGGCGGAATTTCTCAAGAACATTCGTTTTTAATCAGGAGCACTTTTTTATGAGCATTACTCGTTACGGCACCGGCAGCACCGCCGGCGGCGGCCAACCCCGTCCTTTCGCCCGTGCGGTGGAAGCTGACGGCTGGCTCTACGTCTCGGGCCAGGTGCCAGCGGTGGACGGTGAGATCATCAACGGCGGGATCATCGAGCAAACCCGGCAGACCATGCGCAATGTGGTGGCGATCCTCGAAGAAGCCGGTTACGAATTGAAGGATGTCGTACGCGTCGGTGTGTGGCTGGAAGACCCACGGGACTTCTGGAGTTTCAACAAGGTCTTCGGCGAATACTTCACCCCGGAACACGCCCCGGCGCGCGCTTGCGTGCAGGCCAACATGATGGTCGATTGCAAGGTGGAGATCGATTGCGTGGCGTACAAGAAAAAAGGCTAAATTGCCCCGACCTTAAGGCCGCCAACGATCCAATGTGGGAGCTGGCTTGCCTGCGATGACGGAGTGTCAGGCATCCATTTGTGACTGAACCGCCGCCATCGCGGGCAAGCCCGCTCCCACAGGGGTTCACTGTGCAGCATTACCACTATGACCGGACCGAAAACTGCCATGACCGAAGACACCATCAAACGCCGCGCCAAGGGACTGGACCGTGCGTTCGATATCCTCGATTTTCTCAAGGAAATCGGCCAGCCCCTGCGCCCGAATGATATTGCCAGCGGCATTGGCAGCCCCAAGTCCACCGTTTATGAGCTGGTTGCGTCGCTGCTTGAACGCCGCATCCTCGAGACCGTAGGCAAGGACGGTCACGTCTACCTGGGCCGCCAGCTGTACTTCCTGGGCCAGGCGCACCTGCGCCATTTCGACCTGACCCGCGAGGCCGATCACGCCTTGCAGGAAATCGTCAGCCAAACCCACGAAACCGCGCAGATGTGCCTGCTCAACGGGCGCAAATACACGGTGGCACTGATGCGTGAAGGCGAGCGGCATTTCCGTATTTCCTCCGACATCGGCGAAAACGCACCGATCCCCTGGACTGCCTCCGGGCGCCTGCTACTCGGGCACTTGAGCGACCAGCAGATCATCGATCTGATCGACTACGACGACTTCATCCTGCCGGATGGCCAGCGCTTGCCGCTGGAAACCTTCCTGGCGCAAATCCGTCAGGCCACCCTCGATGGCTTCTTTTCCTTCGACAGCGTGGCCGACACCTTTACCCATTGCTTTGCCGCCCCGGTACGGGACGCGCAAGGCATCAGCATCGCGACCCTGTGCATCGTTGCACCCCGGGCCGATGCGATCAAAAACTACAACGACTATCGCCGGGTGTTGATCGACAGCGCCAACAACCTGGCCCGTCGCATCAACGAATAGGAGCATTTCATGTCTGCCATCAACGCCGTTGAAAAAGGCGCCGCCGCCGTCGGTGCCCACTTGGTCCGTGACGTCAGCTTGCCGGCCCTTGTGCTGCACCGCGACGCCCTGGAACACAACATTCGCTGGATGCAGCAGTTTGTCAGCAACAGCGGTGCCGAGCTGGCGCCCCATGGCAAGACCAGCATGATGCCGGCGCTGTTCCAGCGTCAGATCGAGGCGGGCGCCTGGGGCATTACCCTGGCCAACGCCGTGCAGACCCGCGCCGCCTATGCCGGTGGCGTGCGACGCGTGCTGATGGCCAACCAACTGGTGGGCGCACCGAACATGGCGTTGATCGCCGACCTGCTGGCCGACAAGGATTTTGATTTTCACTGCATGGTCGATCACCCGGACAACGTCGCCGACCTGGGCCTGTTCTTCGCCGCCCGTGGCCTGCGCCTGAACGTGATGATCGAATACGGCGTGGTCGGCGGCCGTTGCGGGTGCCGCAGCGAGCAGGAAGTGCGCGACCTGGCGAGGGCAATCAAGGCCCAGCCGGCCCTGGCCCTCACCGGTATCGAAGGCTATGAAGGCGTGATCCATGGCGAGCACGCCATCAGCGGTATCCGCGCGTTCGCGGCAAGCCTGGTGCGCCTGGCGGTCGACCTGCAGGACAGCGGCCATTTCGACCTGCCCAAGCCCATCGTCACCGCCTCGGGTTCGGCCTGGTACGACCTGATCGCCGAATCGTTCGAAGCACAGAACGCCGCTGGCCGCTTCCTCAGCGTGCTGCGCCCTGGAAGTTATGTGGCCCACGACCACGGCATCTACAAAGAGGCGCAATGCTGCGTGCTCGACCGTCGCAGTGACCTGAACGAAGGCCTGCGCCCGGCGCTGGAAGTCTGGGCGCATGTGCAGTCGTTGCCCGAGCCGGGGTTTGCGGTGATCGCCCTGGGCAAGCGCGACGTGGCCTACGACGCCGGTCTGCCGGTGCCGCTCAAGCGCTACAAGGCCGGTATTTTGCCGGCAGAAGGCGATGACGTCGGCGCGTGCAAGGTCACGGCGGTGATGGATCAGCATGCGTTCATGACCGTGGCACCGGGGGTGGAGTTGCGCATTGGCGACATCATTTCGTTCGGTACTTCCCACCCGTGCCTGACCTTTGACAAGTGGCAGGTGGGGTGCCTGGTGGATGAGCAGTTGCAAGTGATTGAGTCTCTGCATACCTGCTTCTAAACCGTGTCGCGGCCATCGCAGGCAAGCCAGCTCCCACATGTTGAATTGTGAATACTTTCAACTGTGGGAGCTGGCTTGCCTGCGATGAGGCCCTCCAAAACACTCGAGACCATTGCCATGACCACCCAACCCCGCATCGCCCTCATCGGCGAATGCATGATCGAACTGCAACACCGCGCCGACGGCAGCCTGCACCAAAGCTTCGGCGGCGACACCCTGAACACGGCGGTGTACCTGCGCCGTGAACTGGGCGACACCGGCAGCGTCGACTACGTCACCGCTTTGGGCGATGACAGCTTCAGCGATGCCATGTGCCAGCAATGGGCCGAAGAAGGCCTGGGCCTGGGCATGGTCCAGCGCCTGCCTGGGCGCCTGCCGGGCTTGTACTGCATCCAGACCGACGCCAACGGCGAGCGCAAATTTCTCTATTGGCGCAACGAAGCCGCCGTGCGCGACTGCTTCACCACGCCGGCGGCCGAGCCGATCCTGGCGGCGCTGCCGGGCTATGACGTGGTGTATTTCAGCGGCATCACCCTGGCGGTGCTGGGTGAAGTCGGGCGTGCGCGCCTGCTGCAAACCCTGATCGAAACCCGTCGGCAAGGCGGCAAGGTGGTGTTCGACAACAACTACCGGCCGCGCCTGTGGACGTCTGTTGAAGCTGCGCGCACGGCGTATCACCAGGTGATGGCTGAGGTGGATGTTGCCTTGCTGACCGAAGATGACGAGCGGGCGCTGTTTGGCTATGAAGACAGCGAGCAGGTGTTTGCGGCGTACCCGGCGATTGCTGAGGTGGTGCTTAAGCGTGGGGCGGATGCCTGTTTGATCCGTTGCGCGGGGGAGCGCTTTGCGGTGCCGGCGGTGAAGGTTGAGAAGGTGGTGGACACGACGGCGGCGGGGGATTCGTTCAGTGCGGCGTACTTTGCGAGTCGGCTCAAGGGTGGTTCACCTGAACAGGCTGCATTGGCCGGGCATCAGCTGGCCAGTCGGGTCATTCAGATTCCAGGGGCTTTGATTCCTCGTTGAATGGCCGCCTGCGGCGGTTCGCGGGCAAGCCCGGCTCCCACAGTTGATCGGTGTACGCCGTCCAATGTGGGAGCTGGCTTGCCTGCGATAGCGGTTTACAGCCAAGCCCCTTAGTCGCGGTAGAACACCTGCACCAGGTGATACCCGAACTTGCTCTTGATCGGCCCGTGCACCACCTTCACCGGCTTCTTGAAGATCACCGCATCAATTGCCCCCACCATCTGCCCGGGCCGCACTTCACCCAGGTCGCCGCCACGCTTGCCCGACGGGCAGGTGGAGTACTTCTTGGCCAGCACATCAAAGGCTTCGCCCTTGGCGATGCGCTGCTTGAGCTGTTCGGCTTCTTCGCTGGTTTTAACCAGGATGTGACGGGCTAGGGCTTTCATGCGGGTTACCTTGCAACGGTCAAACGTAAGGGCGCGCGATTATGCCTGAACTCACTCGACGACGCTGATCATGCTGCGGATTTTCGTGGCCAGCAGGTCGATGGAAAATGGTTTGGCCACCATGTCCATGCCGTCCTCCAAAAAGCCTTGGCGTTCGGCGGCTTTTTCAGCGTAGCCGGTCATGAACAACACGCGCAGGCCAGGCCTGTGCTGACGGGCGATTTCCGCCAGTTGCCGGCCATTCATGCCGGGCAAGCCCACGTCGGTCACCAGCAGGTCCACACGCAAATCCGACTCCAGCAACGGCAACGCCGTGCGCGCATCCGCCGCCTGGTGCGCGGTGTAGCCCAGCTCATCAAGCACATTGACCACCAGCATGCGCACGGCGGGGTCATCCTCGACCACCACTACGGCCTCGCCGGCCAGTGCCAGCGGCGCTTCGCTCGAATGCTCCGGCAGGTTGCTTTCCAGCGCCGTGCCATGCAGGCGCGGCAGGTACAGGCGTACGCAGGTGCCCTGGCCGGGTTCGCTGTGAATGGTCACGTGGCCACCGGATTGCTGGGCAAAGCCGTAGATCATCGACAAGCCCAGGCCGGTGCCTTGGCCGATGGGCTTGGTGGTGAAGAACGGGTCGAACGCCTTGGCGAGGATTTTCGGCGCCATGCCGGTGCCGTTGTCGCACACGCCAAGCATCACGTAGTCGCCGGCCTTCACCGGTTCGAGGGTGGTGATGTCGGTACCGTCCAGGTAACTGTTGGCAGTTTCGATCAGCAGCTCGCCGCCATCGGGCATGGCGTCGCGGGCGTTGATCACCAGGTTGAGCAGGGCGTTTTCCAGTTGGCTGGCATCGGTGTTGACCGGCCAGATGTCGTGGCCCAGTTGCACCTTGAGCGTGATATGCGCGCCTTTGGTGCGGCGGAACAAGTCTTCAAGCGAAGCCACCAGTTGGTTCGGGTCCAGCGGCCGACGGTCCAGCGACTGGCGCCGCGAGAACGCCAGCAGCCGGTGGGTGAGGGCGGCCGCACGGTGGGCCGATGAGACGGCGGCGTCGGTAAAGCGGCCGATCTCATCGCTGCGCCCGGCCGCGATGTAGCGCTGCATCAGGTCCAGGCTGCCGATGATGCCGGTGAGCATGTTGTTGAAGTCGTGGGCAATGCCCCCGGTGAGCTGGCCCACCGCTTCCATTTTTTGCGCATGGCGCAGGGCGTCTTCGGCCCGCTCGCGTTCGAACATTTCGTTTTGCAGGCGCTGGTTGGCTTCGGCCAGGGCCTGGGTGCGCTGGGCCACACGTTCTTCGAGGTTTTCGTTGAGGTGGCGCAGGGCTTCTTCGGTGAGCTTGCGTTCAGTTTCGTCGATCACAAAGATGTAGAAACCGTTCACCGAGCCGTCATTGCTGAAGCGCGGCAGGTACTTCATCAACGCATGGCGCGGGCGGCCGTCGCGGTGCGGGGTGATGGTCATGAAGCTGCACGCCTTGCCCTTGAGGGCGGCGGCGATCTTGTCTGCGCGCCCGGCATACACCTCGTCGCCGAGCACTTCGCGGATGGTCTTGCCGTACAGCTCCTGGGGCGTCATGCCGTACCACTCCAGGTACGCGCTGTTGTTCAGGCGAAACCGTTGCTCGTGATCCACATAGCCGATCAACACCGGCATGGCGTTGATGATCAGCTGCAATTCGGTCTGGCTTTGGCGCAGGGCCTGCTCAGTGTGCTTGCGCTCGGTCAGGTCCAGCGCAGCGCCGAGAAAACGCGCCGGGCGGCCTTGATGGTCCTTGTAGCAGCGGCCCCGGGCAAACACCCAGCGTACCTGGCCATCGGCCTGCAACAGGCGGTACTCCTCGGCGTATTCGGTGCCGAAGGTGATGCAATGCTTGATGCTGCGCGCCACCATGCCACGGTCTTCGGGGTGCACACCCTGCAGGTAGTCGCTGATGGGCAGCAGCCCGGCGCTTTGCGGGTCGACACCATGCAGGTAGGCGAAGTGCGCGTCGGCGATGAAGCGGTCTTCGCCGATGTCCCAATCCCAGGTGCCCACTGCGTCAGTGGCAGCCAATGCGAGTTGCAGGCGTTGTTCGGTGTTGTGTTGGGCCTTGCGCCGTTCGTTGGTTTCGATGGCGGTGACGAGGATGCCGGCGACGGTGCCGCTTTCGTCGCGGATCGGGCTGTAGGTCAGGTCCAGCCAGATTTCGGTGTCGCGGTTATTGCGCTGCAGCACGAAGCGCTGCTCGCTGAAGCTGCGCACCTGGCCGCTGAGCACCGCGTCATAGATGGGTGCGGTAAAGCCCTCGAGTTCCGGCCAGGTCTGGTGCGCCGGCTGGCCCAGCGCCTCGGGGTGCTTGTTGCCCGCCAGTTGGGCGAAGCCGTCGTTGTACAGCTGGGTGAGGTGGCTGCCCCACAGCAGCAACATCGGCATGGGGGAATGCACGACGATATCCACGGCTGTGCGCAGGCTTTGTGGCCAATCGTTGGCCGCACCGAGTGGGCTTTGCGCCCAGTCCAGCCGCGCAATCAATGCTGCGGCCTCGCTACCGGTGGAGATGTCCTTCATGAAAAAGCCCTGAGCGTAACGCTTTGAAAGATGACAACACCCATTATCCCGTGTGCCGGGCGTGAGTGACTACCCCCGAAAAATAGCATGCATTGGGGGTTTGTCTTCAAATCAGTGCATCAGAGCTGAAACCTTTCATCTTTACGCCAATTCAGGGCGGTCACGAAACTGCTCAAGCGCCTCCGGGTTGGCCAGGGCATCGGTGTTTTTTACCGGCTCGCCGTGCACCACGTTGCGCACCGCCAACTCGACGATCTTGCCGCTGATGGTGCGGGGGATATCCGTGACGGCAACGATCTTTGCCGGTACGTGGCGTGGCGTGGTGTTGGCGCGGATCACCTGGCGGATCTGCTGTTCCAGGGCCTCATCCAACGCGATGCCGTCGGTGAGGCGCACGAACAGCACCACCCGCACATCGTCCTGCCAGCGCTGGCCGATGGCCAGGCTTTCCAGCACCTGGGGCACCTTTTCCACCTGGCGATAAATCTCGGCCGTGCCAATGCGCACGCCACCGGGGTTGAGCACGGCGTCGGAGCGCCCATGGATCAGCAGGCTGCCGTTGGGGCGTTGCTCGGCGTAGTCGCCCTGGGCCCAGACCCCGGGGAACTGGCTGAAATAGGAGGCGCGCAGTTTCTGCTGGCCGGGGTCGTTCCACAGGCCGATGGGCATGGCGGGGAAATGCCGGGTGCACACCAGTTCGCCTTTTTCACCGACCAAGGGTTGGCCCTGATCGTCCCAGACCTCAATGGCCATCGCCAGGCTCTTGCACTGCATCTCGCCACGGCGCACCGGCAGCACGGGGTTACCGATCACAAAGCAGGAGACGATATCGGTACCGCCAGACATGGATGACAGACACAGCTCACCTTTGATCTCGCGATACACATAGTCGTAGCTCTGGGGCGACAGCGGCGACCCCGTGGAAATCAGCCCCTTGAGGCTGCCCAAATCATGGCTCAAACGCGGTTGCAGCCCGGCCTTTTCCAGGGTGGCGAGGAACTTGGGGCTGGTGCCGAACACGCTGATCTTTTCTGCGTCAATCAGGTCGATCAAGCGTTCGGGCCCCGGGTGGAAGGGCGAGCCGTCATACAGCACGGCCGTGGCGCCGATGGCCAGCACCGACACCAGCCAGTTCCACATCATCCAGCCGCAGGTGGTGTAGTAGAACAGGCAGTCGTCCCGGGACAGGTCGGCGTGCAGGCCGTGTTCCTTGAGATGGGTGAGCAGCACGCCGCCGGTGCCGTGGATGATGCACTTGGGTACCCCTGTGGTGCCGCTGGAATAGAGGATGTACAGCGGGTGGTCGAAGGGCACGGCGACGAAATCCGGCTCGCCGCCGGGTTGGTAAAAGTCGTTCCACAGCGTGACAGTTGCCTGGGTTTGATAATCCTCAACCCGCGCCTGAGCCCGGGTATACGGCACGATGATCAGCTGTTCCAGAGACGGCAGTCGTTCGAGGATTTCGTTGAGCTTGGCGGTTTGGTCAATCTCCTTGCCGGCATAACGGTAACCGGCGCAGGTGATCAGCACTTTGGGTTCGATCTGGCCAAACCGGTCGATCACGCCCTGGGTGCCGAAGTCTGGAGACGAGCAGGACCAGATCGCCCCGAGGCTGGTGGTGGCGAGCATGCCCACCAGGGTTTGCCAGGTGTTGGGCATGCACGCCGCGACGCGGTCGCCCTGAACCACACCCGCCGCCCGCAGGCTTTGTTGCAGGCCGGCCACGTGGGCGGCGAGTTCGGCGTAGGTCAGTTGTTCACGCTGGCCGTCTTCGCTGATTGCTATCACGGCGGGGTGATCATCGCGACGGCGCAGCAGGTGCTCGGCAAAATTCAGGGTGGCGCCGGGAAACCACTGGGCGCTGGGCATCTCGGCGTCTTCGATCAGTACGGCACTGGGCGGGCTGCGAAATTGCACGTCAAAGAACGCGACGATGGCCCGCCAGAAGTCGGGGCGCTGGTCGATGCTCCAGTGGTGCAGGGCCGGGTAGTCGTTGAGCTGCACGCCGTGGCGGTCGTTGATGTAGCGGCGGAACTGATCCATGCGCGTGGTGGCGATGCGTTCCGGGGAGGGTTGCCAGAGGATGTCGGACATAAAGCTGCCTCTTGTTCTTGTACAAGTCTACCTAACAACACAGTTCTAAATTGTGGGAGCTGGCTTGCCTGCGATAGCGGTGTGTCAGTTGGCTAATTTGTTTCTGATATACCG
>NZ_JBWKPU010000045.1:0-46234 GCF_059418405.1 Pseudomonas sp. GW821-FHT09A09
GAGTGAGGGCATGCCGAGCCTAGGCGAGGCACCGAGTGTTGGGGCAAGAGCCCTTTTGGTTACTTTTGGGGCTCTTTCCAAAAGTGACCCGCCGTAAGGGCGGAACCAATAGCCGCCGTTACCACAGCAACGGATCTGCACCCAATCAAACCACCCGAGCCATATGCTCCCCAATCCTCCCCCGCAACCACCGCTCCGCCGGGTCGTTGTCATGCACCCCGCTCCACACCATCGACAACTCCGCCGCATCAATCGCAAACGGCGGATCCTCCGCCCGCAACGTCGTCCCCTCAGTCAACGCACACGCCGCGTAATCCGGCACCGTTGCAATAATTTGCGTCCCCGCCAGCAACGCCCGCAACCCACTGAACTGCGGCACCGCCAGCACCACCCGCCGCGACCGACCAATGCGTGCCAGGTCCAGGTCGATGTTGCCGCTCAAATCCCCCGAAAACGACACCATCGCATGGGGCCGCGAACAGTAGTCGTCCAACGTCAGCGGCTGCACGCCGTCATCCCCCCGCAACACCTTGCACGGGATATCCCGCAGTTTCTTGCGCTTGGCATTCGCCGGCAGTTCGGTGGTGTAGCTCACCCCCACCGAAATCTCGCCACTGGCCAGCAACGACGACATCAACAAGTAATTGGCCCGCCGCACCACCACGATGATCCCCGGGGCCTCTTCGCGCAGTTGGCTGAGCAACGGCGGGAACAGGCCAAATTCGGCGTCATCGGACAGGCCAATGCGAAACACCGCACAGCTGGTAGAGGGGTCGAAATCCTTGGCGCGGCTGACCGCGCCCGAAATGGTGTCCATGGCCGGTTGCAGCTCCTTGAGTATCGCCACGGCGCGTGGCGTGGGCTCCATGCCCCGCCCGTTGCGCAGCAGCAACGGGTCGTCGAACAAATCCCGCAAACGTCCCAGCGCCGCACTCACGGCGGGTTGGCCCATGAACAGCTTTTCGGCCACCCGGGTCAGGTTCTTTTCGAACATCAGCGCTTCGAAAATCACCAGCAGGTTCATGTCGACGCGGCGCAGGTCGTTACGGTTCATGGCGTGTATCCAAACGGTTGGCAAGCCGCCAGATAAGCACGCCCGTCGGCGCCGCGATTGCACGTCTGTGCTGTCTTTTCCGGCCCTGGACCTGGCGAAATTAACAACGATTAACTCGTCAGCCAGACGGTCCGGCAACAAGATTGACCACGTCTACACTGCATCCATTCACCGGGAACGCTCCCATCGACTGCGGATACTCGTCATGGCCCGACTCGAGCACTGTGCTCCCCGCTTATCCGCCACCGGCGGCCTCTGCCCCCGGCGCGAGCGGATTGCCAAACAACTGATCCTCGCCAACCTCGGTGAAAGCCTGGCCATTGCTGACCTGGCCCAGGCCTGTGCGCTGTCGCGCAGCCATTTTTCCCGCGCGTTCAAGTGCACCACCGGGCTGTCGCCCCAGGAGTGGATACGCCAACAGCGCATCCAACGGGCCAAGGAGCTGATCACCGGCTCCGCCCTGAGCCTGACGCAAATCAGCCTGGAATGCGGGTTTTGCGACCAGGCGCACTTCTGCCACATGTTCACCCGCAGCGAAGGCGTCAACCCGATGACCTGGCGAAACCACCAATTACGCCACAAGCCCCAAGTGATCGCGGCCTAGTGGTCTGCACCCGCGTGGCATATGCTGCCCAGACCCTTTTTCCAGAGCACGGCCACCCATGAGTGACCACTGCGACCAGGCCGTGCATTTCGGCCCCTACCGCGTCCACCCGCACCAACGCCTGGTGCTGGAGGCCGGTCGCCCGCTGCGTTTGGGGCGGCGCGCAGTCGACATCCTGCTGGTGCTGCTGGAAAACGCCGGCAATGTGGTGAGCAAGCAAGCACTGATCGCCCGGGTCTGGCCCAAAAGCGTGGTGGAGGACGGCAACCTGCGCGTGCACATGGCGGCACTGCGCAAGGCGCTAGGCGATGGCCAGGCCGGGCAGCGCTATATCGTCACGGTGGCGCAGCGTGGCTACAGTTTTGTTGCGCCACTGAGCATCGAACCGATGACGCTACCCGCCGACGGCGCCTCCCAACGCGCGTGCCACAACCTGCCGCTGCGCCACACCCGCATGATCGGCCGCCAGGCGCTGATCGACACGCTGGTGCAGCAACTGCCCCAGCAACGCTTCATCACCCTGACCGGCCCCGGGGGCATCGGCAAGACCACCGTCGCGTTGCGCGTGGCGGAACTGCTGATCGGGCATTACCGCGACGGCATCCGCCTGCTGGACCTGGCACCGCTCAGCGCACCGTCGATGATCCTGCCCAACCTCGCCGCCCTGCTCGACCTGACGTGCGCCGAGCATGAGCCCCTCGCCGCCTTTGCCCATCAACTGCGCGACCGCCAGCTACTGCTGGTGATCGACAACTGCGAACACCTGCTCGATGACATCGCGCTGATCAGCGAAACCCTGCTGCGTCACGCCCCTCACCTGCAAATCCTCACCACCAGCCGCGAGGCCTTGCGGGCCGAAGGCGAATGCGTGCAACGCCTGGAACCCCTCGCCTGCCCGCCCGCCACCGGCAACCGCGCCCAGGCGTTGGGCTACCCGGCGTTGCAGTTGCTGATCGAGCGGGCCATGTCCCACCAGGACAGCTTTGAACTGAGCGAAGCCGAGCTGCCGTTGGCGATTGATATCTGCCAGCGCCTGGACGGCATTCCCCTGGCCATTGAACTGGTTGCCGCCCAGATCGAACGCTTCGGCCTGCCGGGGCTGCTGGTGCAGATGGAAGACAACTTCCGCCTGCTCACCCGTGGCCGGCGCAGCGCCCTGCCCCGTCAGCAAACCCTGCGCGCCACGCTGGACTGGAGCTTTGACCTGCTGACCCCTTGCGAGCAGATCTGCCTGCGTCGCCTGGCGGTGTTTCGCGGCGGGTTCAGCCTGGCGAGTGCCGCCGCGGTGATTGCCGGGGAGCAGATCGCGCCCAGCGAGGTACTGGGGTCGATCACCCAATTGGTCGCCAAGTCCCTGCTCAACGTGGAAGCCGGCGATGAAGAGATGGTCTATCGCTTGCTGGATATCACCCGCACCTACGCCCTGGAACAACTCAGCGTGGCCGATGAACTCCAGGCCACCCGTGAACGCCATGCCGAACGCTGCCTGGCGTTGATGAACCAGGCCCAGGATGACTGGGAGTTGATTGCTACCCAAACCTGGATCGACCGTTACGCACCTTTGCGTGAAGACATCCGCGCCGCCCTCGATTGGGGCCTGGGCGATCAGGGCACGCACCTGCTGGGCATTCGCCTGACGGTCGGCGCCATGCCGCTGTGGCAAGAGTTGTCGCTGCTGCGCGAACACGGTCTGTACGTGGGCAAGGCCCTGGCACGGCTCAAGCAATCGAGCGCGCCAAGCCAGCGCCTGCACATGTTGCTGCAACTGGCCCTGGGCAGTTTTTCCTATCACACCCAGGGCGGCACACCGCAGACCATTGCCGCCTTTGCCTGCGCACGGCGCCTGGCCGAAGGCGGCAAGGACCTGGCCGGCCAGTTACGTGCAGTGTCGGGGCACATGGCGGTCAACCTGTGCTGCGGTAACTACCGTGAAGCGTTGGCGCAAAGCCTGCACTTTGATCAACTCGGCCCGCACACCGAACCGCTGCTGGCCCTCAGCGCCCAGCGCCTGCGGGTGCTGGCGCAGCATTTCGCCGGCAACCAGGCGCTGGCGCTGCACAACGCCGAGCAGGTGATCCAGCGCATGGCCCACAGCGGCCACCTCAACCGGTTTACCCATGGTTTCGGCGTGCAGTACGACCAGAGCGTGGCGTCCTTGACCATCCTGGCGCGTACCCTGTGGCTGCGCGGTTTTCCAGAGCGCGCCTGGCGCACGGCCAGCCAAGCCCTGGAACTGGCGTTGCAGATCAACCACGGCACGTCGATCTGCTACACCCTGGCGCTGGCCGGTGTGGTGATCGCTCGCTACAACGGCGACACCCCGGCAGCACAGGCGTTACTGGAGCTGTTGTTGCAACAATCCCAAAAACACTCGGTGCAGTTGTTTCATACCTGGGCCCAGCACTACGCGGGCACGGCGCAACACGCATCGCTGCAAGGCCTGGGATTGGTCGAAGACCTCCTGCTGACCTTCCAGGCCCGCGAGGTCAGTGACAGCGCGTTTGAGCGCGCCCGAAACGGGGCGGCCGGTTGGTGTACCCCAGAGATTCTGCGGGTCAGGGCTGAAGGCATGGCGGACGCCCGTAGGGCCGAAGCGTTGCTGCTGGAGGCCATGGGCCTGGCCCATCAGCAAGGTGCGCTGGCCTGGGAATTACGCAGTGCCACGTCACTGGCGCGGTTATGGAAAGACCAAGGCCGCTTGCGCGTCGCCCGCGAACTGATGGGTTCGGTCTATGGGCAATTCACCGAAGGGTTTGCCACCCATGACCTAACTCGCGCACGCCGCCTGCTCGACGAGCTGCAAGACAAACGGCCGGCCTGAAAACGGCCCCAGGTAATGCCCATAGCCTTGTTGCAGGCGCGCCACTTGCTCGGGGTTGCGCAACTGCGCCAGGGCGTAGCTGCGCACACTGTTGAGCAGGCGGTAGCGCGTAGGCCCGGGGCCGGGTTCCACGGTCAGCAAAGAAGTACCCGCCAGGCGCCCCAGCAAGTAAGACAAGTCGGCATGCTCCAGCTCGGTGCCGGCGACCAGTCGGCTCAAGGCCGGCAACGTCACGGCCATCTTGAACAGCGCCATCTGCAGGAACAGCCAGTGCTCCGGCAAGCTCAAGCGCTCGTAGGTCCAATCCAGGGCGGCCGTGAAGGACTGGTGCCGCTCAACCGCCGTGCGGCGGCCACGGGTCAGCACCTGCAAGCCTTGCTGCAATTGTGCGTGTACGCCGTGCACGCCCAGGGCACTCACCTGGGCGGCCGCCAATTCGAGGGCCAGCGGGATGCCATCAAGGCGCCGGCAGATATCGCGCAGCGGGGCCAGTTCCTGCCGTCGCAGGGCAAAACCTTGTTGCGCGGCGCGTACGCGTGCAACGAACACCTGCACCGCCGGGTAATCCATGGCCTGCTCGACACTGGCCCACGCCGAGGGCGCCGGCACAGCCAGGCGCGGTACGGGTTGCACCCATTCGCCCGGCACCTGCAAAGCTTCGCGGCTGCTCAACACCACGCTGACCTGAGGCGCCTTATCCCGCAGGGCACGCACCAGGTGACGGCAGGCACCGAGCAACAAATCCGCACCGTCGAGCACCAGCAACAGCTGGCGCGTCGCGAGCTGCTGGCACAGGTCGGTGGCGCTGCCACAGGGTTGCAGGTGCAGGGCGCTGGCCAGGTGGCGCAGCATCTGGGTGGGCGCGTCGACTGTCGCCAGGTCCACCCACCAGACGCCGTCGCGGTATCGCGGCAAGACCCGTTCGGCCAGGGCCAGCGCCAGGGTGCTCTTGCCCACTCCCGCGCAACCGGTGAGGGTCATCAAGCGTTGCCCCGACAGGCGCCGTGCCAGCGTTCCCAGCAACTCGTCACGACCGATCACCGGGCTGAGCCGCGCCATCAGGTTATGCCGAGGCGCCGCCGCGGGCAGCACGTCTTGCTGCGGCGCTGCAAAGCAGTAGCCGCGTTGCGGTTCGTTAAGGATATAGGGGTGGCCAGTCAAGGCCCGGCGCAAGGCCGCGATGTGCACCCGCAGGTTGTTTTCTTCCACCACGCTGCTCGGCCAGACCCGGGCAATCAGCGTCTGCTTGCTGACAAATTGGCCTGGCGCCTCCAGCAGCACCGCGAGAATGTCCACCGCACGCCCACCCAATGGCACCGGCCAGCCGGCCTTGCTGACCAAGCGTTGCTGAGGATGAAAGATGTAGGGGCCGAAGCTCACCGAGTGAGGATTATTCATCTATGTAAAAGCGCTGGAACGCCCGGCCTTGGGCGGCTGCGCATCCTTTTCCGTGGGCCTGTGGCTATCTTGCCAGCCTGTCGTGACAGGACAATGCTGGCAGGGGGAGCGACACGGACATTCGGGTGCCCCAGACGGACATCCTGTCGTTAACTGAACTGTTGTCGGTACTGGGTCGGGTTCAGGCCGAGCTTGTCACTGAACAGAAAGCGCATGTAGCGCACGCTGCCAAAGCCTGCGTGGAACGCCACGGTCTTGAGCGGCAGGTCGGTGGTTTCCAGCAGGTGCCGGGCGCGGTCGATGCGCGCACCTTGCAGGAAGGCCATGGGCGTCATTTGCACTTCCTTGGTGAACATCCGCGCAAAGTGGCGTGGGCTCATGCCGGCCAATGCGGCCATCGACTCAATGGTGAACGGCTGGTCCAACTGCGCCAGCACCTGGTTCTGCACCCGGGTGATCGCGCTTTCATGGGGTGCCACGGCGGCGGTCATCGGGCTGAACTGCGCCTGGCCACCCTGGCGTTTCATCACCACCAGCAGCACTTTGGCCACCTCCACCGCCACCGCCTTGCCGTGGTCCTGGGCAACGATGGACAGCGCCAGGTCGATGCCGGCCGTGACGCCGCCCGACGTGATCAGCCGACCGTCCTGCAGGTAGATGCGATCGGTCTCGACGATCGCCTTGGGGAACGCCTTGATCAGGCGCTCGGTGTAGTGCCAGTGGGTGGTCACGCGGTGCCCGTCGAGCAAACCGGCATGCCCGAGCACAAAGGCGCCGGTGCAGATCGAACCGAAGCGCCGCGCCCGGGGTGCGGCGGCTTTCAACCAGGGCAGCAACGCCGGGTGGCATTCGTTGTAGGCGCCGGGGCCGCCGGGAATCAACAGCAGGTCATAGTCATCACTGGCCTGCTCGAGCAGCAGGTCGGGCTGCACGCTCACACCGTTGGAGGCACGCAGCGGCCCGGGCTCGATGCCGAGGGTGAGGATCTGGTAGTGGTCGGACTGCGGCAGGTAGCGGTTGGCAATGGAAAACACTTCGAGCGGGCCGGCCATGTCGAGCAGGAGGAAGTCGGGAAAAAGCGCCATGGCCACGGTTTTCATAGAGAGCAAGGTCCGTCGATAAGGGAAGCGGCGGACATTATGGCATGCCTTTTACTGTCAACTTTAGAGAGACAGTTATTCAGTTTTCAGCCTCTTAATGAATTTATCGGTAACCATTAACCTTCTTCTCAACGCAAGCGACCTGCATCTCGCAGACCCCGCTCACTTGAGGACAAGACCATGCTGACCCTTCGCAAAGCTTCCGAACGCGGCGCCGCCAATCACGGTTGGTTGAAGTCGTTCCACACCTTCTCGTTCGCCAACTACTGGAACCCCAGCGAGCAGGGTTTTTCCGACCTGCTGGTGATCAACGATGACCGCGTGGCGGCCGGCAAAGGCTTCGGCCAGCACCCGCACCGCGACATGGAGATTTTCTCCTATGTGCTCGAAGGCGCCCTGGAACACAAGGACACCCTGGGCACCGGCTCGGTGATCCGCCCGGGCGACGTGCAACTGATGAGCGCCGGCAGCGGCGTGGCCCACAGCGAGTTCAACCACAGCCAAAGCCGTGGCGTGCACTTCCTGCAGATCTGGATCGTGCCGAACGTGGCCGGCGCAGAACCGCGCTACCAACAGGAGCACTTCAGCGAAGCGCAAAAACGCGGGCGCTTGCAATTGATCATCTCGCCGGATGGCGCCGAGGGGTCGCTGCATGTTCGCCAGGATGCGCGGGTGTATGCCGGGCTGTTCAACGGCAGCGAAACCGCGAGCCTGGACCTGGCGCCGGACCGCCATGTGTACATCCATGTGGCCCGGGGCAGCGTCGAGGTCAACGGCCAGCGCTTGCAGGAAGGTGACGGCGCCCGTGTATGGGATGAACGCCAGATCCGCCTCGGCGGCGGCGCGGAAGCCGAGGTGCTGGTGTTTGACCTGCGCCCGCAAGAACTGCCGCAGATGCCATGACGTGCACCACGATGGCCCCCTGAAACGGGCCATCGCTGGCGTCGATAGTCACCATCAGTGCAATGAAGTTCTCTTAAAAAATCCAACGCGTACCATCAAACCCATACCCAGCAGCAACCTACTTAAACACTCGGAGCACACAACCATGAAACGCCAAATCCTGCTTAGCCTCGCTTTCTCGGTACTCGCTGCCAACGCTTTTGCTCACCCTGTTGTCGCTGAAGGCGGCGCAGATCGCCTGATGGACAGCCGCGTTGCCGAGGGTGGTGCAGACCGCCTGCAAGGTAACCGCGTTGCCGAAGGCGGTTCTGATCGCTTGCTGGAACGTCGCGTCGCTGAAGGCGGTGCTGACCGTCTGCAAGAACGTGGCCTGGCCGAAGGCGGTGCTGATCGTCTGCAAGAACGTGGCCTGGCTGAAGGCGGTGCTGATCGTCTGCAGGAACGTGGCCTGGCCGAAGGTGGTTCTGATCGTCTGCACAGCAACAACGCATAACCCTCGCCGTTGGCGAGGTGCCCCAAACCGGCCTGATCAGCCGGTTTTTTTCGCCTGTGATTAATGCAGGTCGCGGTCAATCCACAACACGGCCTTGCCGATCTGTTGCCGGGCTTCGATCCGTGCGTGCACCTGCTGCACCGTTTCCAGGCTGTAATGCCCTTCGATGTCCACACTGAGCGAACCTTCCAGCATCGCCGCAAACACCGCATTGGCACGCCGTTGCACGGTGGCGCCGTCGGCCATGTGGTCGGCCAGCCGTGGGCGGGTCAGGAACAACGAACCCGCTTCACCCAGTTCAATCGGGTCCAGGTCGGTCAGCGAGCCCGAGACGTTGCCGTAATTGACGATCAAACCACGGGTGCGACAGGCACGGAAACTGTCGCGCAGGGTGGTTTTGCCCACCGAGTCGAACACCACGTCCACGCCTTGGCCCGCTGTGGCGTCCACCACCCGGTCGGCAAAGCCGTCATAGGTCCAGGCCTGGTGGGCGCCGCGCTGAAGCGCTATCGCGCATTTTTCGGCGGTGCTGCCAGTGGTGAACACGGTCGCGCCCAAACGGTTGGCCATTTGCACGAGCAATTGCCCGATGCTGCCGGACGCAGCATGAATCAGGCAGGTGTCGCCGGCCTGCAAACGCGCCACGTCATCAATCAGGTAGTGAGCCGTACAGCCCTGGAACATCGCGGCAGCCGCCTGATCGAACGTGATTTCGCTGGGAATCTGCGCCACTTTGTCGGCCGGGATATTGGCGTATTCGGCATACGCGCCCCAGGCAATGCACCACGCCACCCGGTCGCCCACGGCCAAGTGGCTCACACCGGCGCCCACTTCCACCACCACGCCGGCACCTTCCATGCCCAAGGTGCACGGCAGGCGCACCGGGTAGGTCACCGACTGGGCGTATTTGCCCTGGCGCGTATGAATGTCCATGAAGTTGATTCCGGCGCAGGCAACTTTGATCAGCACATGCCCCGGGGTGACCTCGGGCTTGGGAACATCGTGGCGCAACTGGGCGACTTCAGGGCCGCCATAGGCTTGCAGGGTGATGGCTTTCATCGGGCAACAACTCCGTTTGCTCTGGGAAGCGGCCATGGTAAAAGGAGCCTATCAGTAGGAAAATTCCCCAATCCCTCCCGGCCTCTGTGCGGAAATACCCCGATGTTCGACTGGCAAGACCTGTATTACTTCACCGTGTTGGCGCGTACCCAATCGCTGTCGGCGGCCGCCCGCGAGCTGCAGGTGGAACACGCCACCGTGGGGCGCCGGGTCGATGCACTGGAAAAAGCCCTGGGCGTAAAACTGGTGGACCGCCTGCCCCGCAGCCGCCCGCTCACGGCACAAGGCCTGGCGTTGGCCGAACTGGCGGCGGGCATGGACGCAATGGCGACCGACGTGATGCGCCTGTCGCGGGTCGCTTCCATCGAGATGGCCGGCACGGTACGGGTCAGTTGCCCGCCGTCCATCGCCAACCACTGCATCGCACCTCATGTAGCGCGATTGCGCGCGCAGTACCCACAGCTGAATCTGGTGCTGATGCCCTCTACCCAACTGGCTGCGTTGGACAAAGGCGAGGCGGATATCGCCCTGCGCACCGTGCGTCCCGATGAAGACGCGCTGGTACGGCGCAAGATCGGCGTGGTGCGCTTCGGGTTGTACGGCGCTGCCGAATTAGCGCAACAGCCTTCCGCTCAATGGGTGTTCATCGCCTACGACAGCAGCCGTGACCACTTGCCCCAACAGGCGTGGATGCACCAACTGCGCGGCCAGCGCCCCATCGTGTTTGCCGCCAGCGAACTGGTCACCCAGCAAATGGCGGCCCGCGCCCAGGTGGGTGCGGTAGTGCTACCGACCCTGGTGGGCGACCACGACCCACTGCTGACCTGCTTGCCCACCGCCACCGATGGCCCCATGCGGGACATCTGGCTCACCGTGTACCCGGACATGCGCCGCTCGCCCTTGGTGAAAGTGGTGATGGAGTTTCTGGTGGCGTGCATCGAAGGTGAAGCGCAGTTGCGCCGTTAAAAAATTCGACCGCAAGCCGCAGAGTTCCAAGCCGGTACAGGCCCCCTAGACTCCGCTCATCTGCCCACCGATGAGCGTCAAGGCCATGCACACCCCCAGAGACAACGCCCCCACGCACGGCTGGAGCCGCATCGCCCGTGAGCTTGAAGCCCACGGAAACGCGGTGCTGCCCGCGCTGCTGACAGCCCAACAGTGCGAGGCGCTTGCCGCGCTCTATGCGCAAGAAGCCGGTTATCGCTCGCGGGTGGTGATGGCACGGCATGGCTTCGGGCGCGGCGAGTACAAATACTTTGCCTACCCCTTGCCGCCGTTGCTTGAGCAACTGCGGCACGCGCTCTACACAGGTCTCGCCCCGATTGCCAATGCCTGGAACCTCCAGCTGGGCCTCGACGTGCAGTACCCAAGCGAACTGAACGAGTTCCTGCGCCACTGCCATGCCGCAGGCCAGGCCCGCCCTACCCCGTTGATCCTCAAGTATGGCGACGGTGACTACAACTGCCTGCATCAGGACCTCTACGGCGAGCACGTTTTCCCGCTCCAGGTGGCGATTCTGTTATCGGAACCCGGACGGGATTTCGTCGGCGGCGAGTTCGTCATGAGCGAGCGTTCATCCCAGGGCCAGCGCGCCGAAGTCATCCCGCTGCGTCAGGGCGATGGGCTGGTGTTTACCGTCAATCAACGCCCGGTCATGGGCCCGCGCGGTCTCCGTAAAGTCGCCATGCGCCACGGTGTGAGCCGCATCCGCAGTGGCCAGCGCCATGCCGTCGGCCTGATTTTTCATGATGCGAGGTAAACATGAGTCTGTTTGAATTCGATGCTGCACTTGATCAACTGGACTGGGCCGACCTCCAACGCCAACTCGATAGTGAAGGCTACGCCGTGCTGCCCGGGTTGTTGAGCCCAGCCGGCATCGACTCACTGGCCGGGCACCTCACCGCGCAGGACCTGTTTGCGCAATGGCGTTATTTCGAGACAGACCTGCCCACCCCGCTGGCCGAGTGGCGCACGGCGCTCTACCGGCGCCTGGTGCCGCTCGCCAACCGCTGGAACGAAACCCTGGCCATCGACGCGCGCTACCCGGCTACGCTGGATGAGTTTCTGAGGCAAAACCGCGACGCTGGCCAGACCCGAGGGCAATCCCACCTGTGCCGGTTGCGTGTGCATGACCAAGTGCCTCTGCATCAACGCAATGCCGGGGCCCATGTGTTTCCCCTGCAACTGGTTGCGCTGCTGTCCGAGCCGGGGACGGACTTCCAAGGCGGTGAACTGGTGATGACCGAACAGCGCCCGCGCCTGCAATCGCGGCCGATGGTGGTACCGCTCAAACGCGGTGACGTGGCGGTCATCGCCACGGCGGTGCGCCCGTTCAGAGGCAGCCGGGGTTACTACCGTGTGAACCTCAAGCACGCCATCAGCCGCGTGCGCGGTGGCGAACGCGTGGGGTTGGAAGTGCTGTTCCATGATGCGCCTGATGCCCAGGAGGGTGGCCGATGAAGACGTTCACCTTGCTCGGGGTAACGGGCAAACCTTACGCCAGCCTTGTACCGGGCACCTGCGCCGGGCATCGCGGCAGCCGGATCTACGGCCGCCTGGACTGCAGCGCCGCACGGCGCGCAATCGCCAACGGTGGTTATGTGAAACACCGCGTGTTCTTTGCCGACGAGCCCACCGCCATTGCCGCCGGCTACAGGCCGTGTGCGGTGTGCATGCCCGAGCAATACGCGATTTGGAATTCCACAAAAAAGGTGACGCATGAAGCTTTCTGACGGTGTTCGGCTACTGGTACTGGCGGCGATCTGGGGCGCCAGTTTTCTGTTCATGCGCATCGCCGCGCCGGTGTTGGGCGCCTTGCCCACGGCGTTTTTCCGCGTGCTGTTGGGGGCCATCGGGCTGGCGGTGATTGTCACCGTGCTACGCACCCGCATCGCCTTCAACGGCAAACTCAAACCCACCCTGGTGTTGGGTGTGATCAATTCCGGCGTGCCGTTCCTGATGTACGGCGTGGCGGCCACGTTGCTGCCGGCGGGCTACTCGGCGATCTTCAACGCCACCACCCCGCTGATGGGGGTGATGATGGGCGCACTGTTTTTCAGCGACCCGCTGACGCCGAAAAAAGCCGCCGGGGTGGTGATTGGCCTGATGGGCATCACCCTGCTGACCACCACCGGGCCGGTCACCCTTTCGGTCGCCGTGGTGATTGGCGCGTTGGCGTGCCTGGTCGCCACCGGGTGCTACGGCGTTGCAGGGTTTTTGACGCGCCGCTGGATCGCCGACAAGGGCGGGCTGGACGCCAAGCTCGTGGCCTTTGGCAGCCAGATCGGCGCGACATTGTTTCTGCTGCCGTTCTTTGGTGTTTCAGCCGTGCTCAACCCGCCGAACAGCTGGGGCAACCCGACGGTCTGGGCAGCGTTGGGGGTGGTGGGGTTTGTGTGCACCGCGTATGCGTACATCCTGTACTTTCGCCTGATCGCCGATATCGGAGCGGTTCGTTCATTGACGGTGACCTTCCTGATCCCACCGTTCGGCGTGCTGTGGGGCGTGCTGTTCCTGGGTGAGCACCTGTCCATCGCGCACCTCTATGGCGGCGGCCTCATCTGCCTGGCTGTGTGGTTTGTGCTCAGCGACAGCCGGCCCAAATCAGCCGCCTGACCCTTCGCGGGGATTGTGGCAGCGGGCGGTTGTAGTGAGCGGGTTTACCCCGCGCGGCGTAATAAGCCCCACCGCCTATATTCCCGGGAAACCTGCGGTGTTCGTGGCGGCGCGGGCGCGGGGCGAGCCCGCTCACTACAAGGTGAGAAAGCGCTTTAAGCTCAGATCGAAAGAGTATTTATCGATTGGTTTTTAGAACTTTATGCTTGGCGCCATTCCATTGAAGATCGAGCGCGCCATGTCTATTCGTCGTCCCCTCGCCGTTGTCATCGGGCTTCTGGCTTTTTCCGTGGCGGTCAGCGCCGAGGCCCAGGAGACCGTGCGTATCGGGTACCAGAAATCGTCCACCCTGATTACCCTGCTCAAAACCCAGGGCACCCTGGAAAAAGCCCTCAAGGCCGACAACATCGACGTGTCCTGGCACGAGTTCCCCAGCGGCCTGCCGCTGCTGGAGGCACTCAACGTCGGCAACGTCGACATCAGCGCCGACGTGGCTGACACCGTGCCGATCTTCGCCCAGGCGGCCCAGGCCAAACTCACCTATTTCGCCCAGGAAGCGCCTTCGCCCTCGGCCCAGGCCATCGTGGTGCGCAAAGACTCGCCGATCCAGCAACTGGCCGACCTCAAAGGCAAGAAAGTCGCCGTGACCAAAGCCGCTGGCACCCACTACCTGTTGATTGCCGCGCTGGCCAAAGCTGGCCTGGCGTTTTCGGATATTGAACCGGCCTACCTGACACCGGCCGACGGCCGCGCCGCGTTCGAGAACAATAAAGTCGATGCCTGGGTCACCTGGGAACCCTTCCTCACAGGCGTGCAGCGCCAGCTGCCCACCCGCACCCTCGCGGATGGCGCGGGTCTGGCCAGTTACAAGCGCTATTACCTGACGGGCACGCCCTACGCCAAGGCCCACCCCGAGGTCCTGAAGGTGGTGTACGAACAATTGGAAAAAGCCGGCCAATGGGTGAAAACCCACCCGCAAGACGCCGCCAAGGTGCTGGGCCCGCTGTGGGGCAACCTGGATGTGGCCACCGTTGAAGCGGCCAACGCGCACCGCAGCTATCAGGTGCAACCGGTGACGCTCGATCAGTTGGGCGAACAGCAGAAGATTGCCGATGCGTTCTTCAAGGCCGGCTTGCTGCCCAAGGCTGTGGATGCCAAGGACGTACAGACCTGGAAGCCATGAACATCTGCATCTGGCAACCCGATCACCTGTAGGAGCCGGCTTGCCGGCGATTGCGGTGGGTCAGGCTGGCCGCTATCGCCGGCAAGCCGGCGCCTACAGGATTGATGTTTGGGGGTTAGAGAAGGGTGCGCGCCAGGGCCTTTTTCCATTCGGCGTAACGGCCTGCCATCGCCGGATCCGCCTGCGGCTCGAAGCGCTCACGCTGACGCTCCAACTGGCTTAACGCTTCGTCACTCGCCCAAATCCCCAACGCCCTGCCCGCCAGGTGCGCCGCACCCAATGCCGAGACTTCCGGCGACAGGCTGCGCACCACCGGACGTTGCAGCAGGTTGGCCAGAAACTGCATCAGCCAGCGATTGCGTGTCGCGCCACCGTCGACCCACAGCTCTTTCAACGGGCTGCCGATGTCCTGCTGCATCGCCTCAAACACATCACGAATCTGATAGCCGATGGACTCCAGCGAGGCGCGCAAAATATGCGCGCCCGAAGTGGCCTCGCTCAGGCCACAGATCAAGCCACGGGCGTCGGCTTGCCAATGCGGTGCCCCCAACCCGGACAGCGCCGGCACAAAGTACACGCCGCCGTTATCCGGCAATTGCGCGGCCTGTTCGGTCAACGCGTCCAGCGACTCACCGGCCACCAGCCGCGAGGCCCACTGCACGGCGGCGCCGGTATGCACGATGTTGCCTTCCATGCCGAACGTCGCCGCGCGGCCGTCATGCCAGGCCAAGGTGGTGGAAAGCCCATGGGTGGACGCAATAGGCCCGCCCATCGGTGTCATCAACGACGAGCCCGTGCCGAGGGTGGCCTTGACCAACCCCGGGGCGAAACCACCCTGCCCGTACAGCGCCGCATGGGAGTCGCCAATCATCGACATCACCGGGATACCCGCAGGCAAGCCGCCCAGCGCGACGGTTTCGGCGAAGAAACCCGCACTCGGCCGGATCGGCGCCAACGCCGCAGCAGGAATCGCGAACAGCGCCAACAGCTCCGGGTCCCAGGTGCCGGTGTGCAGGTTGAACAGTTGCGTGCGCGCGGCGTTGGAATAGTCGGTGGCGAACACCTGACCCCCGCTGAGCTTCCACAACAACCAACTGTCGACGGTGCCCAGGCAGATTTCACCGGCAGCCGCACGTGCATGCCCGTTGTCCAGGTGGTCGAGGATCCAGCGAAATTTGCCAGCGGAAAACATCGGGTCGAGGGCCAGCCCGGTCTTTTCCAGGATTCGTGCTTCATTCCCCTGCTCATGCAACTGTGCGCACAACGCCGTGGAGCGCCGGCATTGCCAGCTGATGCACGGCGACAATGGCTCACCGCTGCGCCGGTCCCAGGCCACCACCGACTCGCGCTGGTTGCTGATGGCTAATGCGGTGATCGGCCGATCCACCTGGGCCAGGCATTCTTCAATCGCGGCCAGGGTGTGCAGCCAGATCAACAACGGGTCCTGCTCGGAAAACCCGGGCTGAGGGTGGTTGATGCTCAAGGGCCGCGAACCCCGGGCAATCACCTGCCCGAGTTCGTTGACCAGCACCGCCTTGGCGTTACTGGTGCCTTCATCTATCGCCAGGATCAGCGGAGTGTGGTTTGTCATGGGTTCACCGCAACCGAGTGGCAGCCGCCACAATCCCAGCCGCGTCGATGTTATGCAAGGCGCGGGTCGGTTCGCGGGCGCCGGCCGCGGCGTATTCTCCGTCGCCGATGCCCAGGCGGACTAGTGCGACACCCAGCCCGGCTTCGGCCAGCACTTCGGCGACCAGGCTGCCAACGCCGCCATTGATGTTGTGTTCTTCGACGGTAATCACTGCGCGCGTGGTGCTCAGTGCACTGAGCAAGGCGTCACGCTGCAACGGGCGGATCGACGACAGGTTGACCACCTGCGCCTGGATGCCCTGCTCGGCCAACAAGGCCGCCGCATCCACCGCCTCGTGTACCACGGAGCCCAACGCAACGATGCTCACGTCCGCCCCCTGGCGCAGGATGTCCACTTGGCCGGGCACGAATCGATAGTCGGCGCCGTGCACCTCGGGCAAGGCTTTACCGTCGAGCCGCACATACACCGGGCCTTTATAGCGCAGTGCGTAATCGATGATCTGCCGGCACTCCAACGCGTCGGCCGGGGCGAAGATCTGCACATTGCCAAACCCGCGCATCACCGAAATATCGTCAAGGCTGTGGTGGGTGCTGGCCAATGGGCCATAACTGGCGCCCGCGTTCAGGCCGAACATCTTGACGTTGGCTTGGTTGTAGCAGACGTCCACCTTGATCTGTTCGTTGGCGCGGGAAATCAGGAACGGCGCGGCATTGCAGGTGGCCGCGATCTTGCCACCCAACGCCAGCCCAGCCGCCACGCTGACCAGGGACTGCTCGGCAATGCCGACGTTGATCAACCGCTCGGGGAAGCGCTGGGCAAACGGGCCGATCTTGGCTGTGGAGGTGGAGTCACTGACCACCGGCACCACGTCCAGGCCGGCATCGACTGCCGCGATAAACGCCTCCACCATGACGCTCGCCAAGTGTTCACTTGCCATGATTCAACTCCTCCAGTGCTGCGTTGATTTCGTCACCCTTGGGCACGCGATGGTGCCATTCGGGACGCGCTTCGATAAACGACACGCCCTTGCCCTTGATGGTGTGGGCGATCAGCACCTGGGGTGAGCCGGTGTGGGCTTGCATGGTTTCGAGGGTCTCGATCAGTTGGCCAACGTCATTGCCGTCGCACTCGCTGACGGTGAAACCGAAGGCCGCCCATTTCACGTCCAACGGGTCCAGCGGCATGATCTCGGCGGTCAGCCCGGCCAGTTGCAGTTTGTTCTTGTCGACGATCACAAACAGGTTATCCAGCCCGTACTTGGCCGCCGCCATCGCCGCTTCCCAGTTGGAGCCTTCAGCCAGTTCGCCGTCGCCGGTCAGCACGTAGATGCGCTTTTTACTGCCCGACAGCTTCGCCGCCAACGCCAGCCCTACCGCCACGGGCAAGCCGTGGCCAAGGGCGCCGGTGTTGAGTTCGATGCCCGGGGTTTTCTGCCGCACCGGGTGGCCGGGCAAGTGGGAATTGAAGTGCTGGTAGGTCGGCAACCAATCGGTGGGGATGTAGCCGGCCTGCGCCAGGCAGCAATACAAACCGCCCACGCCATGGCCTTTGCTCTGGATGTAGATATCGCGCTCGGGGTCTTCGGTGCGCTCGGGGCCGGTGTTGAGGATGCGGAAATACAGGGTGGCGAGGATGTCGGTTTCCGACAGGTCCGCCCCGGTGTGGCCGCCTGCCGGGGAGTCGGCATTCAAGCGGATCACGTGGCGCCGGATCAAACGGGCCTGTTCTTTGATCTGGTGGGCGTCGTACTGGAAGGCATTCATGCAGCGGCTCCTTTGAGGCTGACCACGCGGGGTGAAAGCGTCCACGGCTGTTTTGAATATTTATTCAGCAGTGACAATATATTTCTATTTAGACGCCGATCCCGCAGCAGGTCAAGTGAGCGAACGGCGGAAAAATGAAATAAAACCCGGAAATGCCCCTCGGACAGACGGCTAAAATCCCACGCGCGCTTATCTATCCCGTGGCTTTGCGCCCGGCAAAAACGGCGGTCTAGAGGCATGCATGAAAAATTAAGCGCTTGACTTTGCCACGGTGTCACTGGAATCTGAATTAACAGTCAGGCACGCATAAATATTCACGCTGCCTGAATGAACTCCAAAAAAAATAAGTCAGGAGAACAATGTGGACGCCAAAGCCTCTGTCCATCACCCGGCCGATCTCAAGCCGACCCGCCGTCCCCGGCTGGTGAAACTGCTTCCCAGCAACATCGGTGGCCCGCTGATCGGCCTTGTGCTGCTGGTGCTGGTCTTCTCCTTCAGTTCCGAATTCTTCTTCTCGTTGCGCAATGGCCTGAACATCCTCGATCAAGTCACCGTGCTGGGCATCCTGGCGATTGGCATGACGGCGGTGATCGTGATCGGCGGCATCGATCTGTCGGTCGGCTCGGTGCTGGCGTTCTCGATGATGATGCTGGGCTGGTTGTACCAGGACCAGGCCATGCCCCTGGGCTTTGCAATTCCGATCTCGATCGCCAGCGGCATGCTCGCCGGGCTGGTGTCCGGTGGGCTGATTACCTATGCCAAGCTGCCGCCGTTCATTGCCACGCTGACCATGATGTCGGTCGCCCGAGGCCTGGCGAATATCCTCACCGAAGGCCGGCAGATCGTCGGCTACCCGGACTGGTTCACCAGCCTGGCCACGGTGCGGCATTTCGGCTTCCTCTCGGCCACCGTCGGCCTGTTTTTGGTGATGCTGGTGGTGGCCTGGGTGTTCCTGCGCTTTCGTGCCGGTGGCCGCAACCTCTATGCCATGGGCGGCAGCCCCGAAGTGGCGCGCCTGTCCGGCATCAAGGTGCGTGCGATCACCCTGTGGGTCTATGCCATCAGCGGTGCCCTGGCCGGTATCGCCGCCGTCACCCTCGCCGCCCGCCTCGATTCGTCCCAACCCAGCGCCGGCCTGAGCCTGGAACTGGACGCCATCGCCGCCGTGGTGATTGGCGGTGCCAGCCTCAGCGGTGGCGTGGGCAGCATCGGCGGCACCCTGGTGGGCGTGCTGATCATTGGCGTGTTGCGCAATGGCTTGAACCTGCTCGGCGTCTCGCCCTTCATTCAACAAGTGGTGATCGGCGTGGTCATCGCCCTCGCCGTGACCATCGACACCCTGCGACGCCGCTCCAGCACCGCCCGATAAACCTGTTCGACAGTTGACACCCTCCAACAATAAAACCAGGAGTCACCGACATGTTCAGCCCCAAGAAACTGCTTATCGCCACCGCACTCGCGGCCGCCACCCTCACCGCAGCCGGCACCACCTGGGCCAAGGACCTGACCATCGGCCTGGCCGTGGCCAACCTGCAGGCCGACTTCTTCAACCAGATCAAGCAATCGGTGGAAGCCGAGGGCAAGGCCAAGGGGATCAAGGTGATCACCGTGGACGCCCAGGGCAACTCGTCCACCCAGGTCAGCCAGATTGAAGACCTGATCACCCGCCAGATCGACGTGTTGATCTACATCCCGGCCGGCGCCACCGCAGCCGGTGTGCCCGTCAAAGCCGCCAAGGCCGCTGGCATCCCGGTGATTGCCGTGGACCGCAACGCACCCGATGCGCCGGGTGACACCTTTATCGCCAGCGACAGCGTGGCCGGGGCCAAGACCCTTGCCGAATACGTGGGCAAGATCACCGACGGCAAAGGCCGCATCGCCATCCTGCAAGGCCAGTTGGGCACCACGCCTGAAATAGACCGGGCCAAAGGCTTCGAAGAAGGCTTGAAAGCCTTCCCGGACCTCAAGGTGGTCGCCCAGCAACCGGCCGAATGGGCCCAGGACAAAGGCTTCGCCGTGGCCCAGGACCTGCTCCAGCGTGACCCGAACATCAGCGTATTCTTCGGCCGCGCCGATGCCATGGCCCTGGGTGCCGCGCAGGCGGTGAAGGTCGGCAACCTCGATCATAAAGTTGTGGTAGTGGGTTTCGACGGCGACGTCGCCGGGCTCAAGGCCGTGGAAAGTGGCGTGCTGAACGCGACCATGACCCAGCAGACCCAGAAAATGGGGCGCCTGGCCGTGGCGTCGGCCATCGACCTCAAGGCCGGTAAAGCCGTGCCCAAGGAACAACTGCTGCCGACCGTGCTGACCACCAAAGAAAACGTCGCGCCGTTCCTGCAACAGCACCCGTAAACCTCGGAGGTCGTCATGAGAGCAGCCGCTCTGGATACCACCGCTGAGGCGGTGCTGTGCCTGCGCAATATCAGCAAGGCCTATGGGCCGGTGCAGGTGCTGTCCCAGGTCAACGTGGACATTCGCCCCGGCGAAGTGCTGGCCTTGCTCGGCGAGAACGGCGCGGGCAAGTCGACCTTGTCGTCGATCATCGCGGGCCTGGTGCAACCCGAAGCCGGGGGCAGCATGACCTGGCTCGGCGAGCCCTACGCCCCCGACTCGCCGGGGGCCGCGTTGAGCGCCGGTATCGGCCTGATCCACCAGGAAATCCGCCTGCTGCCGCAATTGTCGATCGCCGAGAACATCTTCGTCGGCCGCCTGCCCATGCGTCACGGGCGGGTCGACCGCGACTACATCGAAGCCCAGGCGCAGATCCAGTTGGAGCGCCTGGGGCTCAAGGTGCCGGCGTCGCGCAAGGTCGAAGGCCTGAGCGTGGCGGCCCAGCAGCTGGTGGAAATCGCCAAGGCGCTGACCCTCAAGGCGCGGCTGCTGATCCTCGACGAACCCACGGCCGCCCTGGGCGGTGAAGAAACCGAGCTGTTGTTCCAGCAGGTGGAGCGGCTCAAGGCTGAAGGCGTGTCGTTCATCTATATCAGCCATCGCCTGGAAGAAATCGCGCGCATCGCCGACCGTGTGCTGGTGCTGCGTGACGGTCGCCAGATCGCCCTGCACGCCACGGCCCAAGTGCCGGTGCGCGAACTGGTGGAACAAATGGTCGGGCGCAGCCTGGAGCGGATTTTCCCGACGTTGCAGGCGCCTAAGGAACAGGTGATGTTGCAGGTCAAAGACCTGAGTTGTCGTGAGTTTGCGCTGCACGGCATCGATTTCAGTGTGCGCGCCGGCGAAGTGTTTGGCATTGCCGGTGTGGTCGGCGCCGGGCGGACCGAACTGGTGCGCACCATTGCCGGCGCGGCCCAGGACATCAAGGGGCATATGGTGCTGGATGGCGAGATTCGCCAGTTGCGCTCGCCCTTCGAGGCAATCCAGGCCGGTGTGGTGTTGGTGCCCGAAGACCGCAAGCAGCAAGGCGTGGTGGTGGAACATCGCATCGAAGACAACCTGATCTATGGCAACACCGACCTGCTGGACAAACGCGGTTGGGTACTGCCTGCCCCGCTGCGCGAATTCGCGCGCACGGCGGTGGCAAGGCTAGGCGTGAAAGGTGCGCCGCAGTCGCGGATTTCCAGTTTGTCGGGCGGCAACCAGCAGAAGGTGATCATTGCCAAGTGGCTGGCGCGCAACCCCAAGGTGTTCATCCTCGACGAGCCCACCCGCGGCATCGACGTGGGCGCACGGGCGGCGATCTATGAAGTGATCGCAGACCTGGCAGCCAAGGGCATGGCGGTGATTGTGGTGAGTTCGGACCTGGACGAAGTGCTGGGCCTGTCCCACCGGGTGATGGTGATGAGCCGGGGCCGGCAGATGGGAATATTGGAGCGCGGCGAGGCCACACCGGTTTCGGTGATGGAAATGGCCACGGCCTAGTGCCCTACCCTCGCAAACAATGAAGATCCAATGTGGGAGCTGGCTTGCCTGCGATAGCGGAGGGTCAGCCAATGCAAATGTGACTGAGCTACCGCCATCGCAGGCAAGCCAGCTCCCACAGGGGTTCGGTGTTATTTCAAATAATGGAGTCGTTCATGCAACTTTTTAGTCTTCACGGCCAGGTAGCCTTCGTGACCGGCGCCGGCAGCGGGATTGGCCAGGCCATCGCGGTCGGGCTGGCCGAGGCTGGGGCCGATGTGGCTTGTTTTGACCTGCCGGGCAGCCCCGGCATCGCCAGCACCGTGGAACGCATCCAGGCCCTGGGCCGTCGCGCCCTGACCCTGAGCGGCACCGTCACCGAACGTGCTGCCCTCGACGCGGCGGTGGCGCGTACCGAAGCCGAACTCGGCGAACTCAGCGTGGCCGTCAACTGCGCTGGCATCGCCAATGCCCAGGCCGCCGAAGACTTGGAGCTGCAACGCTGGCAAACCACCCTGGACATCAACCTCACCGGGATTTTCCTCAGTTGCCAGGCCCAGGCTGCCGTAATGCTGCCCCGGGGCAAGGGCGCTATCGTCAACATCGCGTCCATGTCCGGCAGCATCGTCAACCGTGGCTTGCTGCAAGCCCATTACAACACGTCCAAGGCCGGGGTGATCCATCTGAGCAAAAGCCTGGCGATGGAATGGGCCGACAAGGGCCTGCGGGTCAATTGCATCAGCCCCGGCTACACCGCCACGCCGATGAACTCGCGCCCGGAAGTGGCCGACCAGGTGAAGATCTTTGAACAGACCACGCCCATGGGCCGCATGGCCAGCGTGGAAGAAATGGTCGGCCCGGCGATTTTCCTGGTCAGCCAGGCTTCGTCGTTCTGCACCGGCGTCGACCTGTTGGTCGATGGTGGTTTTGTCTGCTGGTAAACCTTTTTTTGGAGCCTTTTGTCATGTCGCAACGCTTCAGCGGTAAAACTGTAGTCATCACCGGTGCTTGCCGTGGCATCGGCGCCGGCATTGCCGAACGCTTCGCCCAGGAAGGCGCCAATCTGGTGCTGGCCTCCAACGACCTGGAGCGCGTGACGTTCACCGCCGACCAGTTGGCCCAGGAATACAAGGTCGCCACCCTCGCCCTGGGCATCGACGTCACAGACGAAGAGGATATCGAAAAGCTCTACCGCGAAGGCCACGCGCGCTTTGGCAGCATCGACGTGTCGGTGCAGAACGCCGGCATCATCACCATTGATCACTACGACAAAATGCCCCGTGCCGACTTCGACAAGGTGCTGCACGTCAACACCACCGGCGTCTGGCTGGGCTGCCGGGAAGCAGCCAAGTACATGGTCAAGCAAGGCAGCGGGCGCTTGATCAACACCTCGTCCGGCCAGGGCCGCCAGGGGTTTATCTATACCCCGCACTACGCGGCGAGCAAGATGGGCGTCATCGGCATCACCCAAAGCCTGGCGCTGGAACTGGCGCGGCACAACATCACGGTCAACGCGTTTTGCCCCGGCATCATCGAAAGCGAAATGTGGGACTACAACGACCGCGTGTGGGGCGAGATCCTCAGCACCGATGAAAAACGCTACGGCAAGGGCGAACTGATGGCCGAATGGGTCAAGAACATCCCCCTGCGCCGCGCCGGCAAACCCTCGGATGTGGCGGGTCTGGTGGCGTTTCTGGCCTCCGACGATGCGGCCTACCTGACCGGCCAGGCGATCAATATCGATGGCGGCCTGATCATGTCGTAAGGGTTTGGTATCCTCACCGACATTGATTCATTTATTGAGGCTTTCATGAGCCAGATCGAAGAACAGCGCCTGATCACCAAGATCGCCAGCCTCTATTACGAAGAAGGGCTGAAGCAGTCCGAGATTTCCGAGCAACTGGACCTGTCCCAGTCCTTTATCAGCCGCGCCCTGCGCCGGGCGCTGCAGGAAGGCGTGGTGAAGATCAGCGTGATGCGCCTGCAAGGCCTGCATCTGGAACTGGAAACCCAGTTGCAACGCCGCTACGGCGTGCGCCGGGTGATCGTGGTGGAAGCCACCGAACCCGGCAACGATGAAAGCATCAAGCAGGCCATCGGTTCGGCGGCAGCGCATTACCTGGAAACCAGCCTGTCGCCCCAGGACCATATCGGCATTTCGTCGTGGAGCAGCACCATCCGCGCCATGGTCGGCCATTTGCACGCGCAACCGGGCAAGCAAGGCGCCCAGGAAGTGGTGCAATTGCTCGGCGGCGTGGGCCACAAAGGCGCCTTCGAAGCCACCCTGCTCACCCAGCGCCTGGCCACTTTGCTCAACTGCCCGGCATTCCTGCTGCCGTCCCAGAGCATCGAGCAGTCGGTGGAAAGCAAGCAGCGCATCGTGCAGATGGAAGAGGTCAAGGAGGTGCTGCAGCGCTTTGACAGCATCACCCTGGCGATCGTCGGCATTGGCGACCTGGAACCCTCGCAACTGCTTCGCAACAGCGGCAACTACTACACCGAAGACATGCTGCGCCTGCTCGCCGAACGCGGCGCCGTGGGTGATATCTGTTTGCGTTACTTCGACGCCCAGGGCAAACCGGTACTGGAAGAAGACGAAGAATTCGTGGTGTCGGTGACGTTGCCCAAACTGCGCTCGATCCAACGTGTGCTTGGCCTGGCGGGCGGGCTGAACAAGGTCCAGGCGATTCGCGGTGCCCTCAAGGGCGGCTACCTCGACATCCTGATCACCGACCTCGACACCGCCCAGGCCCTGAACCACTAACCCCTTTTCTGGAGACTGCCGTCCATGACGTCCAAGCTCGAACAACTCAAACAATTCACCACCGTGGTCTGCGACACCGGCGACCTGGAAGCCATCAGCCGCCTGCGCCCGGTGGACGCCACCACCAACCCGTCGCTGCTGCTCAAGGCTGCCGCCATCCCGGAATACGCTGAACTGCTGCGCAGCGCCGTCGCCCACTCCAAGGGCAATGTAGACCTGGCCTGCGATCACTTCGCGGTGTCGGTGGGGGCTGGCATCCTCAAGGTGATCCCGGGGCGTATCTCCACCGAAGTGGATGCACGCCTGTCCTTCGATGAAGACGCGCTGTGGGCCAAGGCCAACCAGCTGATCGCCCTGTACGACCAGGCCGGTATCGGCCGTGACCGTGTGCTGATCAAGCTGGCCTCCACCTGGGAAGGCATCCGCACCGCCGAGCGCCTGGAAAAAGCCGGTATCCAGACCAACCTCACCCTGCTCTTCTCCTTCGCCCAGGCCGTGGCCTGCGCCGACGCAGGGGTGTTCCTGATCTCGCCATTCGTGGGCCGCATCTACGACTGGTACCGCAAGAACACCGGCCTGGACTACACCGGCGCCGAAGACCCGGGCGTGCAGTCGGTGACGCGCATCTACAACTACTACAAGGCCAACAACATCCCGACCGTGGTCATGGGCGCCAGTTTCCGCACCCTCAGCCAGATCGAAGAACTGGCGGGGTGTGATCGTCTGACCATCAGCCCGGACCTGCTGCAAAAACTCGCCGACGACAACGGCACGCTGGCACGCAAACTGGTGCCGGGTGCCACGGGCGAAGCGCGCCAGCAACTGACCGAAGCGCAGTTCCGTTGGGCGTCGAATGAAGATGCGATGGCCACCGAAAAGCTCGCCGAAGGCATTCGCCAATTCGCGCGAGACCAGGAAAAACTCGAGGCCGTACTGGCTGCGCTGTAACGCAGGTTTTATGCAGGAGCGCACAAGCACGCTCCTGCAAAAGCCGCCGCATTACTGCGGGCTGCGTTCGTCCAATGCACGCGCCGCCAACGCGCCCAGCACCCCGCCGACAATCGGTGCCAGCCAGAACAACCACAGTTGCGCAATGTACTCACCGCCGGCAAACAACGCCGGGCCAGTGCTGCGTGCAGGGTTGACCGAGGTATTGGTCACCGGGATCAGGATCAAGTGAATCAGGGTCAAGGCCAGGCCGATGGCAATCGGCGCGAAGGCGGCGGCCGGGCCCGGCGCGGTGACGCGCATGATGATCAGCACAAAGAAGAACGTGGCGATCACTTCAGCCACCAGCGCGGCCTTCATGTCGAACAGGCCCGGGCTCAACGCACCGTAGCCGTTGGCTGCAAAGCCGCCCATCTCAAAACCTGGCTGGCCGTTGGCAATCACATACAGCGCCGCAGCCGCGGCAATCGCGCCGATGACTTGCGCCACGATATAGGGCAACACCTTAGCGCCACACACTCGCTGCCCCACCCACAGGCCGACGGTCACCGCCGGGTTGAAATGCCCGCCGGAAATTCCTCCCACCGCATAGGCCATGGTCAACACGGTCAGACCAAATGCCAGGGCCACACCGGCAAAACCAATGCCCAACCCAGGGAATGCCGCCGCCAGAATGGCACTGCCACAGCCGCCGAACGTCAGCCAGAAAGTGCCCAGAAACTCTACAGTCAAACGCTTTTGCACACGCGACTCCATTGCTACTCAGGTGCCATCACACGGGATGTGTGCGGTCCTGGGCGACGGTAGCAATGCGCAACAAGATACTCCGTGAGACTTGTCTGGTTTTTACGGGGTCTTCTTTACCAGTCTTCGGTCAATACATGAAACACGTGGATCGCCAGATAGTGGCCTGTAGCCACTTTTCGAGATAGCATTGCCTCTTTAGGTCTTACAAGGAAGAAAGGCATATGCCGCATAAGTTGGAGTTCTCTGATTGGCATCCCTGGACAAACCGCAACGAACTGCCCGGGAAACAATTACCCGGCGTTTATTACATTGCTCGCAGCGAAAGCAAACCTGACTCACACACCGGGCATGAGTTAACTATCTACATCGGTGAGACCACCGGGCAGACGCTTGCCAAACGACTGCAGCAGTTCAATGTGTCTGCGTTCAACGAACGGCCAGGTCACTCAGGCGGCAACACCTTCAGACAGACCCTGAGGGAGACCACGCCGGTCGAACACCTGTGGGTGTCCGCCTGCCCGGTTGACATTGGAAGCCCTCAAACGAAGGCCTATATCAAGCACTTGGAACGCAAGCTGCTTTGGGAATACGTTCAAACCTGGAAACGTTATCCAGTGTGCAATCGCTCCTGATTGCCGAAACCGATTGAGGCGTCACGCCGCAGAAATCAGAGCGCTATCAAAACGGCCCCTTCGTCATCACCCGCTCATCAATAAACCGCCGCAACATGCCAATGCGCTGCGTGTAAGCGTTGCTCAGACAGCTCACCTGCGAACCACAGGCTTGACGCTGTTTGAGCCATTCGGCCTGCCCGTCCATCAACGAGCCGCGCCCGCCCATGGCCATGAAGTGCTTGTTCAGGTCGTAGAGCAACGCCATCGTCACATCCTGGTCATTCAGGCTGACGGTCTTGCAGATGGTGATTTCGTCAGGCGCCTTGGCCTTGGTGCAATCGAAACTGGCGGCGAAGCTCGAAGGGCTGACCAACAGTGCCGACACGCTGGCAAGCAGCGCAAGCACCAAAGGTTTGATCGTCATAAGGTATCTCCTCACTGACGGGGTACACCCGTCCCGAACTTGCGAATCGCCAGGCAATACCCAATCAACGCCATTGCCGCCAGCAAGCCGCCCGCCGCGCCGATCCAGGCGAAGCCGAACTGGCTGCCAACCCAACTGCCCATCAGGGCGCCGCCGCCGATGCCGATGTTGTAGATGCCGGAGAACATAGCCATGGCCACGTCCGTGGCATCCGGCGCCAATACCAGCACCTTCGATTGCATAGCCAGGCCGAAGCCCATGATCGCCATGCCCCAGAACACACTCAGTGCCACCAGGTACGACTCGGCACCGCTCAGGGGTAACAGCAGCGCCAGGCAGGCGGCCAGGATGGAGACCGCGCCGACCACGAACAGGTGCGGGTTAAAGCGGTGTACCAGGCTGAACAGCAGCGAGCCGATAATGCCCGCGCCGCCGAAGACCAGCAGGATCAGGGTCACGGCGCCGCCACTCATGCCGGCCACGCCTTCGACGAAGGGTTCGATGTAGCTGTAGGCGGTGAACTGCGCGGTCACGGTCATGGCGGTGAGCACGTAGAGCGCCACCAGCGCCGGGCGCTTGAACAGCAATGGCAAACTGCGCAGGGAGCCGGAGTTCTGGCTGGGCAGCAACGGCAAGGTGCGCGCCAGCCAGAACACCAGGGCGGCCGCAAAGGCGCCGATCACCAGGAACGTGGTGCGCCAGCCCATGGCTTCGCCCAGCAGGCGGCCCAGGGGAATGCCCAGCACCATCGCCAGGGAGGTGCCGGTGGCCAGCAGACCGAGGGCTTGCACCTGCTTGCCTTCTGGCGCCAGGCGCACCGCCAGCGAGGCGGTGATCGACCAGAACAACGCATGGGACAAGGCAATGCCGACCCGGCTGAGCATCAGGATGCCGAAGCTGGTGGCAACACTGGACAGGACATGGCTGGCGATAAACAGGCCAAACAGCACGATCAGCAATTTGCGCCGCTCGACGTTGCGGGTCAGCAGCATCACCGGCAGCGAGGTCAGGGACACAATCCAGGCGTAGATGGTGAGCATCAGGCCGACGCTGGCGATGGGCATGTCGAAGCTGGCGCCAATGGCGCTGAGCAGCCCGACGGGGACGAATTCGGTGGTATTGAACACAAACGCGGCCAGCGCGAGGGCGATGACCGGTTGCCAGTTGGCTTGGGGGGTTGCGGCTGAAATGCTCATTGAAGGGCGCGGTACTCTGGCGATGATCAAGCGGCCGCCCAGGACAAGCGCCGCCGCCGAGCATTCTATAGGTTTGCGACCTGGTTGTTGACGCTCATCCCGCTCAAATTAACCTCAAGCGCCCTCAAGGCGAGGTCATGGTGACCACGTAGGCCCCCGATTGAATGGGCTTGCCCCGTGAATCCACCAGCACATACCGCTGGTCGTAATAGCGCCCCTCGCCGCTGTCCGTCACCAGCTTGACGTTGGCCGCAGCGTTGCCCAGCGCCTGGACGCTACGGGCTGGCCGCACGTCGAACTGGCTACCGCGTGACGCTTGCGGGCAGTTTTTCAACAGCATCGCGGCGCCGCCCGGTGCGTCCGGCACACAACCGGGCTCGACAATGCTCCCGTGAAACTGAATGACGCCCGAAGAGGCCGCCATGCAGCTTCCCGCCCACACCGCAAGAAAGCCGGTAACCAATGACAAACGCTTGAGGTTCATGCCGACGCTCCTTCTTGTGTAGTTAAGAAGGTAGTCGTCCACGACGGCTCGGACTTTAGGCCGTTTGTCGCTGGGGCACCGCGTAGATCAACGCCTGCCCCACCCGTGGGTGCTCCAGGCAATAGGCCGACAGGTCGAAACGCTCGCTCGCGCCCAGGCTGGCGTTCACCAGCACCAGGTCAAAGCCCATACCACCGTAATCGAGCAGCGTGAGCATTTCATCAAGGCTCGACACCGGCGCAATGGCGTAATAACCCTGGCGGTTGAAGTCCTGTTCCAGGCGCAGGCGCTGGTGATGCTGCGGGTCGGCGATCATGATGCGCAAGGCTTTATTGATCATGGCTGGCTCCAACGGCGCAGTTGCGCGTCGCCTTGCAGCAAGCGCAACAGGTCGGCGCCCTGCATCGGCCGCGCATGCCAGTAGCCCTGACCCTGGGTGCAGCCCAGTTCCAGCAGTTGCTGGTGTTGCTCGGCGGTTTCGATGCCTTCCACCACCACCGACATGTCGAGGGTCTTGCCCAGGGCCAGGGTGCTGCCGATCACCGCGCGGCAGCGTGGCTCATGGGCCAGGCCACGGACGAATTCGGCGTCGAGCTTGATCTCGTTGAACGGCAACTGGCACAGGCGCTGCAACGAGGAGAACCCGGCACCAAAGTCATCGATGGACAGGCGGCACCCCAGCATGCGCAGGCGCACCAGGTTTTCCAGGGACACGGCTGGCACTTCCAGCAGGCCGCTCTCGGTGAGTTCAAAGGTGATGCCTGCGCACGGCGCCTGGTAGGCACTGAGCAGGCCTTTGATGTGGGCGGTCAGGCCGGCATCGGCCAACTGCGCCGCGTGCAGGTTGAACGCCAGGTCCAGGCTCAAACCCTGGCCCTTGGCCTGGCGTTGCAGGGCCAGGCCCTGGCGCATCAGGGCAAACAGCAGTTCGTCCATCAGGCCGGCTTTTTCCATCGCCGGCAGAAACACCGCGGGCGACTGCACCCCCTTGAACGGGTGGTTCCAGCGCGCCAACACTTCCACCCCGAGCACGGCACCGGTCTGCAGGTCGAACTTGGGCTGATACCAAGCCTCCAGTTGCTGGTCGAGAATGGCCTGGCGTACCTGTGGCTCATCGGCGATGTCCAGCGGCGACTGCACCTCAGGAACCACCGGGCGCTGGCTCAACGCAAGTTCCAGCAACGGCTGCAGGGCTTCAGCCTGCAACGGCTTGCCAATATCCCCAAGCATGTTCACCCCCAGCAGCGCGCCCATCTGGCGCACCGCGCGGCGCACGTCCCAAGGCAGGCCACTGCTGACGATGATCGCGCCCACCTGCCCGGTGGCACTGATGCGCTGGATAAACTCCAGGCCATCCATGCCATCCATTTGCAAGTCGCACACCACCACATCCACACTGCCGGCGCGGTGCAGCGCCACCAAGGCCTCGTCGCCATTGGCAGCTTCCAGCACTTCGCCACAGCCCAGTTGCTTCAACAAGCTGACGGCCACGGAACGTTGGAACAGATGGTCCTCAAGTACCAGGACCCGCAGCGGTAGAAATGACATGAAAAAGCCTCAGTAATAGTCAATGGTGAAGGTGGCGGTGGCATTCGCCGGACCGGCCGTGATGCGGTCTTCGGTCTGGATATAGCGGGCCTTGAGCGGTATGGAATAGCTGGCCCCTTCATCGGCACGCGGCGTGATACCACTGGCGCGCAAGGTGGCCAGTGGCAAGGGCGTGCCGTGGCTGTCGGCCACCTGCACCCCCACACCGGTAGCGGCCGGGCTGTCGCCGGGCGCGCTGGGGTTGACGTTCAGAATGCCCTGGGTGGGGTTGACCGCCGCCAGCGTCGGGTCGATGCGCACCCGCAGCACGTTGCTCTTGCGTGAATCCAGGTTGCCCACCACGCCGCTGCCGCCATCGCTGACCCAGGTCGGCCCACTGCTCTGGTAGTAGCCGTTGAACGCCGGGCAGTTGTTCAGGGCAATGGAGAAATCCTTCCAGGGCGTGAAGGTGTTGCGCCCGGAAAACTCACTGAGCTGATGGCTGCCCATGGGCACCGCGACGTCCGGCGTGGCGCAGGTGCGCGAGACGATATTGATGCTGCCGGAGAAGTTGAGGCGGATCATGTCCATCGTCATGTCGGTGATCAGGTTGCGACCCGGCGATGGGATATTGCTGCCATTGACGACGCCCGCAGACACAGGCCCGGTCTTGATGAAAAGCACCGTGAACGAGAGCGTCCCCGTGCCCAGCGAAATCACGCAGGTGACGGTCCAACCGGTGCAGTTCATCCAGTTCCAGTCATAGGGCAAGGCATCATTACCATGCGTCACTACGATGCCGATCCCGGGCACGCCACTTTCATAGATTTTCCCGGCATAGGGGCCCGAGGACCAACTGCTCAACGGCATCGGCGTGCGGGTGAAGAAATTGCGTTCAATCGCGTAGGTGCTGATGTCGTTGCACGTGGTTTTGATGACGCTGGCGGGCGCGAACGTCTGGCGATACACCTCAGCCCCCAGGGGCACATCACGACCCACCGTGATGTTCGTCCCCAACAACGGCATGGTGGCTGTCACACCCCGGTTTCCCAACGGATTGTCGTCCGAAAAGCGGCACACGGCGGCGAACGAAACCTGGCTGCCGAACACACTCAACACACACGCCAAAATGGCCAATACAGACTTCATATAACCTCCGAATCAGTTCGACCGCGCGGCACTGAGCCGCGACGTGTCCGTTGGTGAGGCACACACCACATCCAGCTGGCGCAGTTGCTGGCCGTCACTTTTGCCGGCGGGCAGCGGCAACGCACATTGCTGGCCGGCCTGGGTTCCCCAACTGATCAACAAACGCCGCGCATCCTCCTTGACCCGCGCATACAGCTGGCCACCCTGCCCCACCACGCCCACGGACACGCCCCGGTCATCGGTCACGCTGGCACCGAACGGCAGCGCACTGCCATCGGTGAGCGTCACGTTGAGCAACAGTGCTTCACCGGTGCTGGTGCCGTACTTGAGGGCCACCACCGCACCGGCGCGCGGGGCGACTTGCTGGCTGGTTTCGGTGAGTTCCACGTCCAGGGAAGAGCCGATCGGGTCGATCGCCACTTCGTTCAATTCATAGGGGCGCAGGTAAGGCACCACCGCATTGCCTCGGCCATCGAGCTTGAGGCCCGGGAAGCCGACCACCTTGGCGCCCTGGGCACCTGGCGCGCTGATCACGGCCATGGTTTCGCCGCGATACGGGGTAAACGTCACGCCTTCGGGGTGGGCGACCACGCTGCCGCTGGCATTCAGCGACAGGCTGTCGTAGCCCTGCCCACGACTGACCGTGCCACCGACAATCGCCTTGGGCCCGATGTATTGGCCGTTGACCGAGGTGCTGTTGGCACCGCTGGCACCTTCATGGCCACCGGTGAGGCTGTATTGATACTGACGATCCTCGCCGGCAGTGCCGCTGAGGGTCGCCTGCTCGCTGTAGCTGCCCTGGGTGTCACGCATGACCCGCGCCGACAGTTGCGGCTGGTGGGTGGACTTGCCGAACTCCAAAGGCATGCTCACGGTGAACAACAGGCTGGTGTCCATCTCGCCCAGGCCGACACGGCTGCGGTTGGCGCTGATGCCATAGCTGACCTGGCGCACTTGCTTGCTGTAGCTGAACTGGTATTGCACATCGCGGCCCGGCTGGTTCCAGTAATTCTGGGTGAAGCCGCTGAACGCCACCTGGCCCCACGGGCCGAGGCTCTGGTTGGCGGTGAGGGACACACGGCTGCGCGGGCGTCCGAACAGGCTGGTATCCAGGCCCGTACGCTCGGCATCCAGCAGTTGCATCGCGTTGGTGAAATCCAGGTAGTCCTGGGTGGAGAAGCGCGTGGCCGCCACGGCGAAGTTGCTGCCGGTGCTGAGGATGTTCTTGCTGTAGCTCATGCGCACGCTCTGCCCTTTGGCCTGGCCGCTTTTAAGGTCGGTCTGGGCCTGGGTCACATCCACCGCCATGGCGCCAATCGGCGTGCCGAACGCCAGCCCGCCGAGCAGCGCGCGATAGTCATCGCTGCCCTGTACGCCGCCGTAGCCGGTGAAGATATTGCTCAGGCCCAGTTGGTAGGTGCCTTGCACCAGCTTGGCCTGGCGGTCGAGGTAGTTGCTGCGGGTTTCACCGGCGGTCACGCTGAAGCGCGAGGTGCCCGGGCGCAGCAGTTGGGCGGTGGCGGCGTAAGGCACGACGAAGCGTTGTTCGCTGCCATCGGCCTCGTACACGGTCACGTCCAGGTCGCCGCCGTATCCGGTGGCGTACAGGTCGTCGATCACGAAGGCGCCGGGCGCCACGGTGATTTCGTAGAGCAGGTTGCCGGCCTGGCGCACCGCCACCCGTGCTCCGGTGCGGGCAATGCCACGGATCACCGGTGCGTAGCCGCGCTGGGACTCGGGCAGCATGCGGTCATCGGTGCCCAGTTGCACGCCGCGATAGGCCAGGGTGTCGAAGATCTCGCCGCTGGTATTGGCCTCGCCCACGGTCAGTTGGCTTTGCAGGCTTGTCACGTCGCGCTGGGCGTAGGTGTTGAGGGTCTGGTAGTCCTGGCCCGAGTCCTTCTGCCAATTGAGCGAGCCGTTGTGGCGCAGGCGCCAGTCGCCGAGGTTCAAGCCGGCATTCAGGCCCAGGTAGGCCGAGTCGTAGGTGCCAAAGTCGGTCTTGTTGTGGTTGGCGTTGAAGGTGTAGCTCAAGGTGCCGGCCGTGACGCCACGGTCCCACAGTTCAGGGCTGACATACCCACGGGCGTCCCGGCGCAAGGCCACCTGCGGAATGCTGATATCCAATTGCTGGTTGTCCGGCGAAAAGGTCGCGATGGCGCCTTCGATCAACTGGCCCAGCTCCAGGCACGTGGCGCCGCTCTCCAGGGCGGCGCTCGCGTGGGCCGACAGCTTGTGCATGTCCACGCCAATCAGCTGCAGCAGGCCGCTGTTGAAGCACACCACGGGGTGGCTGCCATCGGCATCGGCGTTGATACGGATGTCCTGACGGCTGACCAGGCTGCCGTTGACCGCCACATCCGCCCGATAGTTGCCCGGCAGCACCGGGTTGCTCTTCTGGTACGGGGTGAGGTCGAGGCTGCGGGAATCCTCGGGCAGGAAGGCGTCGTTGAACTGCACGTCTTCAGCCCACGCCGACGGTGCCAGGCACCCGACCAGCGCGGTGATGACACCCACTGCGAGCGGGTTGAGGGCAAAGCGCGGTTGCGCCTGCGGGCCGTGGCCCAGGCCTGGAATAGTCATGGTCAGTTACTCGTGCGCGATGGAGGTCAGGGCTTGAGCGGTTGTTGCATCGGCATCAGGGCGCCGTAGTCGTTGATGGCGTTGAACTCGACCTGGCCTGCGCCCGGCAAGGCCTTGAGGCCATTGACCGCAAACACGCGGGTCGCACCCGGGTCGACCATGCCGTTCTCACCTTCGAAGCGCTGGTTGCCGGTCGCGAGGGTCAGTTCCACCAGCGACACATGGAACGCGCTCGGGTTGTAGGCCTGCAGCGCATAGCCCTGGCCCTGCGGGATGACCTTCCATTGCAGCCCGGCGGGTGCATCGGTGGCACTGCCCGGCAGGCCATCGGGGCGGTAGAAAATCTTGATGCGCGAGCGAAACGCCATTTGCAGCACATTGAGGTCCACCGGGCCATCGGCCTTGGGCGGGATCTCCAGGATGTTGAGCCAGTACACCGACTCTTTATCGCTGGCCAATGGCGCGCCGGTGAACATCAGGCGCAGGCTCTGGCCCTTGCTCGGGTCGATGCGCGACACCGGCGGCGACAGCACGAACGGTGCCTTGGAACTGGTGGGGCTGGCGTTGATATCACCGGTATCCACCCAGGCCTGGACCAGCGCGGGGTGCATCCCGTTGTTGTTCAATTTGACGGTGATTTCCTTCTGGCCCGCGGGGTAGACCAAACGGGTACCGGTGATCACCACACCGGCCATGGCCTGGGAGCAGACCAACGTGGCGAGGGCCACACATGCGCTACGGCGGAGCATTTTCAGGCAGGACATAACACACCTCATCAGCCGCACATCGGCGCGCCGCACAGGCCGCGCGCAGATGTGACTGGGGCTTACTGGTAGTCGACGTTGTACGTGATGGAGCTGACCACGGTGCCGGCGGTGGTGGTGCCGGTGGCGAAGTACTGCACGGCGTACGGCATGTTGGCCGCACCGCTGGCGTCGATGGTGTTGCGGGTGGTGCGGGTGAGCTGGTTGGTGTTACCGGCCTGGATCACCGCGCCGCCTTGGGCATCGACCAGTTGCAGTTGCACATTGGTGGCGGTGCCGGTCATGTTGTTCAAGTTGCCGGTGACCGGGTCTACGGTGGCGCCCGAGTTGAAGAACGCAGCAGCGGTGGCGGCAGAACCGACGCAGTTGCTCAACTGGATGTTGAAACCGGTACGGCCTTCGGCCTGGCCGGCAGCGGTCAACAGGCTCGTGGAGATGGTTGGCAGGGTCACAGTGGCAACGGCCGGGCTGACAACGCCGTCAACGGCGATGGTGCAGGTCTGGTTGACCAGCTCACCGTTGAAATTGATGGTGCCATCGGCAGCATTGGCGAACTGGGCGCCGGTGGCGCAAACCAGGGCTGCGAGCGAGAGGGCTTTGATCTTCATGGTGCAACTCCAAGGGGAAAGTTTTAATCACTGTCGCCATGCACGGATGAGTTGCCAGGCGCCGGATACGCGCCTGAAATAAACAAAGCATCTGCTGTGTCGACGAGGTTTATCTTCCGCCTTGGAATTACCCAGCCATGTAGTATCCATCCCCGCAACACGTAGGAAATTTCCCACACCAAAGATCTGTAGTGAGCGGGCTTGCCCCGCGCCGGGGGGCGCAGCCGCCCCAATTCAGTCGACGTGGTTTTTAAGGGAGTGGGCATTAGAGCCAGGCGGCGTCCCAAAGCGAATAGTCACCCACCCGTTCAACCAGGCCTGCGCGCAACGGGTTGGCCACGATGTAACGCGCCATGGTGCGAATGTCGTCCTCCACCCGCACAGCCCTGTCGTAATACCCGGGTTGCCACACGCGCTCTTGGCTATGGCGGCGTCTGTTGATGGTCAATGTGCTGCGTGACTTGATACGCCGTACCACGTCGGCCAGCGTTTGCTGCTTCAGTTCAAACAACCAGTGGATATGGTCGGGCATGATGACCCAGGCCAGGGAGTCGACCAGGCCTTGTTCATGGACCCGACGGAATTCGGCAACCAGCAGGCGGCCGAGAAACAGGTCGGTGAACAGGCGTTGGCGGTGGTGCACGACGGCAGTGATGAGGTAGCTGCGCCCGTGTTCCGAATAACGGCCACGACGCAGGCGATGGGTTTGAGGGGTGGGTAGCAAACCGCTGCTCCTGGGAACGTCCTTGAGAGCACTAACGCTAGCCCACCTCCCGCCTCCGCCCCGCGCCATCCAGTTACCGAACGTGTCTGTACCCCACACCACGGACACGGGCGTTGTAGTGAGCGGGCTTGCCCCGCACCGGGGGCGCCGCCGTCTCAAGCCGGACGCCGTGTTTTTCCAGGGAGTGCGCGGTGCCTCTGGCGCGAGGCAAGCTCGCTCACTACAAGGTGTGTGGCAGCCAATTTGGGCGCCGTGGATTTCAGGGACAGGCGTGTGGCGGTGCCAGTTCGGGCGCCGTGGTTTTTCAGGGAGTGCGCGGTGCCTGCGGCGCGAGGCAAGCTCGCTCACTACAAGCCAGGTAGGTGTCGAGGTGGTGTTCGAGTTGTTCCATGGCTTGTTGCAGGGCGTCGACGGCGTCGGTCAGTACGGCCGAATTGAGCCCTTCGCAGGCGGTTTCCAAGGCTTCGCAGGCCTGGATCAGGCGTTGTGCCTTGATGATCCGCGCGCCGCCCTTGACCCGGTGCGCCAGGTCGGACAGGCCCGTGACGTCGTGCTGGGTGAACAGCTGCATCAGGCGTGACATGTCCTGCTGGTTGCTGGTGGCCAGATCGTGCAGCAGGCTTCTGATGGAGGCCTCGTCGCCCCGGCTGAGTTGTTCCAGGCTGGTGAGGTCGATGTCGTCCGGCAAGGCCTCGACCGGTGCCGGCACGCTTTCCGGGGTCAGGGAGGTCAGGCGTGCGCTCAGGTCCTGCAGGCTGATGGGCTTGAACAGGCAATCGTCCATGCCCGCCGCCAGGCAGCGGTCTTTTTCTTCGGGCTGGGCATTGGCGGTCAGGCCGAGGATCAGCCCGGGTTGCAGGCCCCTGGCGCGTTCTTCATCACGAATCGCCCTGGCCAGTTCATAGCCATTCATCAACGGCATATTGCAGTCGGTGATCACCACGTCGAAATGCTCCGCACGCCAGGCCCGCAAGCCATGGGCGCCGTCCTCGGCATCCACCACGCGGTGGCCGAGGTAGTGCAGTTGCTGGGTGAGCAACAGGCGGTTGGCCGGGTAATCGTCGATCACCAGCACCTTCAATGCCTGGGACGCCGGCATCTGCACCGGCTCGGCAGCCGGCGCATGTTCCAGCGCCGCCAGGGTGGGCAGGCTGGCGCGCATTTCCACTTGGGTGCCCTGCCCCAACACACTGTGCAGCACCAGGGTGCCGCCCATCATTTCGCACAATGTGCGGCTGATCATCAGGCCCAGGCCAGAGCCGCCACGCGCCGACTGCCCATGGTTGCTGGCCTGGGCAAACGGGCTGAACAGACGCTGCTGGTCTTCGCTGGAAATACCGCTGCCGGTGTCCTCCACCCGCAGGCAGATCGCCAGGCGCTCATCATCGGCGCCAGGTTCGGCGCTGACCCGCAGGCGCACCTGGCCTTGGCCGGTGAACTTGATCGCATTGCTCAACAGGTTGGACGCAATCTGCTTGAAGCGCAGCGGGTCCACCAGCACCTCACGGTTGATACTGGCATCCAGGTCGAGGATCAACTGCAGCTGTTTCTGCCGTGCCAACCCTTCGAAAATCCGCGCCACCGATTCCACCAGTTCACGCAGGTTGGCGCGCTCCGGTGCCAGGGACAGGCGGCCGGATTCGATGCGCGCAATGTCGAGAATATCGCCGATCAGGTCCAGCAGGCCGCGAGCCGCGCCCGACGCCACTTCGATGGAGAAACGGTCGGTGACGCCCTGGTCGGCCTTTTTCATCGCCAGTTCGAGCATGCCGATAATTGCGTTCATCGGCGTGCGGATTTCATGGCTCATGGTCGCCAGGAACGTGGTCTTGGCCCGATTGGCCGCGTCGGCACCTTCCTTGGCTTCGCGCAGGGCTTCGAGCAAGTGCTGGCGTTCGCTGATGTCGATCCAGCCGCCTATCATGCCGCTGACTTCACCGTCACTGCCGCGATACGGCAGCATCCAGTGGTAAATGGTCAACACGTTGTCCGGCCCCATGGTCAGGCGGCGATCCTGCACCCGGGGTACGCCGTCGGCCATCACCTGCAAATAGTCTTCATGGTAGGCAGCGGCTTCGTCGGCGCGCTTGAGCACGCCTTCGACCACGGTCTTGCCAAGCACGGCGTCACGCTCCACGCCGAACACGTCGAGGTAACCGCTGTTGCAGATGCGCAAGCGCCCCTCACGGTCGCGCACATAAATAGGATGCGGCGTGCCGTCAATCAATACGCGCATGAACTCCATCTGGTCATTCAAGGCGATCTGTGCCTGCTTGCGCTGGCGCATCAACATGCGCAAGTAGGCGATCCAGCCAAACGCCACCAGCAACAAGACTGCGGCAACGGCAAAGCCTTGCAGGATCAGGGCACGGTTGCGCAGCCAGTAGCTGTCATCCACGGCAATTTCACTGCGCCAGCGGTTGGTGACTTCGTCCATTTCCTCCGGCGGAATGCTCAGCAGTGCCTTCTCCAGGATCGAATACAGCTCCAGCGCACCGCGCGACGTGGCGAACGCAACCCGCGCCGATTCGGTGCCGACCGTGGTGGTGATGCGCAACCGGTCGCGGTACTGGCGCGAGATCATGTAGCGCGCCGTGATCAACGAATTGACCGCCGCATCGGCCTCCCCGTTGGCCACCTGGGCCATGGCTTGCTGGGCGTTCTCCGCGTTGACCAGGGTGATGTTCGGGTACTGATCCAGCAACTGGTCGCGCACCGGGTTGCCGGTGATCACGGCCAGGCGCTTGCCGGCCATGTCATCCAGAGTGGCCGGGCTGTTCGGGCCGGTGCGGCTGACCAGCACGTAAGGGGTGCTCAAGTAAGGCCGCGTGAAGCGCATCTGGCTTTCACGGGATTGACTGGGGGTGACGGTAATCAACAAGTCGGCTTTGTCCGTGCGGATCTGCTCGATCATGCCCGCCACCGACTGCGTGTTGCGCACGTCGAACTTCAAGCCGGTGCGCAGCGCGACCTTGGCCAGTACATCGGCGCTGATGCCACGGAACTCGCCGTCTTCGTTGAAAAACGAGAACGGCACGAAGCTGTCGTCGACCGACACCCTCACATGAGCGTGCGCGGCCATCCAGCGCAGCTCACTGGCGCTGAAGTTCAGTGCCGTACGCCCCGGCATGCTGCCGCCACCCGCGCTCCAGCGGCGCAGGATGGTCATGCGCTCGCCCTGGGGGATCGCCGCCAGCGCGGTGTTGATGATGTGCAGCAGGCGGGTGTTGGCCTGCGCCACCGCGAAGGAGAAGTTGCTGACCTCCATCCGCGAGAAGTCGGCCAGTTGCACGTTGTTCAAGTAGTTCTTGTTGATCAGGTACTGGGCGCTGATGGAGTCGCCCAGGTACACGTCGGCATTGCCGAAGGCGACGGCACCGATCGCACTCAACGTCGAGGGATAGAGTTGCAAGGTGGCCTTGGGGTAGAACGCCTCGACTTCCTGCGGCGGCAGGTAGTGGTAGAGCATCGCGATCTTCTTGCCGGCCAGGTCCTCGGTGAGGGTCTGGCTGTTGGCGACCTGGGTGACCAGGGTCGGCTGGTCCTCGGCATAGGACGTCGACATCAGCAGGTCGTGGTCGGCCTGCTCAAAACCATTGGCGGTGCCGAGAAAGTCCACTTCGCCGCGCTTGAGCGCCTCGATCACATCGGCCCGGGAGGCAAAGCGGCGCACTTCCACCGGGGTGCGCAACAGTTCGCTGAGCAGCTTGGCGTAGTCGGCGGTGATGCCTTCGTAATCGCGGCCGTTGGTGGTCATGCCAAACGGCGAGTAATCCGGGGCGGACGCGCCCAGCACCAAAGCGCCTTTCCCGCGCAGCCAGCTCCAGTCCTGCTCGGCGAGCGAGACGGTGTATTCCGACACATGGGAACGGCCCAGGACCTGATAGGTGTCAGCCGGCGCAGCCGCCAGCACGGCGCCGTTCAGGGTGCCGGCGAGCAGTGCGCCCATCAGCCATTTGCGCGAGGACCTGTTCATTCAGACCAGGTTATTGCGCTTGGCGAAATCGGCCAGGTACACCACCGACTTGACCTTGAGCTTCTCGATCAGGCGGGTCTTGTAGGTGCTGACGGTCTTGTTGCTCAGCAGCATCGCGTCGCCGATTTCCTTGTTGCTCAAGCCCTGGGACAGCTGCTGCAAGATGGTCAGTTCGCGGTCGGACAGGCTCTGGATCAATTCCAGGTCGGTGGTTTCAGCGTCACTGCGGCGTACCGAGCTGTGGGCCAGGTTGGGGAAGAATGTGTAGCCGCCCATGACCGCCTTGATTGCCTTGATCAGTTCATCCAGGTCGTTGGTCTTGGAGATATACCCCGCCGCGCCGGCCTTCATGCAGCGCATGGAATAGAACAGCGGCGACTGCGAGGTCAGCACCAGGATCTTGCACCGCAGGCCCAGGGCGCAAATGCGCGCGATCACTTCCAGGCCGTCGAGCTTGGGCATGGCGATATCCAGCACGATCAGTTCAGGCTCGTGTTCACGGGCCAGTTGCACCGCATCGGCGCCGTTGTCGGCCTCGGCCACGACCTCATAGCCTTCCTGCTTGAGGAGCATCTTCACCGAGGAGCGAATAAACGGATGATCATCCACGACTAAAGCTTTAAACATAACAACCCCTGTGAGACACGCCGCCACAAAATACACGAGCGCGACCTGAGTGTAGGAAATTTCTTAGAGCTTTGAATAGCCCGATGCCTGCGCTTCCAGCCACGGCAGCAAACGGTAGCCCGCCATGGGCCGGGCCAGGTAAAAACCCTGGCCCAGTTCACAGCCCAGGGCCAGCACGCCGTCGCGGATCTGCGGGTCGCTGACCCCCTCGATCACCAGGCTCATGCCCAGGAACCGCGAGAGTGCCAGGGTGCTGCTGACCATGCTGGGGCTGTGGCGCACAAAGCCGCCGTCCAGCTTGAGCTGGTTGAAGGGCAGTTGGCAGAGCAACTTGAGGGACGTAAAACCGTTGCCGAAGTCGTCGATGGCCAAGCCACAGCCCAGCATGCGCAGGCGCAGCAGGTTTTCCTGGACCGCTGGCGAGGCGTTCAGCAAACCGTTTTCGGCAAACTCGAACACCAGGGAAGCGCCGGAAAAACCGTGCTGCCCAAGGGCCCACTGGATGTGGGCGACCAAGGCACCACTGAGCAATTGCGACGCGTGCAGGTTGAACGCCAGCTCCAACTGCATGGCCTGGCGGCGCAACACGCCGAGCAGGCTGAGGCCTTGCTCGAGCAATTGCTTGAACATGTCGTCGATCAGGTCATAGGCCAGCACGGCGGCCAGGAAGTCTTCGGGCAGCAGCACGCCCCGCGCCGGGTGTTCCCAACGCACCAAGGCCTCCACGCCCGCCAGTTGGCCGGTGTGCATGAAGAACTTGGGTTGGAACCAGGCGCGAAATTCACCCAAGGCCAGGCCACGCTGGATCTCCAACTCACTGGGCAAGGGTTTGACGGGGGAAGAGGCCATGCTTACCAACCACTTTGCGGGTGCGAATGGGGTAATAGTGGCCGGGAATAGTCTTGATCTATAAGGGAAACTTCCCACCTATACGTAGGAAATTTCCCAAGAGAGGATTAAGGATCGACCTGCGCCATCAGCTCCGGAATCGACTCCGGGCGCTTGGCATAGCGCTGCGCCAGGGCGGCGCAGACCATCAGTTGGATCTGGTGGAACAGCATCAGCGGCAGGATCAGCACGCCCATGGTCGCCCCGGCAAACAGCACCTGCGCCATCGGCACACCGGTCGCCAGGCTCTTCTTCGAGCCACAGAAGAGGATGGTGATACGGTCTTCCTGGTTAAAGCCAAAGGCCTTGCCCAGCAGTGTGGACGCCACCAGCACCAAGGCCAGCAACACGCAGCACGCCACCACCAGGCCACCCAGTTCCCACAGCGGGATCTGGTGCCAGATGCCTTCGTTGACGGCCTCGCTGAACGCGCCGTACACCACCAGCAGGATTGAACCCTGGTCGACGAATTTCAGCCAGGCTTTATTGCGGCCGACCCACTCGCCGATCCAGCGACGGGCAATCTGCCCGGCAATAAAGGGCAGCAACAGTTGCACGCTGATTTTCAGGATCGCGTCGACGGTCGAGCCACCATCGCCATGCACGTTGAGCAACAGGGTGACCAGCAACGGCGTCAGGAAAATCCCGAACAGGCTGGAGGCCGCTGCGCTGCAGATCGCCGCCGGGATATTGCCCCGCGCCAGGGAGGTAAAGGCAATCGCCGATTGCACCGTGGCCGGCAACGCGCACAGATACAACATGCCCATGTACAGGTCTTTGCCGATCAGCGGCGACAGCACCGGCTTGAGCGCCAGGCCCAGCAGCGGGAACAGCACAAAGGTCAGGCTGAACACCAGCAGGTGCAGGCGCCAGTGGCCGGCACCGGCGACGATGGCCTGGCGCGACAGCTTGGCGCCGTGCAGGAAAAACAGCAGCGCGATGGCCAGGTTGGTGACCCAGCCAAAGGCCACGGCGGTCTGGCCGCTGGCGGGCAGCAGGGAGGCGATGATCACCGTGGCAATCAACGTCAGGGTGAAGTTGTCAGGCAGAAAACGCGGGCGGGTCATAAGCAAATCTTCCAGGGGTTGCCAAGAGCATCCTCGCGACTCTAACGTAACGGCTTGTTACCGACTAACGCCAATGAGCCAGTAAATGCCGCCTAAAGGACATGACAAGACCGTCCGCCGCACGGTGCCCGGGCTCTCCAGCCTGCCACGCCCGGTGTATGGGCGCACCGAATCGCTGCCTAACCGGGCGCTGACCCGCCGGCACAGCCACCCGTGGGTGCAATTGTCCTACGCGATTTCCGGGGTGCTGGAGATTCAGACCAGCGTCGGCCGCTTCGTCGCGCCGCCCCAGCGTGCGGTGTGGATCCCCGCAGGCGTGCCGCACCGGGTGTTCAGTTCGCCGCACACCGAAATGCGCAGCCTGTACCTCGATTGCAGCGTGACCACCTGGGCGGCCGAACGCTGCCATGTACTGGAAGTGAGCAGCCTCTTGCGCGAGTTGATCCGCAGTTTCAGCGAGTTGCCGGTGGAGTATGCCGAAGACGGACCCGACGGGCGCCTGGCCCAAGTGGTGCTGGACCAACTGGCGGCCGCCCCTCAGGTCGACCTGATGCTGCCGCTGCCCCTGGACCCACGCCTGCGCCAGATCTACCGCAGCCTCAACGCGCACCCGGAACAGCAGACTACCCTGGGCCAGTGGAGCCAGAAACTGGGGGTGAGTGAGAAGACCCTCAGCCGGTTGTTCCTCAGTGACACCGGCCTGACGTTTCGCGCCTGGCGCCAACGCCTGCGCCTGCTGACCGCCCTGCCCGCCCTGGAGCAAGGCGAGCGGGTGACGGACGTGGCGCTGGGCTGCGGGTATGAGTCGACGTCGGCGTTTATCAATGCGTTTCGCCAGCAGTTCGAGGCGACGCCGGGGGAGTTCTTTCGCTGAGCTTTATCCCGGCAACGGGATCACGCGCAAGGGCCGGACCGACTTGTAGGAAAAGCTCGAATAGATCTCCTTGACGCACGGCAGGGTCTGCAACACCTCGCGGGCAAACTCGCCAAACGACTCCAGGTCCTTGGCCACCACTTCGAGCAAAAAGTCATAGCGCCCCGACACGTTGTGGCACGCCACGATCTCCGGAATTTCCAACAGCCGCTGCTCGAACTTGCGGGCGATTTCCTGGGTGTGGCTTTCCATCATGATGCTGACAAATGCCGTCACCCCATACCCCAGGGCCTTGGGCGACAGGATCGCCTGGTAGCCGCTGATCACCCCGCTCTCTTCCAGGTTCCTCACCCGTCGCCAGCACGGCGATGTGGTCAGGGATACGCGGTCGGCCAGTTCGGCCACGGTGAGGCGAGCATTGCCCTGCAGGGCGTTTAACAGGGCTTTGTCGGTGCGGTCCAGACTCACGGGCATAACGTGCCTCTATTCATTGTTTTTATAGGAGATTCAACCCAGGACGCGGGATTTATGCGCATTTTTTGCAACGTTCATCTCTGGTTATGAGCATAGCATTGTAGGAAATAAGGAGCGTCCGACATGAACAATAAACACAATGCATTCGGCTTTTCCACCCGCGCCATCCACCACGGCTACGACCCCAAGGACCACCACGGCGCGCTCGTGCCGCCCACCTACCTGTCGGCAACCTTTGCCTTCCCCACCGCCGAATACGGCGCGGCGTGTTTTGCCGGCGAGGCCAATGGGCACTTCTATACGCGCATTTCCAACCCGACCCTGGCACTGCTGGAGTCACGCATGGCCACCCTGGAAAATGGCGAGGCCGCGGTGGCGTTCAGCTCCGGGATGGGCGCCATCGCCGCCACGTTCTGGACCCTGCTGCGCCCCGGCGATGAAGTGATCGTCAGCCAGACGCTCTACGGCTGCACCTTCGCGCTGCTGCACCACGGTATTGGCGAATTCGGTATCAAGGTGCGCCACATTGACCTCACAGACCCGCAGGCATTGCGTGCCGCGCTCTCCCCCGCCACGCGCATGATCTATTGCGAAACCCCGGCCAACCCCAACCTGCAACTGGTGGACATTGCCGCCGTGGCCGACATCGCCCACACGCACGGCAACATCACGCTGGTGGTCGACAACACCTACTGCACCCCTTACCTGCAACGCCCCCTGGACCTGGGCGCAGATGTGGTGGTGCACTCGGCCACCAAATACCTCAGCGGCCATGGCGATATCACCGCGGGCATCGCCGTGAGCAGCCATGCGCTGGCCCAGCGTATCCGCCTGCAAGGGCTCAAGGACCTGACCGGCGCCGTGATGTCGCCGCAGGATGCGTCGTTGTTGATGCGCGGGCTAAAGACCCTGGCCCTGCGCATGGACCGCCATTGCAGCAACGCCCTGGCCGTGGCCGAAGCGCTGCAAGCGCACCCGGCCGTGGTGAGCGTTACCTACCCCGGCTTGCGCTCTTTCCCACAGTACGAGTTAGCGGCGCGGCAAATGAGCCAATCGGGCGGCATGATCGCCTTCGAACTCAAGGGCGGGATCGAAACTGGCCGACGCTTCATGAACGCACTCAAGCTGTTCACCCGCGCGGTCAGCCTGGGGGATGCCGAATCCCTGGCCCAGCACCCGGCCAGCATGACTCATTCCACCTACACGCGCGAGGAACGGGCGGCCCACGGCATCAGTGAAGGCCTGGTGCGCCTGTCGGTGGGGCTTGAAGATGTCGCCGATTTGCTCGCGGATGTGCAGCAAGCCCTGGCCAAGTGCACACGCACAACCCCGCGTCATACCCCGATGGTTGCTCACGCCGTCAGATAAGGCTCAAGCACGGCACTTTCCCACAACGGTGGTCGGACAGGTCCGACCACCGTTTTGTGTTTTTAATGTCGACTTTTTACAGATTGGATCCCCATCCTTTCGCCAGGCTGTACTAGCATACGTTCCGACGGGACGCATTATCACTGTGGGTTATTCGCACTTGTTACCTTCTTAATCCCCGTCGCTATATAGCCGAATGCCTGCACCTGAAACTCATGGACGAATTGATGAACTCACACCTGTTCCCACATATAGGCAAGGTCATCGCCAGCACCGGCAGTCGCCATTTCCCACGCATGCTGCACGACCTCATCCTCACCCAACTGGCAGTGGACGCCACGCATATCTCGCAACTACGGGTGAGTTCCGAAGGGCAATTGCGCCGCAAGATCAGCCCCGTGTACACCGATTCCATGACCGCGCTGGGGGAAGAACAGCCCGCGGCACAACTGCACCTGACGCGGCGCAAAGACGACATGCGCTATGTGCTGTCGGTGTACCGCGCGAGCCAGTCCGACAGCTTTTCGCCGCAGGAACGCAGCATGTTGCAGGACTTTTCCTCGCTGTTGCTGCCCATGGTGGAAAAACACATCGCCGCCATCCAGCCGTGCCGCACCGACAGCGAACTGCAAGTACCGCAAAGCCAGGGCATCGACACCCTGCGCCGGCGCATTGAAGAACGCCTGGTGCAATCGGGGCTGACCTTGTCCAACCGCGAACTGGAAGTGTGCGTCGGCCTGCTGGCCGGGCGTACCGCGCCGGAATTGGCGGAGCAACTGGCGTTGAAGGTCAACACCATCGAAAGCTACCTCAAGCGCGCATCGATCAAGCTGGGGATCAGCGGGCGGCATTCGTTGTTGCGGTGGATGTATGCCACTGAAGAAACCACAGCACTTTAAGGCACCGCTGAACAAATGTGGGAGCTGGGGGGGGGGGGGGGGGGGGGGGGGGGGGGGGGGGGGGGGGGGGGGGGGGGGGGGGGGGGGGGG
>NZ_JBWKPU010000046.1:0-45320 GCF_059418405.1 Pseudomonas sp. GW821-FHT09A09
GCGGCCCACGGATTCAAGCCGGAGTGAGGGCATGCCGAGCCTAGGCGAGGCACCGAGTGTTGGGGCAAGAGCCCTTTGGTTACTTTGGGGCTCTTTTCCAAAGTGACCCGCCGTAAGGGCGGAACCAATTTCAGCCGTTACCGCAGCAACGGATATGTACTCACCCCCCACAATTCCCCCCAATCCCCTCCCCCCCAAACGCCCGCCGAACAAACCCCGTCGAATCCCCCAACGACCCATTCACCGTCCCCGAATGATCCAGCTCCGGATAAAAATGCCACTCCACCCGATCCCCCACCCCGCAAGCCTCCCTCACCAACGCCTTCTGCCCCGGCACAAACACATCACGGTCCTTACCCCCCGTCCCTAAAAACACCGGAATATCGGTTTTCAACGTGGGATACGCCGACTCACGATAAACCCGCTCCAACGCCACCTTGGGCGAACGCTTGAAACTGTTATTGAACGTCAACCCATCCGCCACCACCCGCTGCTCAATGGCATGCAAGCAATCCTCCTGGCTGGCCTTGAACGCCGGTAAAGCCTTATCAGCCAAGTAATCGGTGGGCACAAAGGAAGGATCAAGCAACGCCGCCGTACTCAGCCGCAACAGGTTGTAGGCAAACGTCGGCACCACCGAACGACGCGCCTCTTCAAGCTCAGGGCTTTTGCCGTGGGTGTGGGTCGAGGCATAAGGCGTGCCCGTCGCCACCACGCCGACAAGCTCCACCTCCGGCGCATAGGCCTTGGCCGACACCGCCGTGGCAAACGCCGCACGGCCGCCCTGGGATTGGCCAAACACCACCACCCGCCGAGACAGATTGAAATTCCCCGCACCCACCGCACGGATGCTGTCGAGCACGCCATAAGCCAACGGGCGAGTCAGCCCGTAAGGGTGCAAACCCGGCGTGCCCAACCCCTGGTAGTCAGTGGCGACAATCGCATAACCCTGGTCGAGCCAGTAGTTGAGGTAGCGCGTATCCCGCGGGCTGCGCGCGTTCAGTGACGGCGCGCACCGGTCAGCGCTGCCCACCGTGCCGTGGGCCCAGGCCATCAGCGGCCAACCACCGGCAGGCGGTGTGCCCTTGGGCACGAACAGCGCACCGGACACCGCGATGGGCGTGCGGTTGTCGAGCCCGTCGGTGGAGGAATAAAGAATGCGCAGGTTCTGCGCGGCCGACGCCAGGCTTTGTGGCGGCGTCAAGGCCTCGCTGCGTAGCAGCTTGCCTGGCACCGTCGGCACCGGGCCGTCCCAGGTGTAGAAACCCTCGGCAGCGCTGCTACCGCCCGCGATCAACACCCACAGCAACGCCCACCCACGCATCGACGATCACCAGCCTTCTTTCAACATGCGCAATTCCAGGTACTGCAACAGCATGAGGGTCTTGCCGTCGACAATCTCACCGCTCTGCACCATGGCCAAGGCCTGCTCGAAGCCCAGTTCCAGCACTTCGATGTCCTCGCCCTCCTCCTCGATGCCGCCGCCACTGCCGACCTGGTCGCCCGGCTGGTACTCACCGATGAAAAAGTGAATGCGCTCGGTGACCGAGCCCGGGCTCATGAAGGCGGAGTAGATTTTTTCCACATGATGGACGCGGTAGCCGGTCTCTTCTTCGGCCTCCAGGCGGATGCGTTCTTCGGGGCTGGCGTTGTCGAGCAAACCGGCTGCCGCTTCGATCAGGTAGCCGTGGTAGTCGTTGACGAAGGTGGGCATGCGGAACTGACGGATCAGCAGCACGGTGCGTTGCGCACGGTTGTACAACAGGATGGTCGCGCCATTGCCCCGGTCGTAGACCTCGCGGGTCTGGGCCTGCCAGGTGCCGTCCTGGCGGCGCAGGTCGAAGCTGTATTTCTTGAGGATGTACCAGTTGTCCGAGAGGGTTTCTTCGGCGTTGATGCGAACGGGGCTGTTGTCCATGGTCGGTCCTTAGCGCGTGGAAGGTGGAGCATGTGGTTGCGCCAAGGCCAGCGTCAAGCGGATCACTTGCGGCTACAATCGCGCTCCACGAAGGATCTCTCCAGGTTCAAGGAAATGATGCTGCACATCCCGACGCTACGGATAGTGGTGCGCGTCCAAAGCGCGGGGGCGCAATCGAGTTCAGGTGCCAGCAACCGTCGGAGCCGGCGCCTGCTTGATACGCGACCAGGCGGCCGCGACTTCCTCGGCGCTGTGCGCTTTTACCCGCGCCAGGTCCCGCGGGTAATCCACTCCGGGGTTTTCCGTGAACCGCGTCGCGGTGAATTGGCCATTGCTGGCGCGCAAGATATAGCCCGTGTCGTCGCACTGCGCACTGGCCAGGAATACCACGCCCGGTGTCACCCAGTCCGGCTTGAGTTCGTCCGGCTCTTCAGTCACGCCCCACATGCGGGTCTTGGCCACCGGCGAGATCGCGTTGACGCGAATACCGGCCGGCGCGCCCTCATGGCTCAGCGCATTCATGATGCCCAGTTGCGCCATCTTGCCGGCACTGTAGGCCGCCAGCCCCGTCTGCTCGTACTGCGCATACATGGCGCGGTCGGAGGTGGTGAGAATGATGCGCGGTGAGCGGGAGCGCAGCAGGTGCGGCCAGGCGTGCTTGCACAACCAGAGTGGCGCGTAGAGGTTGATATCCATGGCCCGTTGCAGGAACGCGGGGTCGAGGTCTTCGATGTTTTGGTAGCCTACCCAGCCAGCGTTGTGGATCAGGATATCGAGCTGCCCGAAGGCCTCGATCGTGTGCGCGATCAGTTGCCGGCAACCCGCTTGCTGGGATAAGTCGCCCGCTACGCCGATCACCGCCAGGCCTTCAGCCTGCAACGCCTGGGCAGCGAGCTGTACCACCGATGGGTCGGCACCTGCCCCCACCTTATCGGCCCCGATGTCACTGATTACCACCCGGGCGCCACCCATGGCCAGCGCTCGTGCATAACTGAGCCCCAACCCGCGTGCGCCACCGGTGACAATCGCGGTTTTTCCTGTGAAATCCATAGACGTGCTCTCCTGTTCAGCTGCCCACCCTAACAACCCGTGACGGGTCTGTTCAATGCTGTAACACTTTGCAAGCTATCGCCCCTGACGGTGGTCGAATTAATTCCTGCCCGCGCAAGCCATCTGGTAAAACCCGTGCTTCGCCTTTGTCCTGGAACCTTCATGTCATCTCGTTTTATGTCCCGCCTGAGCCTGCGCTGGTTTCCCCTATTGTGCATGGCGCTGTTGATCGTCGGCCTGCCGGTGGGCTGCGCCGTGCTGCAACACAAGGAGCGCGAGCTGGTGTTTCGCATCGAGCCGGGCACGGCGGGTTGGTACACCGGCTTGCCGAAAGCGGTGCAGGAGTTCGACCTCAAGCCCGCCAGTTTCAAGTCGGGGCAGAATATTCACGGCTGGTGGTGGCCGGCAGACAAGAAGGACGCCCCGGCGATCCTCTACCTGCACGGCGTACGCTGGAACCTCACCGGGCAGCTGTTTCGCATTGAGCAGTTGCACGCGCTGGGCTATTCGGTGCTGGCCATCGACTATCGCGGTTTCGGCCAGAGCCAGGGCGACCTGCCTTCGGAAACCAGCGTGTACGAAGACGCACGCATTGCCTGGGAACGCTTCCAGGTGCTGCAACCCGACCCAAGCAAGCGCCTGCTCTACGGCCATTCACTGGGCGGCGCCGTGGCCATCGACCTCGCTGCAGAGTTGAGCAAACAAAACCCGGTGCCGGTGCGCGGGCTGGTGATCGAGTCCACGTTCACCTCCCTGGCCGATGTCGCCACGGCCGTGGCCAACACCTCGTTGCCGGTGCGCTGGTTGCTGTCGCAGAAATTCGATTCGATCGACAAGATTGCCGAGGTACACATGCCGCTGCTGGTGGTGCACGGCCTCGACGATCGCTATGTACCGCCGCGTTTCAGCCAGCAATTATTTGATGCCGCCCAGGACCCCAAGCGGTTGTTGCTGGTGCCCGGTGCCAGCCACAACAACAGCATGAGCCTGGCAGGTCGCAGCTATGGCCAGGCGCTGGACAACCTGATGCGCGCGAAGGTGCCAGCACAGGTGGTGACACACTCCACAGGTCGCAACGGCGACTCCTGAAAGCACTTTTCGGCACCCGGTCTGCGCTTGGCTGTCAAGCGCAAACCCTGCCCATACTGGCCCGCGCCGGCAGTTGATCAAATATTAACCGCGGGTTAAATCGCCAACCCTGCCGGGCCTTCGTAAAGTTATCCACAGAGATACCCACGGTTTTCGTGGACAACTCTTTTTATTTTTTTACGATTTTTTTGCTCAATAAATGCTTTCGGGAAATGTACCCGACAGCAAAATTTCGCGGTTCACATCGCGTATATCGTTATAGCCGCACAACGCCATCGACACGTCCAACTCACGGGCGATGATGTCCAGCGCCTTGGTCACACCCGCCTCGCCCATCGCACCCAAACCGTACAAATGCGGCCGCCCGATCAGGGTACCTTTTGCGCCCAGTGCCATCGCCTTGAGCACGTCTTGCCCCGAGCGGATGCCACCGTCGAGCCACACTTCAATCCGTTTGCCCACGGCCTCGACGATTGCCGGCAACTGGCTGATGCTCGACGGCGCGCCGTCCAACTGGCGGCCGCCGTGGTTGCTCACCACCAATGCATCGGCGCCGGAATCGGCCGCCAGCCGCGCATCTTCCACATCGAGGATGCCCTTGATGATCAGTTTGCCACCCCAGCATTGCTTGATCCACTCCACATCGTCCCAGCTCAGGCGCGGGTCGAATTGCTGGGCGGTCCAGGATGACAACGAACTCATGTCGGCCACGCCTTTCACATGCCCGACGATATTGCCGAAACCACGGCGCTTAGTGCCGAGCATGCCCATCACCCAGCGCGGTTTGGTGGCCATGTTGAGGATGTTCGGCAAGGTCAGTTTGGGCGGCGCCGACAAGCCATTGATCAAGTCCTTGTGACGCTGCCCGAGGATCTGCAGGTCCAGGGTCAGCACCAATGCGTCCACGCCTGCGGCCTTGGCGCGCTCGATCAATTGCTCGATAAACGCGCGGTCGCGCATCACGTACAACTGGAACCAGAATGGTTGGCCGACGTGTTCGGCAATGTCTTCCAGTGAACAGATACTCATCGTCGACAAGGTGTAGCGCAGGCCAAAAGCGGCAGCGGCGCGGGCGGTGAGGATCTCGCCGTCGGCATGCTGCATGCCGGCCAACCCGGTCGGCGCCAGAGCCACCGGCATGGCCATGTCCTGGCCGATCATGGTGGCGCGGATCGAGCGCGAATCGATGTTGCGCGCCACCCGCTGGCGGAATTTGATCTGGGCAAAATCGCTTTCATTAGCCCGGTATGTGCTTTCAGTCCAGGAGCCGGAATCGGCGTAGTCGTAAAACATCCTTGGGACACGTTTTTGCGCGAGCTTGCGTAAGTCTTCGATGGTTGTGATCAACGACATCGGGGTCACCTCTCCCTGAACTGAACACAGAGAGTAAGCGTAGATCTGCGATACAACCAGCCATTGCGTTTACATCAGCCGAGGGCTAATCTCGCACAAACCCGCAAAAAGACGCATAAACATGCAAAACACCCATCAAGCAATCGACCTGCCTTCGTTGCGCAAACAGAAGATCCTGTTGCTGCTGGAGCGCGACGGCAAAGTCACCGCCGCCGAACTGGTGGAGCATTTTGCCGTGTCCCAGGACACCATCCGCCGCGACCTCGGCGAGCTTGCGGCAGCCGGTCTTTTGCAACGTGTCCACGGCGGCGCCCTGCCCCGGCCCAAAGACACCGGCAAGGATTTTTTCACCCGCGTCGGCGAGACCAACGACGCCAAGCGCCAGCTCGCGCAATTGGCCGCAGACCGTGTGGAAGACGGGCAGATCGTGCTGTTCGATTCCGGCTCGACCACCCTGAAAATCGCCCAGTCCTTGCCACGCAACATCCGCCTGACCGTGGTCACGCCGTCACCGATGATTGCCATCGCACTGGCGGATCATCCCAACATAAAAGTGATTGTGGCGGGCGGCCAGCTCAACCCGGCGACCCTGTCCACCAGTGGGCATGAAACCGTGCGGCTGATTGAGAGCGTCAAGGCAGACCTGCTGTTTACCGGCGTGTGCGCGCTGCACCCGCAGATCGGCATCAGCTCGCTGCATTTCGATGAAGTGGCGGTCAAGCAAGCCCTGCTCGACAGTGCTTCCCACGTGGTAGCCGTGACCATGGCAGACAAACTCGGCGCCGTGGAACCCTTTGTGGTGGCGCCGTGCAACCGCATCCATACGCTGATCACCGAATGGCATGTGCCAAGTGTGGAGGCCTACGAGCAGTTAGGCTTGGAAGTGTTGCGGGTAGAGGTCGAGTAGGCACAGCGCATCGGCCACCGCATGCCCGCTGGCGGTGTTATCAAAAATGCACCATGTGGGAATGCCATGTGCAACAGATGGGTCGAGCCGTCGCGCAAACGCCTGCACGCGCTCCGGGCCATAGGCGCTGTGATAGAGGTGCGGCGAACCATGCAGGCGCCAATAGCGCACGCCTTGCCATCCACTCGGGCTCACTCCGTGTTCGATCACAGGAGGGTCAGCAGCCACCCGCGCTACCTGGAAACGCTCCAACAATGCCTCGGCCTTGAGCCAACTGGCGTGACGCGGTTCAAGCACGACAGCGCCGGAAAAACGCTGGCGCAGTGTGGCGAAAAACATTGCGGCCACCACCGGTTCATAGCTCAGTGAGGGAGGCAACTGCACCAATAGGCAGCCCAGTTTTTCACCCAAGTGCAGGCATTGCCCAATGAACTCATCCAGCGCTGTTTCGCAGTGCTGCAAGCGCAGTTCATGGGTAATGTGCCTGGGCAGCTTGACTGAAAAACGAAACGTCGATGGCACCGACTGGGCCCAGCGCTCATAGGTCTTGGGCAGGTGTGGACGGTAAAATGAACTGTTGATTTCCACCGCATTCAAGCGCGCTGCATAACGTTGCAAATGCGTACCTTCGCCTTCAAAGGCTGACGCAGATTGCCGAGGCAAGCTCCAACCGGCGCAGCCCACTGACAGCGGCGCAATCAAAACAGCACCGCGGCTGCATCGCGCATGAAAATCTCAATGGTCTTGGGGCCCACACCATCGAATTCGGCAAGGCGTTTTTCAAATGACTGGCGGTCTTCACTGGCGTCACGCATCTGCGTGATGTTGCCCGCGTATTGCGCATTCAACCTGGCACTCAGGTCGAGCAGGCGTTGCGCCGTGGACTCGTCGTAACGCACGTAATGCGCACGCCCGAGCATCGCGACCAATTGAGCCGAGGTGCAATGCTGCAGCTTGCGCGCCGTATCGCAGCCCTCCTCCTCGACAATCACCCGATAAGCCTGGGCCGCGATGGGCGCTTGAATGCGCTTGCCCATGAGAAAGCTGGCGATAAACCACTTGAACAGGCTGTTGTCGTCTTCCGGCGTGAGGTCGATGCCCAGTTCTGATGCACTAATCGAACGGGCCATGGTTATTCCCCCTGCGTGGGATCAGGGCTTTTTTCATCACAGGCGAACGGGATCATGGCGATGGCTCCTGGCAGTTGAACGGCCCTTGAAACAGCGGCCTGTAAACAGCAGAGGCCCGCTCCCAGGTGATAGTTCAAGGAAGTTGCTCTGGCGGACCATCGGAGAAATAAACGCGAATTAATTTAAACCTTCGGCACACACGCCCGCTCAACAGACGGTAGTCACACCTTCCCATCCAACGTGCGCCACAGGAGACACCCCACCATGAGTTCCCGACTCACTGCCAAGAAGATCCTGATCATCACCTCCAACACCGGTATCGAGCGCGACGAACTGCTCAAGCCTCTGCAGCAACTGCGTGGCGATGGCGCGACCGTGACCCACGCCTCCAGCAAGGGCGGTACGACCCAGACCTTTGTGGGCGACACCGAGAAAGATAAGGCGGTGGAATCCGATGCCAAATTGTCCGAGGTCTCCAGCGCCGACTTTGATGCCCTGATCATCCCTGGCGGCACTGTAAATGCCGATACCCTGCGCCAGGACGCGGCAGCGCTCAAGCTGATCAATGAGTTCGTCAAAGCGGGCAAACCCGTGGCGGCCATTTGTCACGGCCCCTGGGCGTTGATCGACGCTGGCGTCATCAAGGGCAAGACCCTCACCTCGTACAAAAGCGTGCGCACGGACCTGATCAACGCCGGCGCGGCCGATTGGGTGGACGCACAGGTCAAAGAGTGCAAGGCCAATGGCTGGACGCTGATCACCTCACGCACGCCGGACGATCTGCCGGCATTCAACGACGCGATTGCCAAGGCCGTTGCCGGTTGATGGCCCACCGTTGAATGAAAACAGGCGCCCTGAGGCGCCTGTTTTTTTACCTGCTACTTCAGCTTCGACGCTGATCAGGCATCTCGCGTTTAGGCCCGAACATGGCCCAGGCGATGAGCCCGAACAGCGGCACGAAAATCAGAATGATCAGCCACAGCCCCTTGGTCTCCCAGCCACCGGTGCTGCGTAATACGATGTTGATTGCCCACAATTCCAACAGCAGCAGAATCACCGCCAAACCGATCCAGACATAGTCTATTTGCATGCGTCACCTCCTGAGGTCGTATGTATTAGGTCAAGGGATCGGCGTGAGGGTTCATTAAAACTGCCCGGCAATGGCCTTTCGTCGCGCACGGGGAAATTTTCCAAACTTTGGTTCCACACCATGACTCCCAATTAGTGAGCCGCCTTGAATTGACCCGGAGGCGACGAAACATGGAAAAGGGATCACGTCATGAAGACCGATATCTCGCGCAACATCGTGTTGATCATCTGCCTCGCCGGATGGCTGGGCAGCCCGGCCTACGCGGCCTTCGGCGATGACACCAGCCCACCGCCCAGCTTGAGCGGGGACAATGCCGCAGGCTCTGCCCTGCCGCCAGGCACCTACCCCAGCAGCCCCGCCGACAGCGACAAAAAAGCCGATTCGACGCCGAAAAAAGACAGCGCCAAACCGGCCCCCAAACCCAAGCACCGCAGCGATAAAACCCCGCCGAGCCGCACACCTCGCACCGGGAGTTAGCGGCTTATTCGCTGCCGTCGTAGTCGCCGATAAAGTCCAGGCGCTGGTCCAGCCACTGCCGGACAATTTCCCGCGCTGCCCTGCGTGCGTCATCGGCCGATAGCCCGCGCTCGCGCTGCAACCAGGTCGCCGTCACTTGCCGTGCAGGCTCGATGGCGGCCAGTGCCTGCTGACGGGATTTTTTTGGCCATAGCGCGTCATCGGTCCAGCTGCTTATAACGGCGGCGGGATCTTGCGCGGGCGCGGCCGGTGTGAGGAAGTCCCGTGGCGAGACCGTGGCACGAAGCCCCAGCACATTCCACGCGGCATAGCTGGCAAAGCGGATGGTGCCGGTATTGCCGCTGGCCTTGTCGATGGCGGGGTCGAAACCAGCTTCCAACTGGGTCCAGGGCGCCTGTTTGAACAGGTCACCCTGAGGCGCGCACACCGGGGCGAAGGTGTCGCGGGTGGAACCATACAACGGCCCGAACGCCGCGTAGGCATCAGCGCCGTGGCGACTGAACACAAAGCAGTGCACATAGGCGCGCTGGTCGCCGAAAAACGCGTACTGCGCACGCTCGATCATCATGCGCAGCAGGGTCAGCATGACCTGGTCGCGGCTGACCTTGGGGTCGTTGTCCAGGTCCTGGTAAATCCCCCAGGGGAAACTGTCGGTCTTGAGCACTGCCAACACCTGCTGGCGGTTGGCGTCGGCTTCTTCAGCGGTCACCCCGCTGGTGGGTTCGAAACGTTGCAGGTACACCAGCCACGCCGCCGCCAGCTCACTCGACGGGTAACCGCGCAAGCCTTTGGCGGCGTCGACCGGGCGGTCGGGAATACTCGCGATGATCGCGTCCAGCTCGGCAGTGTCCGGCTGAGTGAGCTTGCCCACTTCAACCACTCGCTGGCTCAACAAGGGTTGCAGGCAGGTGACGTCAACGCCGCAGGCATTGCGGGTTTGCAGCCAGGCGCGTTGGCCGTTGCGCAACGCCTCGCGTGGCGCACCTTCAAGCTTGCCCATGGCACGCCGGTAGTGCTCGCCCAGCATGGTGTCGAGGCGGCTCAATTCGGCATTGGCGCAGAGCGTCTGTTCGACGGGCGTCGTGGCTTTCCTGCAATCAAAGGAGGCGGCCCAGGCCGGTGTGCCGGCACCCAGCAATACTCCGGCAAGCCACAACAACGAAGCGTATTGTTTGACCCTGCAATCCATGGCAATCCTTGAAGGTGAGGCGTTGAAGGCGCGTAGTGTGCCGCGCCTGTTGCCGATTACAAAGCCTCATCTCGGGTGGCATCAAAGCGTTCCCGCGCCTGGCGAAACGCATCGGCGTTGTCCACCACCCAATTCCACAGCGGGAACATGTTCACCAGTAGCTGCGTGCCGAGGGATGACAGTTCGTATTCGACCTTGGGCGGCACTTCTTCGAAGTCATGGCGCAGCACCAGGCCATCGCGTTCCAACTGGCGCAGCGTGCGGGTGAGCATGCGCTGGGTCACGCCTTTCATGCGCCGGCCGATCTCGGCATGGCGCAACCGGCCGTTCACGCCCAGCACATGCACGATCCCCAGGGACCACCGGTTGCCGGCATGGGTCAGCAGCTCGCGCTTGAGGCCGTCATCGTCTGCGCTCAGGGCATCGCAGGCCGCTTGCGAGCGTCGGATGATCTCGTGGTTATCCATGCTGTTCTCCCGGTATCACTGGTGTGCCTTCTTATGCGTGGCGACTAATTCTGCAAGCATGCCACGACTTTCAACCTCGACGGAGAACCCTATGACCCCTTCTTCCATTCTGGTACTCGGCGCCGGGGAACTGGGCATGGCTGTGCTGCAAGCGCTGGCCGCTTCAGCCGCGTCACACACCACGCGAATAGCCGTCGTGCTGCGCCCTGCCAGCCTGCAATCGGCCACCGCCCGGCAGCTGCAAACATTGGGTATCGAGTTGCTCGCCGGCGACTTGCAGAACGATAGCCAAAGCACCCTCGCCGCGCTTTTCGCGCCCTTCGCCACGGTCATCTGTTGCACCGGGTTTGCCGCAGGCCCGGGCACCCAACGCAAGCTCGCACGGGCGGCCATCGAAGGCGGCGTGCAACGCTATGTGCCGTGGCAGTTTGGTGTGGACTACGACGTGATCGGCCGTGGCAGCCCGCAGGACACCTTCGATGAACAACTGGATGTACGCGACCTGCTGCGCGGCCAACAAGGCACGCAGTGGCTGATCATCTCCACCGGGATGTTCACCAGTTTCCTGTTTGAACCGTCCTTTGGTGTGGTCGATTTACCCAACAATACCGTGCATGCCCTGGGTGATTGGGACACCGCTGTCACCGTCACCACCCCAGAGGATATCGGCCGGCTGACCGCGCAGATCGTGCTGGCTGAACCGCCACTCACCAACCAAGTGGTGTTCACCGCCGGCGACACCCTGACCTACGGGCAACTGGCCGATACCGTGGACGCAGTGCTGGGCATTAGCCTCGAACGCACGCCCTGGTCAGTGCCGTTCTTGCAGGCGGAACTGGCAGAGACGCCGGACGACAACTTGAAGAAATACCGCGCCGTGTTCGCCCAAGGCCACGGCGTGGCCTGGGACCCCGCCGTGACCTTCAATGCACAGCATCAGATTGCGGTGACAGACGTCAAAAGTTGGATCCGCCAGCACCTCACGGCACCAGCAACCACCCGCTGAACTCACCCCGCACCGTCAACGGGCACCAGGCGAAATCCCCCACCGGCGTCGGCAACGGCTGACGCTCGGCAGCGGGCAACGCGTCGCCCTTCCAATCGAATACCCGCGTACCTCGCCAGGCCAGGACCACACCCCGGGCCTGGCTGTCGTCCGTGTTGACCCAGCACGCAGCCGCAGCGGCCATGAACGCTTCGATCGGTTCGTCGTCGATCTGCGTGCGATAGGCCGAGCCGAGCAGCCAGCGGCAGATATTCAGGTGATAAGTCCAGTCCAGCGGCGGCTGGTTACGGTAGGCCCAGGTCATGAAGCTGCGGAACAGGTTCAGGCCTTCCGGTGGGTCGAGCTTGAGCAACGCCGGGCAGATGTCGAACAAGGTGTGCCAATGGGGCAGCAGGCGTGCATCCAGGTGCACGAAACAACGGGAATTGCTCGGATAGTCAGGCAGAGTCGGTTCTGCGCGCAGGCGACGGGACGCCTTGCTGACCAGGCGGCGAGCGCCGGCAGGCAATACAGGGTTCATGGAACGCACTCACAGTCGTGACGATAGAACGCCCCCTGGTCACAGGAGGCCCAAGGCACACGTCAGAAAGCGGGAGAAGCGCGGGGGTTGGCCGACGGCCAGGAATATCGGGGAGGCGCCTTGCTGCGCCGTTCATGGGCCGGGCGTGGGGTTTGCCCAAGGCCGAGCAACCAGGCCAGGCCGATCAGGAACACGATGGCGACGGTCACCGCGTTGCACACCGGGCAGGCAAAGTAGTTCGAGATGTTGCTGGACGCCGGGTTACTCAACCCTTTGTCGGAAAGTGGCGCCTGCTTGCCCTCCACGGAACAGAACGCGCCACCGATCCCGTTGAGCTGCTGGCCCATCATCTGGCCATGCCCCAAACCGCAGACGAACACGTTCATCAGCACGCAGAAGTACAGGGTCCAGGCGATCAGGGCGCGGTCGGGGTGGCTCAATTTCATGGCGGCGACTCTACCACCGAAGCCGCGCCCGGATGAAGCACGACGCGCCCCTGTGGCAGAACGTCGCAGATTACGTGGGCTGGCCCGGGTTGGTAGACTGTGCACCCGCATCGTTACTCCTTTCCCAAGCCTGATGTGCAGCTCCAGAGCAATGCAGGCGTTTCACAGGATGCACAGTTGATGAGTACGTTATTCACCCGCCGCAAAGTGCTGACCGGTATGGGCCTGTTGGGCCTGGGCAGCCTGCTGGGCGGCTGTGACTACAGCCCCAAGCTGAACTTCAAGTACGGCAAGGACCTCAGTGACAAGATCATGGGCCGCACCTTCAAGCTCAAGAACACCGACGGCGAGACCGTCACCCTGAGTTCGTACCGTGGCCTGATGCCGGTGGTGTTCTTCGGTTTTACCCAATGCCCGGCGGTGTGCCCCACCACCCTGGCACGCGCCGCCCAGGCCAAGAAGCTGATGGGCCGCGATGGCGAGATCATGCAGGTGGTGTTCATCACCCTCGATCCCGAACGCGACACCCCGGAAATTCTCGACAAGTACGTCAAGGCCTTCGACCCCAGCTTCGAAGCGCTGTACGGCACCCCGGAAGAGATCGCCGTGGCCGCCAAGGAATTCGGGATCTTTTATGAAAAGATCCCCGCCGGCGACACCTATACCCTGTCCCACACCGCCACCAGTTTTGTCTTCGACACCCGTGGCAACCTGCGCCTGGGCCTGCAGGCGTCCCTTACCGCTAAAGAGTGCGCAGAAGACCTGCTCACCGTCATGGAGGTCTGCTAATGACTGCCGTTCAACACCTCAAGCGCCTGACCCTCGGCCTCACCCTGCTGGGCCTCGCCGCCCACGCCAGCGCCCAGGTGCTGGTCACCGACGCCTGGGTGCGCGCCACCGTACCGGGCCAGCCGTCCAGCGGTGCGTTCATGACCGTCACCGCCGACAGCGACAGCAAGCTGCTGAGCGTAGCCTCGCCGGTGGCCAAGGACGTGCAGATCCATGAGATGAGCATGAAGGACGACGTGATGCGCATGGGCCCGGTGGACTCGGTTGCCCTGCCCGCCGGCAAGGCGGTCACCCTCGACCCGAATGGCTACCACGTGATGCTGATGGGCCTGACCGGCCAGATCAAGGAAGGCGACCAGGTGCCGCTGACCCTCACGGTTCAAGACGCCAAAGGCGAGAAGCAGTCGATTGAAGTCAAAGCCCCCGCCCGTGCCCTCGACGGCATGGACCACAGCAAAATGCACTGATTGTAGTGAGCGGGCTTGCCCCGCGCCGCGGCGTGTCAGTCACCCAACCCCGACCTGACACACCGCTGCGTGATCGACCTGGCGCCTGGGGTTTGTCTGGCACGCCGCCGCGCGGGGCAAGCCCGCTCACTACAGGTTTGGTTGGCGCAGGAAGTCGATCAGGGCCCGCAGTTTGCGGCTGACGCGGCGGCGGTCGGGGTAATACAAGGTGTACCCCGGCAACGTCGGGCACCAGTCTTCGAACAGGCTCACCAGTTCACCTCGCGCAATCAGCGGGTCGATGTGCCCGCTGATCATGTAGCCGATTCCCAAGCCGTCCAGCACGCTTTGCACCAGCGCCGATGAGTCGTTGACGATCATCCGCCCGCTCACCGGCAACAACAGCGTTTCCTGGCCCCGGGCCAAGTCCCAACGCTCCACCACGCCACTCGACGCACGAAAGCCGATGCAGTTGTGCTGCAGCAATTCGCCCGGGTGTATGGGCCTGCCGTATCGGGCGAGATAGCCAGGGGACGCGATCACATGCATACGCAACGCCGGCCCGACCTTGACCGCCACCATGTCTTGCTCGACGAAATCCCCAAAGCGAATGCCTGCATCGAAGCCCAGGCGCACGATGTCGACCAGGGCATTTTCCAGGGTCAGTTCCAGGTCAATCTGCGGGTGGGCTTCAAGAAACGCCGATAACAGCGGTTGCAGCACCGTCAGGTAGCCGGCACGGGGCACGTTGAGGCGCAGCAGGCCGGACGGCAAGCCGCTGCTGTCGCCCACCTCCTGGGCCGCCGCCGTCAGTGCGTTCACGGCCGGCTGCACCTTGGCCAGGAAACCCGCGCCCGCTTCCGTCAGACTCACGCTGCGGGTGGTGCGGTTGAACAGCGCGACACCCAGGCGCTGCTCCAGGTTGCGGATCACCTGGCTCACCGCCGAGGGCGACACGCCCAGGCGCACGGCGGCGGCCGAAAAGCTCGCGTGTTCGGCGACACACACAAAGGTCACCAGCCCGTCGAGTTGATCCTGGCGCATAGGTTGCTCCGCAGAAAAGGCACGGTATAGCACAGCCATTGTGAAGAATGGCTTCAAAGCCTTAACGACATACACAAAAGCTCTGCGATCAACACTTACTATATATTTTCAATCTGCAAACAGACCCGATAGCCTGATTCTGCCGCCCTCGCCTGCGCGACAGCGGCCCACAATTCCAAAAATAAATCGGGTATCCCTGTGAACACATCCCCTCGCGCCCTGAAAAGCCTGCTCCACCTGGCGGTGGCTTTCGCCCTCTTCAACAGCTTCGGCGCCCAGGCGGCCAATACCGGCGAGCTGCCGTGCGCCACCACCGAACAATGCGCTGCCCAAGCGGCGAAAGTCGGCGCCACGCCCGACAGTTCGCAAACCGAACACAAAGCCAAGGGCGACCCGACCCAGACTCAGTTCGCCTGGCTGAACCGCATCAACAAGGCCTCGATTGTGATGCTCACCGAAGAAGGCATCGTCAAGCCCGAGATGGGCCAGAAGATCGCCGGTGGCGTGCGCTACGCCATCGCCCAGGCCGACCAGCCCGGTGGCACGCGCCCGAGTGACGTGCTGCAACTGGAAAAAATCATGACTGACAAGATCGGTCCCGAAGCCTCCTTGATCCACTCCGGCCGCAGCCGCCAGGACATGCTCGCCACCTACCGCCTGGCCGCCTTGCGCAGCCAGGTGCTGGCCTACAGCGAAGCCCTCAACGCCACGCGCCTGCGCCTGCTGAACATTGCCGATAAAAACGTCGACACGCTGGTGCCCGCCTACACCAATGGCGTGCAGGCCATGCCCATCAGCTATGCGCATTACCTGCTGGCCTTCGAGGCCGCATTTGACCGCGACGGCCAACGCATCCGTGAGCTGTACACGCGCCTGAACAAGAGCCCGATGGGCACGGCAGTGCTGGCGAACTCGGCGTACCCGCTGAACCGCGAGCGTCTGGCCGAGTTGCTGGGTTTTGATGGGGTGCGTGAGAACTCGCTGGATTCGAGCCAAGTGTCGACCTATGACATCCCGATTGAAGCGGCCAACCTGGCCTCGTCTTCGGCGATTCGCGTGGGCGCGATGATCGGCGACATCCACACCCAGTACCACCAGATCCGCCCCTGGCTGCTGCTGGATGAAGAAGCCACCTACACCAGCAGTGCGATGCCGCAAAAGCGCAACCCGGGTTTGTTGATGCGTGCCCGTGAGAGCGCTTCGGACGTGGTCGGCCTGGCCCAGGCGGTGACCCTGCGTGCCCACAACGTCACCACCGGCATGACCGACTACAAGTTCGCCTTCGACTCCCTGGGCGTGTTCCGCTCCACCAAGGAGATGTTCGAAGCCACCGACGCGGTGCTCGACGCGTTGCAGATCAACCCGCAGCGCGCGCTGGAAGAGCTGGAGTCGGAATGGACCACCTCGATGGAATTGGCTGACACCCTGGAGCGCCAATTCAAGGTGCCGTTCCGCATCGGCCACAGCTTTGCCTCGCTGATCGTGACCGAAGCCCGCAGCAACGGCACCACGCCGAAGACCTTCCCGTATGCCGATGCGCAGAAGCTGTATAGCCAGGCGGCGGACAAGTACAAGTGGACGCCCAACACCTTGCCACTCGATGAGGCCGGCTTCCGCGCAGCGCTGTCGCCGACCACCATGGTGCAGACCCGCAAAGGCACCGGCGGCCCGCAACCGCAAGAGGTCAAGCGCATGCTGGTGGAGGCCCGCAAGACCCTGGAAGGCGATCAGCAGTGGCTGAAAGAACGACGTGAAAAGCTGCAGAACGCCGAAGGCAACCTCGACAAAGCCTTCGACAAACTGGCCAACCCCAAAGGCTGACACCTCACCTGTAGGAGCCCGGCTTGCCGGCGATGGCGTCCTCAGGATCACCCTGAATCCAAAGGCCAAATCGCCGGCAAGCCGGCTCCTACAGTGGGTGGTGTGTCAAAAGGCTTTGGCAGGCTGGCCGACACCAAAGGCTGACACCTCACCTTGTAGGAGCCCGGCTTGCCGGCGATGGCGTCCTCAGGATCACCATTGAATCCAAAGGCCTCATCGCCGGCAAGCCGGCTCCTACAGGGGGTGGTGTGTCAGAAACGTTCGAAACGTTGGCTAACCCCAAAGGCTGACACCTCACCTTGTAGGAGCCCGGCTTGCCGGCGATGGCGTCCTCAGGATCACCCTTGAATCCGAGGGCCAAATCGCCGGCAAGCCGGCTCCTACAGGGGGTGGTGTGTCAGTTGGGTGTGTAAGGTTTCACGGTCAATTGATCGTTGCCACGCGCAGATCGCCAGGCATGCCACGCAGTTGCCGAGCACATTGGTCAACGAGCGGCACTTCATCAATCGCTCCACGCCCAGCAACAACCCGACGCCTTCCAGCGGCACCAGTTGCAGGATGTTCAAGGTCGCGATCAAGGTGAACAGCGCCGAGCCCGCCACGCTGGTGGAGCTCAACGAGGTGATCAGGCAGATCACCAGCACCGCGAGCAATTGCGGCATGGCCATTTCCACACCGGCCAGGTGGGCGAGGAACATGATCGCGGTGGTCAGGTAGAGGTTGGTGCCCGCCAGGTTGAAGGTGTAGCCGGTGGTCAACACCAGGCGTACCAATTGGCGGTCGCAACCCAGAGCTTCGAGTTTATTCACGCACCCCGGAAGCGCAGCCACGGAAGAGCCGGTGAATGTCACCAACAACAACTCTTCTTTTAAATAAACAATCAGGCTGGATAACTTAACGCCGACCCAACGCGTTATTGCGGCAAATACCACAATCACAAATAACGCACTGACCAGATAAATAACCACCACAAACTTCAATAAGGGCAATACCGAACTAACGCCGTATTTACCCACCACAAATGCCATCGCCCCAAAGGCTGCCAAAGGGGCAAATTTCAAGATAATCCGCAGTACCAAAAACAGGCCTTGTACGCCGCTTTCCAGCCAGCCCAGGCAGCGGTTGCCCACCCGGCTGCCCCGCCCCAGCAGCAACCCGCAGACAATAGCGACACACATCACCTGCAGCACCAGGCTTTGGGCAAACACGTGATACAGCGTGGAAGACGCCGACAACAGCGACAGTTCGTGCAGGAAGCCTTCAGCCGGTAATGATGGCGTCGGCAACGCGCTGTGCTCCAGGTTGAACACCCAGCCGGTTGCCATGCCCACCATCAGCGCGGCGCAGGACACCAATTGGAAATACACGATGATCCGCCGCACCACATAACGGTGATGGGGTTCGCGCTTGATCCCGGCCACACCGGTGGACACCAGCACAAACAGCAAGAACGGCATCAATAAACCGACCAACTTGATGAACGCGTCACTGAGCACTTTCATCTCGATTGCCAGGTCCGGATACGCCAGGCCCAACGTCATGCCCAGTGCGATAGCAATCAGAATCGGCAAGGTTCCATTCTGGGTATATCGGGTGAACATCGGCACTCCGGCATGTTTTTACTTATTGTTATTGTCGGCATCCGCCGCTTTCGGCATATTGACCGCCTGGCCGCTGCAGGCCGCAAATAATAAAGTCTTGTCACGGGATATACCACCATGGAACTTCGCCATTTACGTTATTTCATCATGGTGGCCGAAGAGCGACATTTCACCCGTGCCGCTGCGCGCCTGAACATGCAGCAACCGCCCCTCAGCCAACAGATCCGCGCCCTTGAAAAAGAGCTGGGCTTCGACCTGTTCAAGCGCCACCCCAAGGGCGTCGACCTCACGGCCGGCGGCCTGGTGTTTCTGGAGGAGGCCCGAGTGATCCTGGCTCGGGTCGAGCACGGCTCGCTCAAGGCTTCTCGCGCCGCACAAGGCATCGAAGGCACGCTGATGATCGGCTTCACCAGCTCCGCCGCCGCCCACCCGCTGATCCCGCGCATCATCCGTGCCTATCGCGAGCGTTACCCCGGCGTGGAGCTGTCGATCAACGAAGGCAGCGCCCAGGAAGTGACCGAGGACAGCATCGAAAAACGCCTCGACATCGGTATCCTCCGCGCACCGGTCAGCACCCACCAAAGCCTGACCTTTCACCGCCTGCTCAACGAAGAAATGCTGCTCGCACTGCCCACCGGCCACCCGCTGCTGAACGACACGGCCATCCCCCTGGTCGCCCTCAAGGACGAGCGCTTCATCCTGGTCCGCCGCCCCGGCGCGCCGGGCATGTACGCCAACCTGATCAAGGCCTGCCAGAACGCCGGCTTCGAACCCAGGATCGCCTTTGAAGTGGAACGCATGCTGACCAACGTCAGCCTGGTGGCGGCCGGCGAAGGCATCTCGGTGGTGCCCGCCTCCATGCGCGATGTGCACCGCGAAAGCGTGGTGTACTGCCGGATCAAGGACGCCCGGCCGAAGTTGCTGGCGCCGATCACGCTGGTGCGCCGTACCTTCAACCCGTCAGCACCGCTGCAAAACTTCATCGAGCTGGCGCGGGAATTGAGTGGGATCTATCGAAAGGCATGAAGCGCTTTTATCTGCGTTTCAATCCACGATAAACAGCTTCGCGCCAACAGGCGTCGACGAGCGATGCCCTTCCATGTCATTGCCCACCTGATAACTCATCCCAGGTGTGAGGACGAACTGTCGACCGTCCTCCAGCTCCGTGTGCAACTCGCCTTCGAGGCACAACAGGACATGCCCTCTCCAGCACCAGTGATCCGCCAGGTAGCCCGGGGTGTATTCCACCATGCGCACGCGGGTGGTGCCGAAGTGGCAGGTCCGCCATAAGGCACTGCCCGTGGTGCCGGGGTGAAGCTGTGCTTCGAGGGTTGACCAATCGGTGGTGCCAAACGCAACAGCAGTGAGATCCATGATGTACTCGGTCGTCAGTTAACGTGACGTGAAACTAACGGCCTGCCCGGTTGGGCGGTAGACACAGATTGGCTGCTTTTGTGGGATACAGGCCTACGCCTTCGTTATCCTGCCGCCCTTGCCTTCATCGATGCGAGCCGTAGCTGGCACCACAAAGCCCCTGTAGGAGCTGGCTTGCCAGCGATAGCGGTGGTTCAGGCAACATCTGTTTCAGCCGTGCCACCGCCTTCGCAGGCAAGCCAGCGCCCACAGGGAACCCTGATTCAGGCGTTTTCATTTCCCGCCCGGGTGAATGAATAACGGTCGATATCCGTGCGCAGTGTCCAGCCCTGCCCTTGCCAATAGCGGGCCGCGTCTGTGTTGGTCTTGAACACGTCGAGGTGGCATTTGTGGATGCCCAGTTGCTCAAGCTCCGTAAGACAACGTTGCACCAAGGCCTGGGCGATGCCCTGGCGGCGGTACGCCGGCAGCACCAGCAGGTGCTGCAAATAACCGCGACGGCCATCGTGGCCGCACATCACGCAGGCCACCAACCGGCCGCTGTCTTGCGCCACAAAACTCATGCCCGGGTTGCGCGCCAGGTAACGCTCGGTGGCCTCGCGGGAATCGGCGTCGCGCAGTGAGATACCGGGGGTGTCTTGCATCAGTTCGAGCACCGCGTCGTAGTCGGCAGTGCTCATCACGCGAATGTTGACCATGGTCCTGAAAGCCCTCTGAGTGAGGGCCCAGTGTGCCTGCACCGGCAGCAGTCGTGCACCCAGGAATGCACGACCGGATGAGCGCTTGAATCAACGCAACTGGAACCAGGTGGTTTTCAGCTGCGTATATTTATCAAACGAGTGCAACGACAGGTCCCGCCCAAACCCGGACTGTTTGCCGCCACCAAAGGGCACCGTCACATCCAGCGCGTCGACGGTATTGACCGACACCGTACCGACCTTGAGGGCACGGGCAACGCGGTGTGCGCGGTTGAGGTCGTCGCTCCACACCGACGCCGCCAGGCCATAGAGGCTCTCGTTGGCGTGCTGGATCGCCTGCTCCTCCGTGTCGAAGGCACTGATGGCGAGCACCGGGCCGAACACCTCGTCACGGGCAAGCGCCATGTCCGAGGTCACGTCGCCGAACACGGTAGGCTGGATAAAGTTTGACGAGCCGTTGATCGTCAACTGCTGCCCGCCACACAAGAGCCGGGCGCCCTCGCCCTGGGCCTGTTCGATGGCCTGCAGGATATACGCGGTTTGCCCACGGTCGACGATGGCGCCGGCAGCACTGCGCGGGTCGAGGGGGTCGCCGGGCATCCACGCGCGGGACTTGGCAATCACGCGTTCGACGAACTCGTCATGGATGGAACGTTGCACATACAGCCGCGAGTTGGCCGAACACACCTCGCCCTGGTTGAAGAAAATCCCGAAGGCGGCCTTCTCCGCTGCCAGGTCCAGATCCTGGCAGTCCTCGAACACCAGGTTCGGGCTTTTGCCACCGCACTCCAGCCACACCTGCTTCAGGTTCGACTGCGCGGAATACTGCATGAAGTATTTGCCCACCTGCGTGGAGCCGGTAAACACCAGGCAATCCACATCAGGGTGCAGCCCCAGGGCCTTGCCGGCGCTTTCGCCGAGGCCGGGCACCACATTGAGCACGCCTTCGGGGATACCCGCTTCGAGGGCGAGCTGGGCCAGGCGCAACGCAGAAAACGGCGACTGCTCGGCGGGCTTGAGCACCACGCTGTTGCCGGCCGCCAAGGCCGGGGCCAGCTTCCACGCGGCCATGTCCAGCGGGAAATTCCACGGCACCACGGCCGCCACCACACCGAGAGCTTCACGGGTAATGGTTGCCAGCGCGTTGTGGGCCGTGGGCGCGACTTGATCGTAGAGCTTGTCGAGTGCCTCGCCATACCAGGCAAACACATGAGCCGCACCGGGCACGTCGATGTTATAGGCGTCCATCACCGGCTTGCCCATGTTCAGCGAATCGAGCAGCGCCAGTTCTTCGCGATGGGTCATCAGCAACTCAGACAGCTTGATGAGGATTTTCTTGCGTTCCGCCGGCGCCATGCGCCGCCAAGGACCGGTTTCAAAGGCCTGGCGTGCGCTGCGTACAGCCAGGTCGACTTCCATTTCGCCACAGGCGGCCACCCGTGAGAGCAACTGGTGGGTGGCGGGGTTGATGGCGTCGAAGGTCGCCCCGCAGGCCGCGCTCACGGCGCGGCCTCCGATCAAGGCGGTGTTGACATAGGTCTGGCGGGCAACACGCTGTTGCCAGTAATCAAGATCGAACACGGTGTGCTCCCAATGGATTTCGGAGGGATAAGAAGGGTTATTCAGCGACCTGCAATTCGGGCATCTTCACGCTCAAGCCCCGGGTGATCCCCAGCAGGCAAAGCAGCCCCAGGCCCATCCAGCACAGGCCGATGGTGAAGGACATGCTCGACAGGCTGGTCCACAACCAGATCGTGCTGAGAAACCCCAGGGCCGGCAGCGCGGCGTACAACAGGTAGTTACGCAGGCCACGCAATTTCTGGTCGACCAGGTAATGCTTGATCACCGCCAGGTTCACCGCCGAGAACGCGAACAGCGCGCCGAAGCTGATCATGTTGGCCACGGTGTCCAGGGTGATGAACAAGGCAATCAACGAAAACAGGCTGACCAGCACAATCGCCGTGGCCGGCACGCGCTTTTTCGTCACCAGCTTGCCGAGTACCCGAGGTAATGCGCCGTCACGGCCCATGGCAAACAGCACCCGCGACACGCTGGCCTGGGACACCATCGCCGAGGCAAAACAGCCGGCGACGTAGGTGGCGGTAAAGGCGGTCACCAGCATTTCCCCGCCGACGCGGCGCATCACGTCGACCGAGGCGGAATCGGGGTCGGCGAAGCTGTTCCACTCGGGAAATACCATCTGGGCAAAATACGAGACCAGCAGGAACAACAAGCCGCCAATCAACGACACCAGCAGGATGGCCTGCGGGATGGTGCGGCGCGGGTTGGGGGTTTCCTCGGCCATGGTCGACACCGCATCAAAACCCAGGAACGACAGGCACAACACCGCCGCCCCCGCCATGATCAGCGGCGCGCTGAAGCCTTCATGGTGGAACGGCGCAAACAGCGAAACCGGTGCCGCTTGCTCGTTCAGGTTGTGCACTGACAACGCCACGAACACCACGATGAACACCAGCTGGGCCACGATCAGCACCCAGTTGACCCGGGTGATCGATTCGATGCCCACCAGGTTGAGCCCTGTTACCAGGGCAATCGAGCCGAGCACCCACACGGCCGTCGGCACGCCGGGGAAGTATTCGGACAGGTAGATGCCGATCAGCAGGTAACTGAGCAGCGGCAGGAAGATGTAGTCGAGCAACAGCGTCCACCCGGCGATAAAGCCGAAGCACGCGCCGAACGCCTTGCGGGTGTAGGAGTAGACCGAGCCCGAATAGGGATGGGCCTGGACCATGCGCCCGTAGCTGTAGGCGGTCAGCAACATCGCCGCCAGGGTCAGCATATAGGCGGTCGGCAAGTGCCCACGGGTCATCTGGGTGACCAGACCATAAGTGGTGAACACCGCCAGCGGGACCATGTAGGCCAGGCCGAACAGGATCAGCCCGACCAGACCCAGCGGCTGGCGGAAGTGTCGGCCGCTAGAAGGTGCAGCGGACGCAGGATGAGAGGGGGTATCGGCCACGTTTTTTATTGTCGTCATGGGTGACTCCTGGAAATCGGCATGCAGGGGGTCGCGGCATGCGATGAGATCGATGCCGTTCAAGCGCTGTCGGAAGGCGATCACTCACCCCTCTGCGTGGAGGGGTGAGCGGGTCACATCAGCGTTTTCCCGCGATCCGTGCGGTGCGGTCCACCGCGATGCGGGTCTTGTCGACCAGTTCATCCAGCTCCGCACGGGTGGCCACCAGGGCCGGGGCCATGATCATGCGGCCAAGGGTCGAGCGAATGATCACGCCCTCTTCGAAGCCGAAGGTGCGGCACTGCCAGGCCAGGTCGTTTTCGTTGGCGAAGCGTTTGCGGGTGCTTTTGTCTTCGGCAAACTGCAAGGCGGCAAGCAGGCCGGTGCCCTGGATCTCGCCGATCATCGGGTGGTTGCCGAACACCTCGCGCAGGATCTTTTGCAGGTACGGCCCGGTGTCGTCCTTCACCTGGCGCACGATGCCTTCATCGCGCAGGGCCTTGAGGTTGGCCAGCGCCACCGCTGCCGCCACCGGGTGCCCGGAATAGGTCAGCCCGTGGGCGAACACCCCGCCCCGCTCCACCAGCGCATCGGCGATGCGTGTGCTCAGCACCAGGCCGCCCATGGGCAGGTAGCCGGAGGTCAGGCCCTTGGCGATCGACAAGGTGTCGGGCTCGAAACCGAAGTGCTGGTGGGCGAACCACTCGCCGGTGCGCCCAAAGCCCCCGATCACCTCGTCGGCACACAGCAACACGTCGTATTGACGGCAGATGCGCTGGATCTCGGGCCAGTAGCTTTCCGGCGGGAAGATCATGCCGCCTGCACCCTGGAACGGCTCGGCGATAAAGCCCGCGACGTTTTCAGCGCCCAGTTCAAGGATCTTTTCTTCCAGCTGCAGCGCGCAGCGGCGACCGAACTCGGCCGGCGTCAGGTCACCGCCCTGGGCGTACCAATAAGGCTCGTCGATGTGCGCGACATCCGGAATCAGGCCACCCATATCGTGCATGAACTTCATGCCGCCCAACGCAGAAGCCGCCAGGGTAGAACCGTGATAGCCGTTCCAGCGGCCAATCATGATTTTCTTCTGTGGCTGGCCCTCCACCTGCCAGTAGCGGCGCACGGTGCGGATCAGCACCTCGTTGGCCTCGGAGCCGGAGTTGGTGTAGATCACGTGGCTGTAGTGAGCCGGCAGCAGGCTGAACAGCAGTTCCGACAACTCGACCACCGCCGGGTGGGTGGTGTGGAAGAACATGTTGTAGTAGGCCAGTTGGTCCATCTGCGCGGCGGCGGCAGCGGTCAGGTCCTTGCGGCCATAGCCCAGTTGCGTGCACCACAGGCCCGACATGCCGTCCAGGTAACGCTTGCCTTCACTGTCCCACAGGTACAGGCCCTCGCCCCGCACCATCACACGCGGGCCTTCGGCGTTCAGCGCTTTTTGATCAACGAAAGCGTGGATGTGGTGGGCCGCATCGGACGCCTGGTAATCCTCGGTGCGACGGTTCAGCTGGGCGGGTAGATTCATGGAGGTTCTCTCTTATTAGTGATGACGCAAGGGGGAGCAACGCCGCTCAGCGGTGCTTGCTCATGTAGCTTTCAAGGGGGTCTTTGCTCAGCACGCCCTGGGCTTCGGCGAGCGAGTCGATAAACAGGGCAAACAGCTCCGACTGCGCGCCGATATCGAGCTTGGTGTAGATGTGTTTGCGGTGGGACTTGATCGTGTCTTCCGAGACTTCGAGGCGCTCGGCCAGCGAACGGGTGGAATGGCCGCGCAGGATCAACTGGGCGATCCTGCATTCACGTTCGGTCAGGATCGACGAGCCAAAGTTGTTCAGCGCCGAGTGAATGCGCTGCTCCAACTCATTGGCAAACCGCGCGCCCTGGGCGTCCAAGCCCACAAAGTGCTTGCCCAGCACGGCCAGCAGCCACGGCGTGATGCGCTTGAACTGCTCAGTGGTGGCGGCGTCGAGCTTCTGGGTGAACGCCAGCGACACCGCCAGGCTGGAGCCATTGCCCGACTGCAGGAGGTAGTTGAGTTCATCCTCCAGGTGAGAGTGCCGGTAGAACGACTGGAAGTACTCGCTGAGTTCGAAGTGGTCGGGGGCGACGTCGGCCAGGGCATAGCAGCCCGAGCTGACGCCCTCGACGCAGGCGCCGTAGAACGGGTCGAGCAGATAGAACCCGGACAAGTATTGGCGCACGTTGCCCTGGGGCAGCCACGGCCCGTCCAGCTCGAACAAGGCGCTGGGCATGCCGTCACGCGGGTACCAATACAGTGTCGTGGCCTGGATCGGTTGCAGGTAACCGAGGGCCTCGAACAGAGTGGCCGCGAAACCCGCTTGCCCGATGCTCTCGGTGACCCGGGCCATCTGTTCAAACCACTGCGCGGAAGAAAGCCGGTCGTTTTCCACTTCGAAGACTCGCTCAAGGGACTGCGAGAATGGTCACACACCTGCCTCCTCGTCGAAATCACCCGATAGGGTGAGCCTGCATTCGATATTTATGCTCACTTCCCAGCTTAATAATATTTTATTAAAAACCGCCCTCCCCCTAGCCTTGAAGTCATGCCCAAGCTGAATCCAACTGCATTACGCAAGGACAGACACATGACCCAAGCAATAACAAAAATAGACACCCTCGTCGTGGGAGCCGGTCAGGCTGGCGTGGCCATGAGCGAGCACTTGAGCAAGCAAGGTGTGCCACACCTGGTACTGGAGCGCAGCCGCATTGCCGAGCGCTGGCGCACCGGGCGCTGGGATTCGCTGGTGGCGAACGGCCCGGCCTGGCATGACCGTTTTCCGGGCCTGCACTTCGATGACGTCGCCGACGATGCGTTTGCGCCCAAAGAACGCGTCGCGGATTACTTCGAAGCCTATGCACGCAAATTCAACGCGCCGATTCGTACCGGTGTGGACGTCACCTCCGTGGTGCGCAATGTGGGCCGCCCAGGCTTTACCGTGCACACCAGCGAAGGCGTGATTGAAGCCAACCGCGTCGTCGCGGCAACCGGGCCGTTCCAGAAGCCGGTGATCCCGGCCATCGCCCCCAAAGACACGGCGCTGCACCAGATCCACTCCGCCGACTACCGCAACCCGGCGCAACTGCCAGCCGGTGCCGTGCTGGTGGTGGGGGCTGGTTCGTCCGGCGTGCAGATTGCCGATGAACTGCAGCGTTCCGGGCGCCAGGTGTACCTGTCGGTCGGCGCCCACGACCGCCCGCCTCGCGCCTACCGCAACCGCGACTTCTGCTGGTGGCTTGGTGTGCTGGGCGAATGGGACCAAGCGGCCATGAAGCCGGGGCGTGAACACGTGACCATCGCGGTCAGCGGTGCCCACGGCGGCAAGACCATCGACTTCCGTGAGCTGGCGCAGCAAGGCATGACCCTGGTCGGCCTCACCCAGGCCTTCAACGGCAGCGTCGCCACGTTCCAGCCGAACCTGGTGGACAACCTGGCCCGTGGCGATGAGAACTACCTGGCCCTGCTGGATGCGGCCGATGCCTACATAGAACGCAACGGCCTGGACCTGCCGCTGGAACCCGAAGCGCGCCGCGTGTTCCCCGACGCCGAGTGCATCAAGCAGCCGATCCTTGAGCTGGACCTGGCCGCGGCCGGCATTACTTCGATCATCTGGGCCACCGGCTTTGCCGTGGACTACAGCTGGCTGAAAGTCGATGCCTTCGACGCCGCCGGCAAGCCCGCGCACCAGCGCGGGGTTTCCACTGAGGCCGGGATCTACTTCCTCGGTTTGCCGTGGCAGTCGCGCCGTGGCTCGTCGTTTATCTGGGGGGTGTGGCACGACGCCAAATACGTGGCCGACCACATCGCCATCCAGCGCCAATACCTTGAATACCGCGAAGCCGCCCCGGTGGTTCGCCAGTCCCCTGTCAGCGCCTGATCACCTATTGCCGGAGTTTTTTTGATGCCTACTCACACTCGCATCCGCATGTTCAACACCAAGGAAACCTACCCTAACCAGAGCCTGGACAACGACCTGTGCCAGGCCGTGCGCGCCGGCAACACCGTGTATGTGCGCGGCCAGGTGGGCACTGATTTCGAGGGCAACCTGATCGGCCTCGGCGACCCGCGTGCCCAGGCCGAACAGGCGATGAAAAACGTCAAGCAACTGCTGGAAGAAGCCGGTTCCGACCTGTCGCACATCGTCAAGACCACCACCTACCTGATCGACCCGCGCTACCGCGAGCCGGTGTACCAGGAAGTCGGCAAGTGGCTCAAGGGCGTGTTCCCGATCTCCACCGGGCTGGTGGTGTCGGCCCTCGGCCAGCCGCAGTGGCTGATGGAAATTGATGTGATCGCGGTTATTCCCGAATAAGGAGCGCCACCATGACCTTTTCAATCGTCGCCCGTTGCGCCGAGACCGGCCAGTTGGGCATTGCCATCAGCTCATCGAGCATTGCCGTGGGCGCCCGCTGCCCATGGCTGCGGCCCGGCGTGGGCGCGGTGTCGACCCAGAACATCACCCTGCCGGCCCTGGGCCCGGACGTACTCGATTTGCTGGAACAGGGCCTGGCCCCGACCGAGGCCATCGATAAAGCATTTACGAGCAACGGCTACAGCCAATACCGGCAACTGACGGCGATTGATCACCTGGGCCGCACCGTGCATTTCAGCGGCAGTGAAACCCTGGGCACCCACCATGCGGTTTCCGGTGAGCAGTGTGTGGCGGCGGGCAATATGCTCGCCGACCGCGCGGTGATCGAGGCCATGGTCACGGCGTTTGAAAGCGGCGAAGGCCAATTGGCGGATCGCCTGTTGGCCGCGATGCACGCGGCCATCGCCGCCGGTGGCGAAGCCGGCCCGGTGCACTCGGCGGCGCTGGTGGTGGTGGGTGAACTGACCTGGCCGATCATCAACCTGCGGGTGGATTGGGCCGATGAACAGCCCATCGCCGCGCTGCAAAAACTCTGGGACGCCTACTGCCCGCAAGTGCAGGACTACATCGACCGCGCCCTCGCCCCTGATCGCTCCCCGGGCTACGGCGTGGCCGGAGACGACCGATGAGCCGCAGCCGCCAACTGCTGCAAACGCTGGTGGGGTTCGACACCACCAGCCGCGAGTCGAACCTGCAGTTGATCGAGTTCGTACGCGATTACCTGGCCGAGTTCGGTGTGGTCAGCGAGCTGATCTACAACGAGGAACGCAGCAAGGCTAACCTGTTCGCCAGTATTGGCCCGGTTGAATTGCCGGGGATTGTGCTATCGGGGCATACCGACGTGGTGCCGGTGGACGGGCAGCCGTGGACGCTGCCGCCCTTCGAGCTGACCGAGCGCGACGGCAAGCTGTTTGGCCGTGGCACAGCGGACATGAAGGGCTACATCGCCTGCGTACTGGCGCTGGTGCCGGCGTTGGTCGAGGCGACTTTGCGCCTGCCGGTGCATATCGCGCTGTCGTATGACGAGGAAGTCGGTTGCCTGGGTGTACGTTCGTTGCTCAGCGTACTGGAGCAACGGCCGGTGAAACCGATGCTGTGCATCATCGGCGAACCGACCGAGCTCAAACCCGTGCTGGGTCACAAGGGCAAGCTGGCTATGCGTTGCGACGTGCATGGCGAGGCGTGCCATTCGGCGTACGCGCCTTATGGCGTGAATGCGATTGAGCATGCCGCCGAGTTGATCGGTGAACTGGGGCGGATTGGGCAACGACTGCGAGACACCCAAGATGCGCGGTTTGATCCACCGTTCAGCACCGTGCAGACCGGGGTGATCAGCGGCGGCAAGGCCTTGAACATCGTGCCGGCGGATTGCCGGTTTGATTTCGAGGTGCGGGCGTTGCCGTCCCAGGATCCAGACGAAGTGGCGATTGAACTGAAGGCGTACGCCGAGCAGCACGTGTTGCCGCGCATGCAGGCGGTGAGCGCGCAGAGTGCGATTCGTTTTACCGAATTGTCGGCATACCCCGGTTTGGTCACTGACGAGCGCAGCCAGGCGGCGGAATTGATCGCGGCGTTCTCCGGCTCGCGGGAGTTTGGCACCGTAGCGTTTGGCACCGAAGGCGGGTTGTTTGACGCCAAGGGCATTCCCACGGTGGTGTGCGGGCCCGGAAGCATGGACCAGGGGCACAAGCCGGATGAGTTTGTGAGGGTGGAACAGCTGGCAGCTTGTGATGCCATGCTGCAAAGGATGCTGGACTCGATCCGCACGTAACGTGTTAGACGCCCCCTTGTAGGAGCCGGCTTGCCGGCGATGGCGGTGCATCAGCCAGCACAGTGGTCGGCTGGTGTACCGCTATCGCTGGCAAGCCAGCTCCTACAGGGGATTTGTGTTAGCCCAGAAGTCTTGTCAGTTCTCCCGGCAAAAATCCACAAACAGCTGCACCCTCCTAAGCCGAACACCGGCCCCTCACCCAATGCAAAACTCTGTGGGAGCTGGGCTTGCCCGCGATGGCGATAGGTCAGTTGGCAAATGTGCTAACAGATCCACCGCTATCGCGGGCAAGCCCGCTCCCACATTTTTGCGCTGTGTTTAACCCAGGAGTCTTGCGAGCTCTTCGCGGCAGTAATCCACAAACAGCTGCACTGGCTTGGTCAGCGGCGCGCGACGTAGCCACACGGCCGACAAGCCGGAGCCGGTCACGGTTTCGGCCAGCGGTACACACACCACCTTCTGCCCATCGTAGGTGTACTCGGTGAACGGCTTGGTCACCAGGATCGAAAACCCGAACCCCCGTCCCACCATCCCCCGCACCATTTCGATGGACGGCGAGCTGAACACGATGTTCGGCGTCAGCCCGCGCTCTTCAAAGATGCTCACGAAGTAGGTGCGGCTGGGCAGCACGTCGAGCAAGATCATCGGTTCCAGCACCAGGTCCGCCAGCGAGACCTTGGCCTGCTGCGCAAAGCGGTGATCGGCCGGCAGCAGCGCGTAAGGTTGCTGCGGCGGCATCAGCGGCGTGGTTTCGATGGTGCCGCCCAGGTCGTGCTCGAACAGCATCGCCACGTCGATACTGCCCGCCGTCAGCGCCTGCACCAGCTCCTGCTGCTCGCCGTCGCGGATGCGAATTTCCACCCCCGGCCAGAGCGCCTTGAACCCGGCGATCAGACGCGGCAGGTACAACGGCGCAACGGTTTCAAAGCAACCGATATCGATCTGCCCGGCCACCACATCATTGTCGGCCAGGGCGTTCTGCTCGAATTCGTGGGCCACCCGCAACAGCTCCAGCGCCTTGCGATAAAACCGCGCGCCGCTGGGCGTCAGCGACACACCCTGGGCGTGATGGCGGATAAACAGCTGCACGCCAAAGCTGTCCTCCAGCTGCTTGATCGCGGTGGAGACAGACGGCTGCGCGATGTAGAGCTTGCGCGAGGCCTCGGCGACGCTGCCGCACTCGGCCGTGGTGACGAAATATCTGAGTTGGCGCAGGTTGTAGGCAGCCATCGGGACCTCCAGAAACGCGGGACTTCGCCCATAGACACAGGTAGGCAACATACCGGAGCACGCTCACGCGCGAGCTATATTTTTTAAGGTCTATAGCAACAAACTTACTAATTTACCTCCCTGCGCCCATTGCAGATGATCACTCCAACAACAAAGCGCCCGCCCGTGCGGCGCACAGCGAAGTACGTCAACGTACTCACCTTGCCTTGGAGCTCGTCATGGTTACCACTGCAACATCCTCCGCCCCGCTCATCGAAAAACACACGATAGGATACGTGCCCCCGGAAGATCGCCATGGAAAGGTAAGAGACCTGTTCACCCTGTGGTTCGGCGGCAACATCGCGCCGCTGCCGATCGTCACCGGTGCACTGGGTGTGCAACTGTTCCACCTGAACCTGCTGTGGGGCATCGTCGCGATCCTCGTCGGCCACCTGGTCGGCGGCGTGCTGATGGCCTTGCACTCGGCCCAAGGCCCGCAAATGGGCATCCCGCAGATGATCCAGAGCCGCGCCCAGTTCGGCTCCCTCGGCGCCTTGCTGGTGGTGGTGATCGCCGGCGTCATGTACATCGGTTTCTTCGCCTCCAACATCGTGCTGGCGGGTAAGTCCCTGCACGGCGTGGTCGACAGCGTGCCGGTGCCCGTGGGCATTGTGATCGGCGCCATTGGCTCGGGCATCATCGGCATCATCGGCTACCGCTTTATCCACGTGCTCAACCGCATTGGCACCTGGGTGCTCGGCGCCGGCATCGTGCTGGGCTTCGGCTACATCTTCACCCACGTACAGACCACCGACTTTCTGACCCGCGGCGAATTCAACATCTCCGGCTGGTTGGCGACCGTGTCGTTGGCGGCCCTTTGGCAAATCGCCTTCGCCCCCTACGTGTCGGACTACTCCCGCTACCTGCCAGCCGACGTACCGGTGGCGTCGACCTTCTGGACCACCTACCTGGGCTCTGCCCTGGGCTCCAGCCTGGCCTTCATCTTCGGCGCCGTCGCCGTGCTCGCCACGCCCGTGGGCATGGACACCATGGACGCCGTCAAACTCGCCACCGGCGCCATCGGCCCGCTGATGCTGGTGCTGTTCTTGCTCAGCGTGATCAGCCACAACGCCCTCAACCTGTACGGCGCCGTGCTGTCGATCATCACCCTGATCCAGACCTTCGCCTACCGCTGGATCCCCACGGCCAAGAGCCGCGCGGTAATCTCCACCCTGGTGCTGGCGGCCTGCGCCATTGCCGCGGTGTTCGCCTCCAAGGACTTCATCGGCCACTTCGTCGACATGGTGCTGGTGCTGCTGGTGGTATTGGTGCCGTGGACGGCGATCAACCTGATCGACTTCTATGCGATCCACAAAGGTAAATACGACATCGCCTCGATCTTCCGCGTGGATGGCGGGATCTATGGTAAGTACAACCCTCAGGCGCTGCTGGCGTATGCGGTGGGGATTGCGGTGCAGATTCCGTTCATGAACACGCCGCTGTATGTGGGGCCGATCTCGGCACACATTAACGGCGCGGATTTGTCGTGGGTGGTGGGGTTGGTGGTGACGTCGCCGTTGTATTTCTGGTTGGCGAGTCGGGACAGTGCTTATAAGCGCCGGATGGAGGGGGGGAAGTTGGTGGGTGGGGTTTGAGAGTTTCAAACGCATCCGCAACATAAAAGCCTTTAGCACCGCCCTAAACAAGGATTTTACGTAATCCGGGAGGTGCTATTTGGCAGACTGGAAAAAATTAGCCTTTCTAGAACCCTAAAGGACACACCCACATCAACTTACTGTCACTATACTTTCTAAAAAACCAATTAAATCAAAAGCACCCATAACTCAATAAAAACCGCACCACCCCACATAAATCAAGAAAAAATCAAACCTCGAATAAACTTACGCAAGCTCCATATCAAGACCTTTTTGATCCGAATTAGGATTTGCCAAGAAACTATTATATTGTCATTTCTCAACTGGATCATAAAGCTGCCCCACAATAAAATCCGAAGCGATGAACTCCAGTCACCCAACCAAAATTAAATTACTTAATTTCAGATCGGAAAATCTGATATCTCAGCCCTTAACTTCCTTAGAGAAATCTGATATCGCCTTAGATGCGCACGAGAAAAGGAGGAAAACCTGGCGCACGACCTTACTTTCGCTTTTATTGACTCACCAAGAAACATACGAAATGCTTGATCTCCCTCTGCCTCTTCAAATTTAAGCACCAAGTCATTCAATTCAAGAAGACTGCGAGAAACCTTTTTACGCAACTCACTTGACTCTATCCTTTTTAAAACTGTCGTCCCATTATAAATCTTATGAAGAAGAGCAACAGTTAGATCCGTCTCAGCCCCACCATGTAGGTTTATTATTACAACGTCCTCGGACGGAAAAGTCGAAAAAACATAATCCAACTTACCCTCAACAGCGGCATCAGTTGTACAATTCAAAATCTCATCATGCACATCACCTTTTATGTTATTGCAATGACCGCAAGACCAAAAAAGATTACCCCAGGCAAATTTTAAATCTCTATTTCCTTTATGAGACATTAAATGCTCAACATTCACGGACTGTGGCGAATCCTCACACAAATAGCACCTATTAAAAAAATCAGATTTCAACTGTGTGAGAACCGACTCAATACGGTAGCTTCCGGCATTTTTCTGCTTTTCCAACAGCAGATCATCCTCAGGCCCAGGTAAAGTTTTTGGGAAGTATTGCATGATATTACTCGATATTTTTTAAGGCCAAATTTATAGAACTCAATTCAAGCGCCAGCTCAGAGGACGACTGCATTGAAAAACCTGACGACTCCAGCTTCTGAGTTAAATTCGCCAGTAGAGATTTAGCCTTTTGCAGCTCCTGAAGATTCAAGCACAATTTAATACGCTCCACCTCCATTTTTACATCAAAAGAATACTTATCTACAAGCATGTACTCCTCCAAAATAGCCTCATAAGAAAACTTAGAAAAATCCTCATAGACTTTACCATCCTCAAGATTGAGAATCTTCGCATTACTCAAAGAGGAAATAACAAATGGAGAATGAGTTGATACGACAAACTGAAAATGCGGAAATGCATTTATCAAAAAGGGTAATATCTTTTTTTGCAGTGATGCATGCAGATGAGTTTCAGGTTCATCTATAAGAACCACCCCACCAACATTACTATTATTCCTCGCTGCGGCATCAACGCGCAGCAAAAGCTCAGCATAAATACTTAAAATTGCAGACTGCCCACTAGACAAATTGCTAAACGAGTACTCTTTACTACCTTCAACTATGGAAAAATTCAACTCCTGCCTGTTAAACTTTAGTTTAAGCTCGGCACTCTCAAAGACCTCGCACAATGCATTTTGAAATGATTCAAACCAATCATCAATATATTTAACAGATTCATCATCCCCATCATCACCAGCGAAAGCCCGTTGAGCTTTTAGATTCACTAGATGCTGCAATATCATAGAGTTAAACGCAGGAGTACTGGCCTTTGACAACGAAAGGGTCGGCACGGTGATTGTTTGCGGGATATTGGGTTCTAGAGAACGATTCGCGGTAAAAAAAACACACACTCCAGCATCGCTTAGGAACTCCAGCTCCCCCGACAACTCTATGGATAAGTTAGCATAATCATACTGCTTATAAAAATTCAACTGAACCAAATTACTGGAATTGGGATTTTTTAAATACTCCTGTTCAACCCCGCGTCTTTGCGCCCGCATAACATTAACATTGCCACTAGTAGTCTTTAAGAGACCAAGCTCACACTGTATCTCCTTCAATATAGATGTTTTACCACTACCATTCCTCCCAGTAATTATTAAATGAGACCTCTCATCACCTAAAAATACAGACACTTCCTTAACATTCTTAATAGACTTCACAGAAAACGATTTTATATAAATCAAGTCAGACACATTAGATCTCCCAAACAATAAAACACAATTAACACCCCACAAGCTTTCAGCCCATATAAAACAATAAAAACACCAACCACTTTAATTTGATAATACGTCGAGCCTGCTTTACATTCCCTCCCGCTAAGGCTTTCACTTTTCTTTGATCACAAATTTTCACATAACATGCTCTGCTAGTGAGCCAGCATCAAACCTATTATCATAAAGCGGCAAACTTATAAACCTTTATTATCAAATCAGGCTGATCTAATTTTGCCGCATCGAGTACGGCGTTGCGAACATATAGTCTGCAGTTTATAGTTCGCCCCGTCGCCAACCTCGGTCTGCGACAGGGTTTCGCAGCCCTACCAAAATAGAATCAACCTGCACAGTCATCAGACCCTCAGGCGGAGCCCGCCTGCGTCTCGCTTTATGGCGGCTGTGCGTGGGAGACCTTCGGGTCTGCCGGGGGTGATTCTTCCTGGTCTGCGAACCCGCGCACAGTTGCCACCCAATCTGTTTCGCAGCAGCAAGGTGGCCGTTCTTTTTACCCAAAATAGAATCGAACCTTATGACCAATCAAAATCCGCCCCGCCGCTTCACCCCCATGTCCCAAACCGCAACCGACTACCCCGTTTTGCTGATCGACAGCGACGCCCCACTCAGCGAACTGCACGCCTGGGCCAGTGAACGCCTGAACGCCGCCCTGGCCTACCTGCATCTGATGGCCTGTTCCAACGTCTCCGACTACGCCGAGCACGATATCAATACCGTCGCTAATACCGCCCGGATAATGGTCCAGGATGTGGCGGATGTGTTTTCGGTGATTGAGCGGCGGGGGTTTGATTCGCCTGTCGTGGGTTGATGTGATTTGAGCTGTTAGGAAACCCGCTTTGGCGGGTTTTCTGGTTTTTGGTAACCGGGATATTTGGATTTGAGGGGAGATTTGTGGTGCCTGGGCTGCCGCCTTCGCAGCCTCGCCTGGGCTCGTCAGCTCCCACAGGAGGCCAGCGGGCGATCAAGAAATGTGGGAGCCGTCGAGCTTTAGCGAGGCCGCGAAAGCGGTGGCATGGCTGGCAGTGATCTGGCTTGATGCCTATGATGTGGCCTTTCGCTTAACACCCCAGGAAATACCCATGCCCGCCCTCACCTTCCGCAATGCCCTGCCCGCCGACGCCGCCCGTTGCTTTGAAATCGAAATCAGCGCCTACGAAGGCGACGAAGCCGCAACGCTGGAGAAGATCGCCACCCGTATCTCGCAGTACCCGCAGGGCTTTCTGATCCTGGAAGCCGATGGCGTGGTGGTGGGCTTCATCAACTGCGGTTGCGCGTTTGACGTGGTGATGTCGGATGAGGCCTTCAAGGAACTGGTGGGCCATTCGCCCGAGGCGCCGAATGTGGTGATCATGTCGGTAGTGGTCGACCCGGCGCAGCAGGGTAAGGGTTATTCCAAGGTGTTGATGACCGAGTTTGTGCAGCGCATGCGTGACATGGGCAAGCAGACGATTCATTTGATGTGCAAGGAGCAGCATGTGCCGCTGTATGAGCGCATGGGGTATGACTACGTGCAGCCGTCGCCGTCGGATCATGGAGGGATGGCGTGGCATGAGATGGTGAGAAGCCTTTGATGCCGGCGCCGCAGATTGAAATCAGTGACCAACCCAACGCCGAAGCCGAGCAACTCCTGGGCAGCGGGTTGGCGACGTTCAATGAGGCAGTCGCCGGTTACAACGACCGGCGCTTGCTGACGGTACTGATCAAAGACCCCGTCACCCAGCAAACCCTCGGCGGCATCACCGGCAAGACCACCTTGGGCACGGCGTTTCTCGACCTGTTCCACCTGCCCGAATCCCTGCGTGGTTCAGGCCTGGGCAGCCAATTGCTGCAGGCGTTTGAAGACGAAGCCCGGCGCCGGGGTTGCCGCAATGCGGTGTTGTACACCTTAAGTTTCCAGGCGCCGGGGTTTTACGAGAAGCACGGCTGGGTGCGGTTTGGCGAGGTTCCTTGTGAGCCGCAGGGCAGTTGCCGGGTGTTTCTGTCTAAGCCGTTGTAGCGCCCAGGGTTTTGCCAAACAGCCGGTTCTCGTGGGTTTCCCCTTGAAATGTATAAGTGGGCGAACCCAGCTCCAGATACCCGCGCCGGGGGTAAAAACCCAGCGCCCGTTCATTCCCCACCCACACGGTCGCCCATAGCAGCGAAGCCCCGCCCGCAGCCGCTTGCTGTTCCGCCGCGTCGAGCAACTGCTGGCCAATGCGCTGCCCCGTGAAGCGCTCCTGGATGTACAACCGCTGCAACTCGGCAACGTCACCGGCCTCGATCATCGAGTGGCGGGCGTTAAGTGTGAGCTGGGCGAACCCCACCAGATGGTTGTTCACTTCTGCCACCAGCAACAATGTGCCGGGCTGATCGATCAGTTGGGCGATGGACTCGGGTGCAAAGGCGTGCAGGGCCTCTTTGGCAATCGCGCAGCGAATGCCTTCGGTGGCGTAGGTGTCGAGGAACACCTGCATGCCCAGCACACCGATGCACAGGGCGTCCCGGGGGGCGGCCTGGCGGATCACGGCGCTCAACCCTGCTGCCCCGGTACGGGGAAGATGACTTCCTGGGTGTCCAGGTTGCGGATGCTCGAATAGGTGCGGTATTCGGTACTGTAGTTAGGGCCAACGCCCTTGGTACTGGCGGTCAGGCGGAAGGTCACCACATAACGCTGGCCGGGCTTGAAGTCGACGTCGTCGGCGCCGTTGTTGCAGAACGCGCCGCCGGTGCCCAGGGCATTCATCGACACGTTGCACCAACGCAGCGAGTGTTTGCCGGGGCTGAGTTTCAGCGCCTGTTCGCCGGTGACGTTGAGGATCGACGTGCGCCCGGCGCCGGGCAGCTTGACGCCGTCCACTTCGAAGGCCAGCACCAAGCGGTGGAACGGAATGCCCAGCTCACGCTCGCGCCACGTGTCGAAGTACACCAATGCGGCGTCGGGGGCGTTGTTGGAGAGGTCGACGGGGTGCAGTTTTTCCGGGGCCCAATCGCCCTGGTAATTCTTGTAGTGGTAGTCCGAGGAACAGGCGCCGAGCAGTGGCAGGGTCAAGACGGCGGCGAGTTTCAGCAGTTTCATCGAGTGACGGTCCTTGTGAGCGATGAGATCATATCGACATGATCCCTGATTCCTTGAGGCAATTGCCACTGCTGGTTTGCCGCAGTAGGGTTGTCGCCTCGTCCACCGTCCAGGAGCCCGCCATGAGCTTTTTTTCCGACCCCGATGCCGTTGCCCGTTACGCCGAAGGCCCTGTGCGCCTGGTGCCGGGCTTTGAAGGCCTGCAACGCATGACCACGTTGCTGCTGCGCGAAAGCGTGCCGGCCACGGGCAATGTGCTGGTGCTGGGGGCTGGCGGCGGGTTGGAGTTGAAGCGGTTTGCTGAGGCCGAACCGGGTTGGCGTTTTGTGGGGGTGGACCCGTCGGCAGAGATGTTGAAGCTGGCGCATGCGACGTTGGGGCCCTTGTTGGAACGCGCGCAGTTGCATGAAGGGTACATCGACACGGCGCCAGCGGGCCCGTTCGATGGAGCCACGTGCCTGCTGACCCTGCACTTCATCCCGGCCGAGGAGCGCCTGCAGACGCTCAAAGCGTTATGGCAACGCTTGCGGCCTGGGGCGCCTTTGATTGTGGCGCACCACAGCTTCCCCCAGGCGTCAGATGAGAAAGCCCGGTGGTTGAAGCGCTACGCCGCGTTTGCGGTGGATTCAGGTGTGCCGGCGGCGGATGCCGAGCGAGCGATAGCGGCGATCAGTGAGAAGTTGCCGGTGTTGTCGCCCGAGGCGGATGCGGCCTTGCTAGTTGAGGCCGGGTTCGAAGGCGTGGAGCTGTTCTACGCTGGCTTCAGCTTCAAGGGCTGGATCGCCCACAAACCCTTGTAGTGAGCGGGCTTGCCCCGCGCTGCGCCCCACCTGATGGAACGCGTCGCCCCAGCCCGGGCGCCGTGTTTTTTTCAGGGGGAACTGCGTCGTCCGCGGCGCGAGGCAAGCTCGCTCACTACAAGTGCGAGGAATCATTTACCAGCTGCCGGAGGCTCCGCCGCCGCCGCTGGAGCCACCGCCACCCGAAGAACTGCTACTGCTGGAGCTGGAACTGCCTGAACTCGAACCCGACGAGCCACCGCCCGACCCCGAACCGCCCTCGGAAATGCTCTGCACAAACACGATAAACGCCACGATCGAGGCCGCCGGTATCGCGACCAGCCAGTCCTGGTAGCCATGGCCCAGCAACATCCCCACCGCCACGTACACCGCCGCCACCGCCAGCACCCGTACGATGAAAAAGCGCGGGCTTTTTCTCCAGGATTCGCGGATGACAAAGAACAACCCCGCGTATAACCCCAGCACCAAGGCGCCACCCAGTGGCATCGCCAGCCAGCGCACGAAGTCCACTGCCACGAAGTGATCCACCCCCAACAACCCGACGATATACGCCAGCACCGCGACCACGCTGTAAAACACCACGCGCGCCATCCACAATGCGCCGAAGGTGGCGCCGCCAATCAGCAGGGTCAACGGCAACACCAGCAAGTACATCGGCCAGTCAGGGCCACCGCCGTAAATGGTCAGCAACACCGTGGCCGCCACGCTGGCAATCAACGCACGGCGCCAATGCAGCTTCCCGGCTGCCATCAGCACGCCGCCGATGGCCCCGGCGATAAACGCCAGCAGTAGCGCAATGAACTGAGGGTTAACCTCTCGTGCAGCCGGCGCCGGCAGATCACCGCCGTCCACCAGCAGGGTCAAATCGTTGACCGCCTGCTGCACGCCGCCCGCAAAGTCGCCCTGGCGAAACGCCGGGGTGATGTGTTCTTCGATGATGCGGTGGGCCAGCAGGTCAGTCACGGTGCCTTCAAGGCCGTAACCCACTTCGATGCGCACCTTGTGGTCTTCCTTGGCCACCACCAGCAGGATGCCGTCGTTGACATCCTTGCGCCCCAGCTTCCAGGCGCGAAACAGCTGGTTGGCATAGTCCTCGATGCTTGCGCCGCCGGTGGTGGGCACCAGCAATACCGCGACTTGCGCGCCTTTACGCTGCTCAAGGGCGGCGAGTTGATCTTTGAGACGGGTGGTCGTGCCCGCGTCGAGGGTGTTTGTAAGGTCGATCACCCGCTGGTCAAGGGCAACACCAATGGGCGAACTCTGCGCCTGGGCGGTGCTCAACAGGCCGATGAACAGTATTGCCACCAGGCTCAAGATGGATTGCCGCAAAATCGCCATCATGCTTTGTTACCCGAAGTTTCTTCCTGAAGGTGCCGACTTTACCTTATCGACCTACAACACGTACGTCCTGCTCCCATTACCAACTGCCGGAAGCCCCGCCACCGCCACTGGAACCGCCTCGGCCCGACCCGCCGCCACCGGAGGAACCACTGCTGGAAGATCCGCCGCTGGAGGAGCCGCCGCTGGACCTGAAGCGCACACGACGAGATCCACCGCCCGACCCCGAGCTGAAATCACTGGGGCTCAGGCAGAAGATGAACAGCCCTGCAAACGCAGCAATCGGCACCGCCAAGAACCAACTGTCAGGGCCAGCCTCCGCGTCCAGCCCGGCCGTTACATACACCCCCACCGTCAGACACAGTCGTACGAAAAACCCTATTCGGCTTTTTCCCCAGGCGAACCTCATGACCACCGACGCGACCCAGAACAACCCCAGCAAAATGGCTGAACCCACCAGAATGTGAAACCAGTCGATAAAGTTGACGTCGCCGTATTGGTTCACCACGAGCAGACTCACGACGTAAACCAGTAACGCCAACGCGCAGTAGAACAGCCTGGGAAACCGCCACAACATTGCGAATGCCACAGCGCTTACAAGCACGTTCGATGCAAACACCAAGGGGTACAACGGCCAGTCCTGATACAGGGTTAAAACCCCTACCAGCAACGTCAGCACCAGCGTGGCCATCACGGCGTAGCGCATGCGCAGCCTGCGGCTCACCACCAGCACACCACCCGCTGCTCCGATCACAAACGCCAGCAACACAGCAGTGACGCCCAGCGGCGACGCTTGCTCAACCAGTTTGAACGAGCCGGCATCTTCCACCAGCGATACCAGGGCATTCACGCCATCGGTAATCCCCCCCGCATAGTCGCCCTGACGAAAAGCCGGTGTGATGCGCTCCTCGATGATGCGCTTGGCCAGCACGTCGGTGACGGTGTTTTCCAGCCCGTAGCCCACTTCGATGCGCACGTTGCGGTCGTCCTTGGCGACCACCAGCAGAATGCCGTCGTTGAACGCCTTGCGCCCCAGTTTCCAGGCGCGGAACACCCGGTTGGCATAGTCTTCGATACTCGCACCCTCGGTGGTGGGCACCAGTAGAACCGCCACTTGCGCACCGTTGCTTTGTTCAAGCGCCGCGAGTTGGTCGGTGAGACGGGTGACGACGCGGGTGTCGAGGGTGTGGGTGAGGTCGATCACCCGCTGGTCGAGGGCCACGCCAATAGGCGAAGCGTCCGCCAGGGCGACGCGCAACAGGCCTGTGGCCATTAGTACCAGCAGACTCAAAATAGATGGGTACAACCACCGCCTCATGCTTTATTACCTGAAGTTTCTTCCTGAAGGCGCCGACTTTACCCTATCGGCGCTATAACGCGTGACCCCACGCCTTTGACTATCTAAACTCCCAACACGCTAGCAATACGCCATAACCGAGAAGCCCATGGACCTACGACACCGCAACAACGTCAGTGTGATGGGCCACGGCACCTCGACCCTGGTGTTTTCCCACGGTTTCGGCTGCAACCAGGCCATGTGGAACTACCTGGCGCCGCAATTTTTCGAGCGCTTCCGGGTGGTCATGTATGACCTGGTCGGCGCCGGTCTCTCGGACCTGGGTGCATTCGACAAGGCCAAGTACAGCACGCTGGACGGCTATGCCCGAGACTTGAACGAGCTGATCGACGCCTTTGCCGTCGGCCCGGTGATCCTGGTCAGCCATTCGGTCAGCGCGATGATCGGCACCCTCGCCGACCGCCAGGTGCCCGCGCGTATCGCCGCCCATGTGATGATCGGCCCTTCCCCGCGCTATATCGATGACGTCGGCTATGTCGGCGGATTCACGCGCAGCGACATCGACGACCTGCTCGACACCCTCGACAGCAATTACCTGGGTTGGTCCAGCACCATGGCCCCGGTCATCATGGGCGCGCCTGGGCAACCGGCGCTGAGCGAGGAACTGACCGACAGTTTCTGCCGCACCGAGCCGGAGATTGCCAAGCAGTTTGCGCGGGTCACCTTCCTGTCGGATAACCGTCAGGACGTGAGCGGCCTCACCACCCCGGTGCTGATTCTGCAATCGAGCGATGACCTGATCGCTCCGGTCGCCGTGGGCGAATACCTGCACAGCGTGTTGCCCAACAGCACCTATTGCCTGGTCGATAACGTCGGCCATTGCCTGCACATGAGCGCGCCACAGGCGTGCGCGGCGGCCATGGAAGTGTTCCTGGCGCCGTGGGCGGTCGCCCATGCCAGTTGACCTGTTCGACAGCGCCGCCTGTGCCCTGGCGGTCACCGCCGAAGACGGCACGATCGTGCAAGCCAACGCCCGTTTCAGCGACTGGTTGGGGTTCAGCACCGCCGAGCTGTGCGGCCGGCGCTTCCAGGACCTGCTGACCATGGGCGGGCGGATCTTCCACCAGACTCACCTGGCGCCCATGTTGCGCATGCGCGGCAGCGTCACCGAAGTGAAGCTCGACATGCTGCACCGGGACGGGCACAAGGTGACCGTGCTGCTCAATGCTCTCAAGCGCGAACAGGCCGGCGGCGTGGTGCATGACCTGGCATTGTTCGGCACCACCGACCGCGACAAGTACGAGCGCGAGTTGCTCAACGCGCGCAACCTGGCCGAGGCGCTGCTGCAGGAAAAAACCGCCACCGAACTGGCCCTCAAAAACGCCCAGGCCGAACTCAGCGAGGCGTACGCCATCGCCCAGCGCCGCGCGCTGTTTGCCGAGCAGATGGTGGCGATCGTCAGCCATGACTTGAAAAACCCGCTGACGGCCATTCGCATGGCGTCGGACTTTCTCAACCGTGGCGAGCGCACCGCCAAGGAGCGCCAGTTGCTGGGGCATATCGGCCAGTCCTCCGAGCGTGCGCAACGGATGATCGCCGACCTGCTGGACTTCACCCAGGCTCGGGTCGGCCAGGGCATTACCATCAAGGCCGCGCCGCTGGATTTGCACGCGGTGATTCATCGCGCCGTGGACGAGCTGCGCGTGGCCTTCCCCAAGGCCACGCTGGAACACACCGCCGACGGCAGCGGCGAGGCTTGCCTGGATGCCGACCGCGTGCAGCAGATCATCGGCAACCTGGTGGCCAACAGCGTGGCGTATGGCGACCTGCTGCGGCCGATCACCATCACCTCACGCCTGGGCGACAGCGGCTGCGAAGTGTCGGTGCACAACCACGGCGCAGCCATCCCGCAAACGTTGCTGGCCGGGCTGTTCGAACCCATGACCCGCGGCACCGACCAGGGCAGTGATGTGCGCAGCGTGGGCCTTGGCCTGTACATCGTGCGCGAACTGGCCAGGGTGCACGGTGGCGACGTGGCCGTGAGTTCCTGCGCCACCCAGGGCACCACCTTTACCGTAACGTTCTAGAAACCGCAGGCAGTGCCCTGCATGATCGGCTCCACGCGGCCGGTCAACACCACGCCGCCCTGCCCGTCCCATTGCACGGTGACGCTGCCGCCGTCGCACTGCACCTCGACGCGGTCGTCCAGCAACCCACGGCGGATGCCGTTGACCACCGCCCCGCAGCAGCACGACCCCGAGCCCAGCGGCACGCCGCCGCCACGTTCCCAGATGCGCAGGCGGATGCGGCCACGGTCGAGCACCTGCACGAAATGCACGTTGGTCTTGGCCGGGAACAGCGGGTGAACTTCCAGCACCGGGCCGAGTGCCGCGACGTCGACCGTGTGGATGTCCTCCACAAAAAACGTGAGGTGCGGATTGCCCATGCTGCATGCGGCCGGGTTGCCCTCGATGGGTAACACGCAAGTGTCCAGCGCCTCGGCCAGGGGCACGGCCGCCCAGTCCAGGGAGGGCTGGCCCATGTCCACCGAGACGCACTGCCCGCTGGCACGTTCGCAGGTCAACAGGCCACGATCGGTGCGCAACACGACGGTGTCGGTGCCGGCTTCGTGCATCAGGCGGTCGGCCACGCCACGGGTGGCGCTGCCGCAGGTCGCCAGGGGCGTACCGTTGGGGTTCCAGAACTTGATGCGCGCAGCGGCGTCGTCGCAGTCGAGCACTACGGCCAGCTGGTTGAAGCCGATGCCGGTGTGGCGGTCGCCGAGCGTGCGCGCGACCTGCGCGGTGATGGGGTCGTGCAGGCCACGGCGGTCGATGATGATGAAGTCGTCGCCATGGGCGTGCATCTTCACAAACGGCAAGGTCATGGGCGCTCCTGTGGGCGAGCTGAACGGGAGCCTAAGCATACGGCAGTTTCATCTCGGCGGATTCGGTCGCGTGCTAGCGTATTTTGGTGCCAATCCTGCCGAGCCCTTCATGAACAAAATTGCCTTTGCCCTGGCTGCCGTGCTGGCTGCGCTGTCCCACGCAGTCTTGGCCGCCGACCTGTGCCAGCCCACCGCCACCAACCCGACGAACAAAGCCCTGCTGGCCGCTGCCGAACGCCATCTGGGCGACCAGCCTCACCCGCTGGCCCACCTGCACACCGAAGGCACCCTGCCCCATCAAGGGATTCGCGAGCAGAGCATTACTGCGGAAAAAGACTGGCCGATCCTGCGCCAAGCGGCCCTGGCCTGGCGCTTGAGCGGCGATGCGCGTTACCTCAAGCAGGTCGATGACTACCTCGCCGCCTGGGCCGAGGTGTACCAGCCGGACTTCAACCCGATCGACGAAACCAACCTCGATATGCTGATCAATGCCTACGCGCTGACGGCCGACCACCTGCACCCGCAGACCCGCGAGGCCGCCCGCCAGTTGATCAGCCGCCTGGGCAACGGTTACATCGCGCATATCCAGCAGTTTCACGGGCAGAAAAAAGGTACCCAGACCAACAACTGGCAGAGCCATCGCGTCAAGTTGGTGACCGTGGCGGCCGCCGCGCTGGGTGACCGGGCGATGCTGGAGCAGGCCCATCAACTGTTCAAACAGCAGATTGCCGATAACGTGCTGCCTGACGGTTCGGTGACGGACTTTCAGGACCGCGACGCCTTGCATTACGTGGTCTACGACCTCGAGCCCCTGGTGCAGGCCGCGTTGGCGGCCAAGCCCTACGGCGGCGACTGGCTGACGCTCAGCGCCAATGGCGCATCACTGGGCGCCGCGCTGGATTGGCTCGTGCCCTATGCCACCGGGCAACGCAGCCACGAAGAGTTCGTGCATACCCACGTGCAATTCGACAAAGACCGCGCCAAGGTCGGCGAGGCCGGGTACGCCGGCACCTGGCAGCCCAAGAGCAGCGCCACGCTGTTCTGGTTGGCGGCGCAGTTGGACCCGCGTTACCTCCCCGTGGCCAAACAACTGGCCGAACACCCGGCCGATTGGATCAACGCCTGCTATTTGAAATAACCTGTTGTAGTGGGGGGGGGGGGGGGGGGGGGGGGGGGGGGGGGGGGGGGGGGGGGGGGGGGGGGGGGGGGGCGGGGGGG
>NZ_JBWKPU010000047.1:0-30127 GCF_059418405.1 Pseudomonas sp. GW821-FHT09A09
GGCAGGACGCCGGGTTAGCCGCCCCGCGCCATGGATGGCGCGTGGCGGCGGCCCACGGATTCAAGCCGGAGTGAGGGAACACCGAGCCCAGGCGAGGTGCCGAGTGGTGGGGCGAAGGCCTTTTGGTTACTTTTGGGCCTTTCCAAAAGTGACCCGCTGTAAGAGCGGAACCATAGGTGGCCGTTACCGCAGCAACGGATATGTACACCGACCCACCACCGCTATCGCAGGCAAGCCAGCTCCTACAACGCACACCCCTCACGAAACCACCTCCCCAACCACCACCCCATCCAGCCACCACCGCGCCAACCCCTGCACATTCGGCGCCTTGAGCAACGTAAAGTGATTCCCTGCACCATACCAAACCTGCACCCCACTCCCCTGTCTCCCCCAGCCCTCAACCATCAACCCCTGCTCCCGCTGATTCCCCGCCGCATCCAGGGCCGGGTCCTGGGCCAACACCAACCGCACGATCCCACGATACCGCTGCACCGGCCGATACACCGTTCGCAACGCCGCCGCATAGGTCCGCGCCGGCCCCTCCATCGCGTCCACCGAAGCACGCCCCGGCAACAACCCGACGTTCACCATGCCCGCATGCAACAGCTGCCGTTGGGCACCTTCATCACGCCCGGCAAAGTCCAGCGGATCGATCCCCAACGACTTCCCGGCGGACAATTGCATTGCCTCGATCAAACGCAACAACGCCGCCGTCGTCGTATACGGCCGCCCCACCACGCCATTGCCACCGGGCGACTCACTGTCGATCACCGTCAACGACGCCACCTCGCGCCCCATCGCCTGCAACCGCAGCGCCATTTCCAGCGCCACCCAGCCACCAAATGAATGCCCCACCAGGTGCACCGGCCCGTGCGGGCACTCGTGCGTCAGCGCCGCCAGGTAACACTGCGCCGCTGCTTCCACCTGGCTGTGGGGCACCGCCTCACCGTCCAGGCCGCGCGGCTGCAGGCCGTACAACGGCCAGTCACGCCCCAGGGCCTCGCCGAGCCCGACGAACCCGGTGACGCTGTCCCCCGCCCCCGGCACGCAGAACACCGGGGCGTTCCCGACCCGGCCACCCTGGATGCGCAACAACGGTTGATGCACCGCAGGCGCCATCGGCACAGCGCCCGCCAAGGCGTCGGTCATCGCACGGCCCAGGGCCTGGATATGTGGCGCCTGCATCATGCTCTGGTGATCGCCCGGCACTTCCACCTGGCGCAACTGCCCCGGTGCCAACGCCTCGCTCCAGCCCAAGGACTGGCTGCGACGGGACAGCTCGGTCGGCCGTTGCTCGGCGCTGAACAGGTGCACCGGGATTGGCAATGGGAACAGGCTGTAGTGCGCCAGCGCATGCCCATGCCCCACTTCGCGCTCGATGAAGCTCAAGAGGTCGGCGTCCGACGCCGCCGCCATTTGCGCGTATAGCAAACCTTGATCGCGACAGCGTTGCAGCAAGCCCGCAAAGTCCAGCTGTCCAAGGCTCGCCTCCAGTTGCCCAAGGCTTTCCAGTTCATTCGCACCTCCCTGTGCTTTCCAATACGCCGTGCACTGCAACAGCAAATGCCGCTTGAGGGCCTCGGGCCCGCTCCAGCGCGCCTTGCCCTGGTCGGTCATGCGCGGCACGTAGCTGTCGATCAAACCGAGGAACGCCACCGGCTCATCCAGCCCGAGCAGTTGCATGGCGACCTCATAGGCCAACACGCCACCAAACGACCAGCCCGCCACGCGATACGGCCCGTGGGGTTGCAGGCTGCGGATCAGCCCGACCATCCGCGCCGCCAGGCCTTCCAGGGTGTTCAGGTGCGCTTCACCCAGCGGCACACCCGGCAGGCCATAGATGGGGTAATCCCCCGGCAGGTGCTGGCCCAAGGCAGGGAAATACACGTCCATGCCACTGAACTCATGCACCAGGAACAACGGCGGTTGCGCGCCGCTGCTGCGCACGGTGATCACCGCGGGATCACGCTCCGGCTCACCCGTGCGCTGGCGCAGCAGGTTCGCCACGCCGGCCACGCTCGCGTGCTGGAACAGCTCCGCCAGGGACACCGGCAACCCGGCCTCTTCCAGCAGGTTGACCAGACGGATCGCCAGCAGCGAATGCCCACCCAGCTCGAAGAAGCTGTCGTGCCGCCCCACGTGTTCCACCTTCAACGCCTCGGCCCAACGTTGCGCCAGGGTCTCTTCCAGTGCGTCGGCAGGTGCTTCGAAATCGCGGCTGCACAGGGCTTCCATGGCCGGGACAGGCAGCGCTTTACGGTCGACTTTACCGTTGGCGGTCAGCGGCAGTTGCGCCAGCGGCACATAGGCCGAAGGCAGCATGTAGTTCGGCAACTGGCCGTGCAGGTGGGCGCGCACGCGGTCGATCTCCAGCGCCTCTGCCGCCCAGGTGAAATAGGCCACCAGCCGCTTGTCTCCGGGATTGTCTTCACGGGCCAACACCACCACCTCCCGGATGCCGGCGAAGGTGGCGAGGCGCGCTTCGATCTCACCCAGCTCGATGCGGAAACCGCGAATCTTCACCTGGTCGTCGTTACGCCCGATGCATTCGAGCAAGCCGTCCGCCGTCCAGCGTCCCAGGTCGCCGGTGCGGTACATCAGGGCACCCGGGTTGAACGGGTCACTTACGAACTTCTCGGCCGTCAGCTCGGGACGGTTCAAATAGCCCCTGGCGACGCCGTCGCCGCCGATGCAGATTTCACCCGTCACGCCCAGCGGCACCGGCTGCAAGTGCGCGTCCAGCACATGGATGTGGGTATTGGAAATCGGCCGGCCCACCGGCACGCTTTCCGCATCTACGGCAATGGCGCGCACTTCGTAGGTGGTGGCGTAAGTGGTGGTTTCCGTCGGCCCGTAGCAATGCACCAGGCGCAACGCCGGGGCTCGCGCCAGCAGGCTGCGGAATGCGGCCGGGTCCGCGCGCTCGCCGCCGCACAGCAGGATGCGCAACCCGGCCAGGGCGTCGGGGATCATCTGCACATACTGGTTGAACAGCGCCGTGGTCACGAACAGCACCGTCGCGCCTTCCAGGGCCGCGCCGAACGCCGCCGGGGCGAGCAAGGTGGCGTGGTCGATCACCTGCACCTGGCCGCCATTGAGCAGCGGCCCCCACACGTCCATGGTGCTGGCGTCGAACGCCGGGTTGGAGGCGAACGCCACGCGGTCGGCGGCGTTGAAATCGGCATAGCCGTTGTTGATCACCAGCCGCGTGATGCCACGGTGCGGTACCAGCACGCCCTTGGGCGTCCCGGTGGAACCGGAGGTGTACATGATGTACGCCACGCTGTCCGAGGACTGCGACAAGTCGGGATTGTGGCTGGGCTGCGGGTCGAGGGCCAGGGTGTCCAGGTCCAGGCGCCGGGTCGGGTAGCCGACGGGCATATCACTGCGGGTCAACAGCCACACCGCGCCGCTGTCCTGCAGCATGAAGCCCTGGCGTTCGGCCGGCGCATGAATGTCCAGCGGCACATAGGCCGCCGCGCACTTGAGCACGGCCAGTTGGCTCACCAGCAGATCGACAGAACGCGGCAGCAGGATCGCCACGTTGTCGCCCGGCAGCACGCCCAGTCCCAACAGATGATGAGCCAGATGATTGGCGCGAGTGTTCAACTCACCGTAGCTCAGCGTCTGCTCGCCATGACGCACGGCCAAAGCGCCCGGGCGAGCCTGGGCCTGGGCTTCGAACAGGCGCTGCACGGTGTGTTCACGGGGAAAGGTCCGCGCCGTGGCGTTGAAACCTTGCAGTTGCAAAACTTCGGTCGCCGGCAGCACGGGCAAGCGGCCGATAGCAATCTCGCTGCGTTGCTCCAGGGCCTGCACCACCTGCTCCAGCGCCACCTGCAGGTACTCGCACAAACGCCGCGCGCCCGGCCCCGTGGCCTTGAGGCTGAACCCTGCACCGAGGTCATCCACGCTCAACGACAGGCCATAGTTGGTGTGTTCCTCGGCCTTGAGCACTTGAATGCCCTGCCACGCCTCGGCCACACCTCCGGCCTGCGGCGCGCTATGCCGGTAATTGAACAGCACGCTGAACAGCGGCGTGCCCACCGGCACGCCACTGCAACGCTGGGCCAGTGCCAGCGGCGCGTGTTCATGGCTGAGCAGTTGCGTCAGCCGCGCATGGGTGGCCCGCAGTGCGTCACGCACCGGGCGCTCGCCCAGGTCGACGCGCAACGGCAAGGTGTTGATGAACACCCCCATGGCCCGTTCGGCGCCCTCGCCCCCTTGCAGGCGACCGAGCATCACCGTGCCAAACACCACCCGCTCACGCCCGGACACTTTGCCCAGCACATGGGCCCACGCCAGGTGCATCAGGCTCGCGCTGCTCACGCCGGCCTCACGGGCCTGGCTGCGCAAGCGCTGGCTCAACTGCGGGTCCAGCGCCAGCTGCGCAGGCGCGTCATCGCCCAGCGGTTCGACTTCGGTCGGCTCGTCGATGTCGCCCAGCATCTCGCGGAAGAACCCTTCATGGTCACCGCCACCCAGGCGGGTCTGGGCCACATAGTTGCGATACGGCACCGCTTCGCCCAGCCCGTCCTGATCGCCCAACAGGAACCCCTGCATGTCGTGTTGCAGGATTTCCAGGGCGATGTGGTCCATCACCAGGTGATGGAACAGCAAGGTGGCGACCACCCGCCCGGGTTCCTGGGCATACACCAGGCGCATCAACGGCGCCTGGCCCACGTCCAGGCGCAGGGGCAACGCCCCGGTTTCAACACGCAGCGTCGCGTCGCGCCACACCACTTGCACCGGTTCTTCCAAGCCGTCCCAGTGGAACGACGAACGCAGGATGTCGTGCCGTTCGATCACGGCCTGCAAGGCCATGGCGAACGCTTCCAGGCGTTCGTGATGGTCGAAGGCAAATTGCGCCTGCAACAGGTAGGCATCGCCTTCGGGCACCGCTCGATGGTGATAGAGCATGCCTGCCTGCAACGGTGCCAGCGGGTAGATATCCTGCACATTCGCCGCGCCACCGGGGATGCACGCGACGATGCGGTCGATGGCCGCTTGCTCCAGGGTGATCAGCGGCAACAGGTCCGGGGTGATATGCGTGCAACAGGCGCCAATTCGATTAGCGGGCACTGCCACTTCACGGCTGCCGCCCAATGCCGCCGCCAAACCGGCCAACGTCGGCTGCGCAAACAGCACTTTCACGTCTGCCGACAAGCCCAGGCTGCGCAGGCGCCCCATCAGGCTGACCGCCAGCAGCGAATGCCCGCCCAGCTCGAAGAAGTTGTCGTGACGGCCTACGCGCTCCACGTTGAGCAACTCGGCCCACACACTCGCCAGGGCCACTTCCGTGTCGCCCTGGGGTGCCTCGTACTCGCGCACAGCCAGCGACTCCAGGCCCGGTGCCGGCAGTGCCTTGCGGTCGAGCTTGCCGTTGGGGCTCAACGGCAGTGCATCGAGGTGAACAAAGGTCGCAGGCACCATGAATTCCGGCAGGTGCTGCAACAGGTGGGCACGCAAGACGTCGATGTCGTTGTGTTCACCGGTGTAGTACGCCACCAGGCGCTGTTCGCGGGCGATGACCGCGGCTTCGTTGATCGCCGGGTACTCGGTGAGCCGCGCCTGGATTTCCCCCAGTTCGATGCGCAAGCCACGGATCTTCACCTGGTCGTCATTGCGCCCCAGGTATTCGATGGTGCCGTCTGGCAGGTAGCGGCCCACGTCACCGGTGCGGTACAGGCGGCCCTCGGTGAACGGGTCCTTGAGGAAGCGTTCAGCCGTTAGGTCCGGGCGATTGAGATAACCTCGCGCTACTTGCACGCCGCCAATGAACAGCTCGCCCACCACGCCCAAGGGCACCGGCTGCAACTGGGCGTCCAGCAGGTACATGCGCGTGTTGGCAATCGGCTTGCCGATGGGGGTGTTGTCCGGCGTCACCGGCCCCGCGCAGTTCCAGGCGGTGACATCCACCGCCGCTTCCGTCGGGCCGTACAGGTTATGCAGTTGGCTGCCGGGCAGTTGCTTCTTGAAGCGTCGCACCAGGCTGCCCGGCAAGGCTTCGCCACTGCAGATCACCCGCACCAGCCCGGCGGCCTGGCTCAGCTCGCCATGGGCGAGGAACACGTCGAGCATCGACGGCACGAAATGCAGGGTGGTGACCTGCTCCGCCGCGATCACCCGGCACAGGTACTGCGGGTCCTTGTGCCCACCCGGCGCAGCCATCACCAGGCGTGCGCCAGTCATCAGCGGCCAGAAGAACTCCCACACCGACACGTCAAAGCTGAACGGGGTTTTCTGCAAGACCGTGTCGCCGGCCGTCAACCCGTATTCGTCCTGCATCCACAGCAGGCGGTTGACCACCCCGGCGTGATCGTTGATCACTCCTTTAGGCTGCCCGGTGGAGCCGGAGGTGTAGATCACATAGGCACTCACGGCCTCGGTGTGCGGATTATCAACGGACAGGTGCTGCCAGGTCGGCTGCTCCAGGTCGATCACCGGCACATCGCCGAGCAAGCCCCGCGTACTGCCTTGGGCCAGCACCACCTGGGGCGCGCTGTCGTGCAGCATGTAGGCGATACGCTCCGGCGGATAGGCCGGGTCCAGCGGCACATAGGCGGCGCCGGCCTTGAGGATCGCGTACAGGCCGATGACCATTTCCAAGCTGCGTTCCACGCAGATCGCCACCCGCGAATCGGCGTGCACGCCCTGCGCCAGCAGGTGGTGAGCCAGCCGGTTGGCCTGGGCGTTGAGTTCGGCATAGGTCAAGGTCTGCTCGCCCGCCTTGAGTGCTACCGCCTGCGGCGTGCGCGCCACTTGCGCTTCGAACAGGCCGTGCAGCGTCTGGTCGAGGTTGTAAGGGACGTCGGTGGCGTTGAAGTCGAACAACACCTGCTGACGTTCCCGCTCGCCCACCAGAGGCAGGTGTTCCAGCACCGCCTGATCGTTCTCGACCATGGCCTGCAACACGCGAATGAAGTACCCCACATAACGCTGCACCGTGGCTTCATCGAACAGCGCCACCGCATACTCCAGCGCGCCGAGAATGCTGCCCTGCACTTCGCCGAGGTTCAGCGACAGGTCGAACTTGGCAAAGTGGCTGTTCTCGACAATGCCTTCCAGCGCCAGGTCGCCCAGGGCCAGTGTGGGCGCGCTGCTGTCCTGCCAGGTCAGCAGGGTCTGGAACAACGGGCTGTGAGCCAGGCTACGTACTGGCCGGGTGATTTCCACCACCTGCTCGAAGGGCAGGTCCTGATGGGCCTGGGCTTGCAGGGTCTGGGCCTTGACCCGCGCGAGCAGTGCCTCGACGCTCAGCTCACCCGAAGTGTCGATACGCACCGCCAGGGTGTTGACGAACAGGCCGATCAGCCCTTCCACCTCGCTGCGGGTGCGGTTGGCCACCGGCGAGCCGATCACCAGGTCCGGCTGGCCGGACAACCGCGCGAGCAAGGCCGCCCAGGCGCTCATCAAGGTCATGTACAAGGTGGTGCCGTGGCGTTGGCTCAAGGCCTTGAGCCCGGCCGTGAGGCGTTCGTCCAGGCGCACGTCGACGCTGCTGCCGGCGTAGTCCTGCTGCGCCGGGCGCGGGCGGTCGGTGGGCAACGTGAGTAAGGCCGGCGCACCGGCCAGGGCCTGCTGCCAATAAGTGCTTTGGCGGTGCAGCACCTCGCCACTGAGCCACAGGCGTTGCCACACGGCGAAGTCACCGTACTGGATCGGCAAGGCCGGCAGCGGGTCCGGCAAGCCGTGGCTGAACGCCTGGTACAGCGCCATCAACTCGCGGGTGAGCACGCCCATGGACCAGCCATCGGAGACGATGTGGTGCAGGGTCAGCAACAGCACATGGTGATCGTCGGCCATCACCACCAGGCGCCCACGCAGCAGCGGGCCACGCTCCAGATCGAAGGGCGCCGAGGCTTCGCCATGGATCAACGCGTCCAGCGCCTGTTGCGGCTGCGGGTGGCGGCGCAGGTCCTGCACTTGCAGGGGCAGCACGTCTTCGGCCGGCACGATCAGCACCTGGGCGGTGTCGCCGTGCTGGGCGAAGCGGCTGCGCAGGGTTTCGTGGCGCGCCACAATGCGCGCCAGCGCCCGTTGCACGGCCTGTACATGCAGTTGCCCACGCAGGCGCAGGCCGATGGGAATGTTGTAGGCAGTGTTGGCGCCTTCCATCAATGCCAGGAACCACAGGCGTTGCTGGGCGAACGACAGCGGTACGTCTTCATCGCGGTTGGCCGGCAAGATATCCGGCAAGGTGCTGCGCCCGGCCTGGGCCAGCACCTCGGCGACCGCGCACAGTTCGGCGTTGGCAAACAGGTCGCCCAGTTGCAGCTCCACCCCCAGGCGCTGGCGCACCTGGGAGACCATGCGCATGGCCAGCAGCGAATGCCCGCCCAGTTCGAAGAAATGATCGTGGCGCCCAACGCGCTCAACCTGCAGCACGTCGCTCCAGATACTCGCCAGTACGCCTTCGATCTCGCCCTCGGGTGCGGCGTATTCACGGGTGAACACGGCGGCCTGGTCCGGCGCCGGCAAGGCCTTGCGGTCGAGCTTGCCATTGGCGGTAAGGGGCAGCGCGTCCAGCTTCATGTAGGCCACCGGCACCATGTAGTCCGGCAGGTGCGCCACCAGGTGGGCGCGAATATCGCCGACCGCCAACGGATCGATCTGGGGGTTCTCGGTGAAGTAAGCCACCAGACGTTCTTCACGCACCAGCACCACCGCTTCAAGAATGCCGGCCAATTGGTTGAGCTGGGTTTCGATTTCCCCTAGTTCGATGCGCACGCCACGGATCTTCACCTGGTCATCGTTGCGCCCCAGGTATTCAAGGTTGCCCTCCGGCAACCAGCGCGCCAGGTCGCCGGTGCGGTACATGCGCCCGCCGTTGAAGGGGTCGTCGAGGAAGCGTTCGGCGGTGAGTTCCGGGCGGTTCAGGTAACCCCGCGCCACGCCCTTGCCGCCCACGTACAGCTCCCCCGCCACGCCCAAGGGTACCGGGCGCTGCTGTTCATCCAACAGGTACACCGTGGCATTGGCGATAGGTTTGCCGATATGCAGCACCCCGCCCGCCTCCACCTTGCCGGACGTGGCGACCACCGTGGCCTCGGTGGGGCCGTAGTTGTTGATCAGCTCGAAATGCTGCGCCCGGCCGAACTGGCGCAAGCGGTCGCCGCCGATCAACAGGGTGCGCAACGTGGGGTGTTCGATCTGCTGGCTGAACGCGTACTCGGCCACCGGCGTCGGCAGGAAGCACACGTCCAAAGGCTGCGCGCACCACCAGGCCAGCAGCGCGTCGATGTCTTCGGCGCCGTCATTGGCCGGCGGCAAGTGCAAAGTCGCGCCGACACACAGCGCTGGCCACACTTCCCAGGCCATCGCATCAAAGCCGAAACCGGCGACGCTGGCGGTGTGGCGCCCGGTGCACAGGTCAAACGCCGTGCAATGCCAGTCCACCAGGTTGGCCACGGTGTGGTGCTCCACCATCACGCCCTTGGGCAAGCCGGTGGAGCCGGAGGTGTAGATCACATACGCCAGGTGTGAGGGCGTGACGGCCACCTTGGGGTTGCTCGCCGAATGGTGCTGCCAGGTGTAGCGGTCGAGGTTGATCACCGGCACTTCCAGGGCCGGCAGGCGATCAAGCAGGGCCTGCTGGGTCAACACCGCCACCGGGGCACTGTCGGTCAGCAGGTAGTTCAAGCGTTCGGCCGGGTGGGACGGGTCCACCGGCACGTAGCAGCCACCGGCCTTGAGGATTGCCAGCAACCCGGCCAGCGTGTCCAGCCCACGGCGGGCGACGATAGCCACGCGGTCATCGGGCTTCACACCCAGTGCCAGCAGGTGGTGGGCCAGCAGGTTGGCCTGCTGATTCAGCTCGGCGTAGGTCAGTTGGCGGCCTTGATGCACGGCCGCAATGGCCTCGGGCGTCCGGGCCGCCTGGGCTTCGATGCGCCCGTGCAAGGTGGTGCCCTGGGGGAAGTCGGCGTGGGTCGCGTTGAACTGTTCGAGCAGCAATTGCTGTTCGGCGGCGGGCACTACAGCCACCTGGTTCAGGGCGGTGTGGGGGGCCTGTTCCAGTGCCGCCACCAGGTTCTCCAGCGCGGTGTGCAGGTAGGCACACACGCGCTGCGGGTCCACGGCCGTGCTGGCGAGCAGGCTCAAGCCAAACCCTTCGCCCAGGTCATCCACGCTCAAGGTCAGCGGGTAGTTGGTGCGTTCTTCGGCACTCAGGGCGGCAATGCCCTGCCAGGCCGATGCGGCGTTGGCGCTGGCGGCCGGCGCACTGTGGCGGTAGTTGAGCAAGGCACTGAACAGCGGCGTCGGCGCCACCACCCCACTGCAGCGCTGGGCCAGCGCCAGGGCCGCGTGTTCATGGCGCAGCAAGGTGGTCAGCCGCGCGTGGGTGGCCTTGACCCCGGCACGCACGTCGGTGGCGTCCACGTCCACGCGAAACGGCAAGGTGTTGATGAAAATCCCCAGGGCCCGCTCGGTGTCATGGCTGCCTTGCATGCGCCCCATCAACACGGTGCCGAACACCACCTGCTGCTTGCCGGCCAGTGCCCCCAGAACCTGCGCCCAGCCCATATGAAACAGGCTCGCCGCGCTCACGCCCAATTGCCGGGCCTGGGCACGCAAACGCTGGGCCAACGGCGCAGGCAGCGGCAGGTTGACCTCGGTAATGCCACGGGCATCGCCCTGCACATCCTGCAAGCCAAACGGCAAGGTCGGCTCGCTGATGTCGCCGAGCATCTGGCGGAAGAAGCTCTCGTGCTCCTGCTCGCTGATCCCCAGCCGCGCCTGTGCCACATAGTTGCGAAACGGCACCGCCTGGCCCAGCGCCGCGCCCTGCCCCAACAGGCACGCCTGCAGCTCATGGCACACCACTTCCAGCGCGCTGTGGTCCAGCGCCATGTGGTGGAACAGCAAGGTTGCGACGATGCGCTGATTGGCCGGGTCGTCGGCACGCACCAGGCGCAGCAACGGCGCCTGGGTCACGTCCAGCCGGTAGTGGCGGGCATCAAACAATGCATGCAGTTGCGCGGCGATGTCGCCGTCGGCCGGGTCCAGCACCAGGGCCTGGATCGGCAACTGCGCCCGGCGCCACACCACTTGCGACGGTTCTTGCAGCCCTTCCCACACCACCCCGGTGCGCAGGATATCGTGGCGATCCATCACCGCCTGCAAGGCCTGGGCGAACGCCTCGAAACGCGCCAGGCTGTCGAACGAGAACTGCGACTGCATCACATACGGGTCGCCCTGTTCAGCACTCACGTGGTGAAACAGAATGCCTTCCTGCAACGGCGCCAACGGGTAGATGTCCTGGATGTTCGCCACGCCGCCGTCGACCGTCGCGACAATCCGCTCGATCTCCTCCTGGCTCAACGTCGACAACGTCAGCATGGCCGGGGTGATGTGCTCGGTGCCGGCCGCAATACCATTGGCCGGCACCTCGACTTCACCAGCCTTAGTCGCCGTGTAGTCGCCAGCCTTGATCAACTCGATCAACCCCGGCTTGTGCTCGCGCAACGCGGCCATGATGGCCGGGTCACTCAGCGCCTGTTTTTTACCTTGCACCGCCAACTGTTCGCCCTTGAGCGCCAGTTGGATGTCTTTGCTCTTCAGCGTCGCCAGCAGTTCGAGAATGCTCACAGGACGATCTCCATTCGTTCGGTTATGGCGGCGTAGCCAGCCAGGGTCGGCTGTTCGAACAACGCCCGCACATCGGCTTCCATGCCTTCCTGGCGCAAGCGCCCGATCAAGCTCACGGCGAGCAGCGAATGCCCGCCCAGTTCGAAGAAATTGTCATGCCGCCCCACCCGCTCCACGCCCAGCAGTTCGGCCCACAGCCGCGCCAACAGGGTTTCGGTTTCGCCTTGCGGTGCGGCGTACTCGCGCACGCTCAGCGCTGCCATGCCCGGGGCCGGCAGGGCCTTGCGGTCGAGCTTGCCGTTGGGGCTCAGGGGCAGCGCCTCCAGGTGCACGAACAGCGCAGGCACCATAAAGTCCGGCAGGTGCAGCAGCAGGTGGGCGCGCAGGCTGTCGATGTCGGTGGGCACGCCGGTGTAATAGGCCACCAGGCGGTCTTCGCGGGCCACCACGGCGGCTTCGCTGACCTGGGGATGGTCGAGCAGGCGCGCCTGGATTTCCCCCAGTTCGATGCGCAGGCCACGGATCTTCACTTGGTCGTCATTGCGCCCCAGGTATTCAATGTTGCCGTCGGGCAGGTACCGGCCGACGTCACCGGTGCGGTACATCCGGCCGTTGGTGAACGGGTCCTTGAGAAAGCGCTCGGCGGTGAGGTCCGGGCGATTGAGATAACCGCGCGCCACTTGCACGCCGCCAATGAACAACTCGCCGACCACGCCCAGGGGCACCGGTTGCAATTGCGCATCCAGCAGGTACATGCGGGTGTTGGCGATGGGCTTGCCGATCGGCGTGTTGTCCGGCACTTGCGGCCGCGCGCAATTCCACGCGGTCACATCCACCGCCGCTTCGGTGGGGCCGTACAGGTTGTACAGGCCGATCTGCGGCAATTGCTGCTTGAAGCGCCGCACCAGGCTGCCCGGCAGGGCTTCGCCGCTGCACATCACGCGCACCAGCCCGGCCGCCTGGCTGACGTCGCCGTGGGCCAGGAACACATCGAGCATCGACGGTACGAAGTGCAAGGTAGTGATGTGCTGCGCCGCGATCACTTCGCACAGGTAGGCCGGTTCCTTATGCCCGCCCGGACGCGCCATCACCAGGCGTGCGCCGGTCATCAGCGGCCAGAAGAACTCCCACACCGACACGTCGAAACTGAACGGGGTTTTCTGCAGCACCGCATCATGGTCCTTGAGGCCATAGGCGTCCTGCATCCACAGCAAGCGGTTGACCACCCCGGCGTGTTCGTTGATCACGCCCTTGGGCTGGCCGGTGGAACCGGAGGTGTAGATCACGTAAGCCTGGTGCTGCGCCGTCAGACCCGGCACCTCAGGGTTGCTCAAGGGCTGATGCTGCCAGGTTGGTTGGTCGAGGTCGATCACCGGCACCTCGCCCAACAGGCCCCGGGTTGCGCCCTGGGCCAGCACCACTACCGGCGCACTGTCTTGCAGCATGTAGGCGATGCGGTCGAGGGGGTACGCCGGGTCCAGCGGCACGTAGCCGCCGCCGGCCTTGAGGATGGCGAACAGGCCGATGACCATATCCAGGCCGCGCTCGAGGCAGATGCCCACCCGCGAATCCGGCTGCACGCCCTGCTCACGCAGGTGATGGGCCAGGCGGTTGGCGTGCTCGTTCAGTTGTTGATACGTGAGGTGCTGTTCTTCGGCCTTGACGGCGATGGCATCCGGCGTGCGTTGTACCTGGGCTTCAAACAGGCCATGCAGGGTCTGGTCGAGGTCGTAACTCACGTCGGTGGCGTTGAAGGTCACCAGCAGCCTGTGCCGTTCTTCTTCGCCCAGCACCGGCAGGCGATTGAGCGCGTGCTGCGGCGCCTGCTCCAGGGCCTCGACCAGGCCGCACAGGGCCACGTGCAGGTAACCGCAGACCCGCTGCGGGTCGAGTTGCGCCAAGGCCGTCACGTCAAAGCCGTCGCCCAGGTCATCCACGTTCAGGGTCAACGGGTAGTTGGTGCGCCCGTCATTGACCAGCGTCTGCATGCCTTGCCACGCCTGTTGCGCGTCCACCGAGCGGGTCGCCGCGCCGCGATGGCGATAGTTGAGCATCGAACTGAACAGCGGCGCGGGTGCAGCCACCCCGCTGCAGCGCTGGGCCAGGGCCAGGGACGCATGTTCATGCCCGAGCAGCGCACTCAGCCGTGCATGGGTGTCTCGCACGGCAGCGCGAGCGCCTTGCGCGTCGATATCCAGGCGCAGCGGCAAGGTGTTGATGAACACCCCTAGGGCACGGTCGGCGCCCTCGCCCCCTTGCAGACGGCCCACCAGTACGGTGCCGAACACCACGCTGTGACGGCCGGATGTGGCCGCCAGCACTTGGCCCCAGGCCAGGTGGAACAGGCTGGCGGTGCTCACGCCCAACAGACGGGCCTGGGCACGCAGGCGGCGGTTGAGGTCGCTGTCCAGGTGCAGGGTGTGTTCGGTGATCGCGTTGCCGTCGCCGCGCACATCCTGCAAGCCAAACGGTAGGGTCGGTTCATCGATATCGCCGAGCATGCCGCGGAAGAACGCCTCGTGCTCCTGCTCGCTGATCCCCAGGCGCGCCTGGGCCACGTAGTTGCGGTACGGCATCGGCGCTGTCGTCGGGGCCGGCTGGCCGAGCAAGTGGCCCTGCATTTCGCGCAGCACCACGTCGAACGCGGTGTGGTCCAGCGCGATATGGTGATACAGCAGCACCACCACCACCCGCGCATTGGCCGGGTCTTTGGCGTACATCAGGCGGATCAGCGGCGCCTGGCTGATGTCCAGCCGGTAGCGCCGTGCATCGAACCGCTCATGCAGGCCCGCCAGCACATCACCTTGCAGGTGCAGCTCCTCCACGCTCAGTTGCGCACTGCGCCACACCACTTGCAGCGGTTGCGCCAGGCCTTCCCAGACCACGCCGGTACGCAGGATGTCGTGGCGGTCGATCACCTGTTGCAGCGCCTGGGCGAAGGCGTTCAGGCGCTCGAGGCTGTCAAAGGCCAGGTGCGATTGCAGCAGGTAGGGGTCGCCGCTTTCGGCGGTGATGTAGTGGTAGAGAATGCCTTCCTGCAACGGCGCCAGCGGGTAGATGTCTTGCACATTCGCTGCGCCACCCGGGACACGGGCGACCACGTCGTCGAGGGTCGACTGGTCCAGTGTCACCAGCGGCAACAGGTCCGGCGTGATGCGCTGGCAGCCCGCAGGAATTCGGTTGGCCGGCACCTGTACTTCACGGCCACTGCCCACAGCGGCGGCCAGTGCGGCCAGGGTCGGCTGGCTGAACAGCACGCGCACATCGGCACTGAGGCCCACCTGACGCATGCGTTCGATCAGGCTGACCGCAAGCAAGGAATGCCCGCCGAGTTCGAAGAAATGGTCGTGCCGACCGACCTGCTCCACCTGCAACACCTCGGCCCAGATCCGCGCCAGGGTGGTTTCAACCTCGCCCTGGGGCGCCTCGTAGTCGCGGCTGAGCAAAGCGGCTTGATCGGGTTCGGGCAGGGCCTTGCGGTCCAGCTTACCGTTAGCGGTCAGGGGCAGCGCGTCGAGTTTCACATACGCCACCGGCACCAAGGCGTCGGGCAACACGGCTTGCAGTTGCTCGCGCAAGCCTTCAATCGCCAGCGGCCGTTGCTCGGTGAACCACGCCACCAAGCGGCCGTCGCGCACCAGCACCACCGCTTCGCCGACACCGTCCAGGGCGGCCAGGCGGCTTTCGATTTCGCCCAGCTCAACCCGCACACCGCGCAACTTGACCTGGTCATCGTTACGCCCCAGGTACTCAAGATTGCCGTCGGGCAACCAGCGCACCAGGTCGCCGGTGCGGTACATGCGCCCCGGGTTGAACGGGTCTTGCAGGAAGCGTTCGGCCGTCAGGTCTGCGCGGTTCAGGTAACCCCGCGCCACGCCGCTGCCGCCCACGTACAACTCACCGGCCACGCCCACCGGCACCGGGCGCTGTTGCGCATCCAGCACGTAGGCATAGGCATTGGCGACCGGCCGGCCGATGTGCAAGCCCTGGCCGGCCCGCACACGCCCGGAGGTGGCGACCACCGTGGCTTCGGTGGGCCCGTAGTTGTTGATCACGGCAAAGCGCCGTTCCTGGTTGAACTGGCGCAGGCGATCGCCGCCGATCAGCAGGATGCGCAAGGTCGGGTGCTGCAGGTTTTGGCTGAAGGCGTACTCGGCCACCGGCGTCGGCAGGAAGCTCACGTCCAACGGTTGCGCCAGCCACCAGGCCAGCAATTCGTCGATGTTCTCGTTACCGACGCTGGCGGGCGGCAGGTGCAGGGTGGCGCCCACGCACAGCGCCGGCCAGACTTCCCAGGCCATCGCATCAAAGCCGAAACCAGCCACGCTGCTGGTGTGGCTCGCACGGTCCAGGCCGAAGGCTTCGCAGTGCCAGTGCACCAGGTTTTCCACGGTACGGTGTTCCACCATCACGCCTTTGGGCTGGCCGGTGGAACCGGAGGTGTAGATCACGTAGGCCAGGTGCGCCGGGGTCAGCGCAGGCACGTGCGGGTTGTGGGTGGGTTGCTGCTGCCAGCTCGAATCCTGCAAGTCCACGCTGGCTACCGATCCCAACAATGCCTGGGTACTGACTTCGGCCAGCACCGTTACCGGGGCGCTGTCTTGCAGCAGGTAGCGGATGCGCTCGGCGGGATATGCCGGGTCGATTGGCACATAGCCGGCGCCGGCCTTGAGAATGGCCAGCAAGCCCACCAGCATCTGCGGGCCGCGACGGCAGCAGATCGCCACGCGGTCGTCCGGTTGCACACCGAGCGCCAGCAGGTGATGGGCCAGCTGGTTGGCGCGTCGGTTGAGTTGCGCATAGGTCAGCGCTTCGCCGTCTTGCACCACGGCAACGGCGTGGGGTTGGCGCTCGGCCTGCACCTCAAACGCGCCGTGCAGGGTCTGGCCCGTCGGGTAGTCTGCGGCGGTGGTGTTGAAGTCGCGCAGCAGGGTATCGCGCTCGGCCACCGGCAGCACGGCCAGTTGATTGAGCGCAGTGCCCGGTGCGGTTTCCAGTGCGGTCACCAGTTGCGCCACCGCGTTGTGCATGTAGTCGCACAGGCGCCTGGCACCGATCTGCGGCAAGGCCAGCACCGTCAGGCCAAACCCTGTGCCCAGATCGTCCACACTCAATGTCAGCGGGTAGTTGCTGCGCTCTTCACCGCCGAGCAACTGCACGCCCTCCCAGATGCCCTGGCCATCGCGGGCCATTTCGCCCGGGTTGCTGTGACGGTAATTGAGCAAGGCGCTGAACAACGGCAACGCGGCCGCCACGCCACTGCAACGCTGGGCGAGTGCCAGGGAGGCGTGCTCATGCCCGAGCAGGGCCGTCAGGCGTGCATGGGTGGCCTTGACCGCCACGGCCGCGCCAGCCGCCACATCGACCCGCAATGGCAAGGTGTTGATGAACATCCCCAGGGCCCGATCCGCGCCCTCGCCGGCCTGCATGCGGCCCATCAACACGGTGCCGAACACCACCTCATCACGCCCGGACACCAGCCCCATTACCTGAGCCCAGGCCAGGTGCATCAGGCTGGCCGCGCTGACGCCTGCCAGCCGGGCCTGCTCGCGCACCCGCTGGGCCAGCGTGGCGTCCAGCGCCAGCTCGGCTTCTTCGATTTCACGCCCGTCGCCCTGCACATCCTGCACACCAAAGGGCAAGGTCGGCTCGTCGATGTCGGCCAGCATGTCGCGGAAGAATTGCTCGTGCTCGGCCACGCTCACGCCGAGGCGCGCCTGGGCCACGTAGTTGCGAAACGGCGCGGCCGCCGGCAAGTCTTGCGCTTGGTTGAACAGGAAGGCGCGCATTTCCTGGCCGACCACTTCCATGGCTGTGTGGTCCAGGGCCAGGTGATGGAACAGCAGGATCGCTGCCACCCTCCCGTTGACCGGGTCCTTGGCGTAGACCATGCGCAACAACGGCGCCTGGGTGATATCAAGGCGGTAATGACGTGCATCGAAACGCGCATGCAGTTGTTCGATGATGCCGCCGTCGGCCGGGTCCAGCGCCACTTCTTGCACCACCAACTGGGCGTCGCGCCACACCACTTGCACCGGGCTGTCCAGCCCTTCCCAGACCACGCCGGTGCGCAGGATGTCGTGCCGCGCAACCACCTGTTGCAACGCGCCCATGAACCCGTGCAGGCGCTCCAGGCTGTCGAAGGCCATGCGCGACTGCAGCAGGTACGGGTCGCCCTGTTCGGCGCTGATGTGGTGATACAGGATGCCTTCCTGCAAGGGCGCCAGCGGGTAGATGTCCTGCACGTTTGCCGCGCCGCCCGGCACGCTGGCGACGACTCGGTCGATGGCTGCCTGGTCGAGCTGCACCAGGGTCAGCATGTCCGGCGTAATCCGGGTGCAGCCCCCGGGAATGCCATTGGCCGGCACCCGCACTTCGCGCCCGCTGCCCACCGCCGCTGCCAGCGTGGCCAGGCTCGGCTGGCTGAACAGCACGCGCACATCGGCGCTCAGGCCGACCTGGCGCATGCGTTCGATCAGGCTGACCGCCAGCAACGAATGCCCGCCCAGCTCGAAGAAGTGATCGTGACGCCCTACCCGCTCAAGCTTGAGCACGTCCTGCCAGATCTGCGCCAGCAGGGTTTCTACCTCGCCTTCCGGCGCTTCATAGCCACGGCTGAGCCGCGCGTTCTGGTCCGGTACCGGCAGGCCCTTGCGGTCGAGCTTGCCGTTGGCGGTGAGTGGCAATAGCTCCAGCCACACATAGGCCGACGGTACCATGTAGTCGGGCAAGCGGCCTTGCAGGTGGCTGCGCAGCGCTTCGATGTCCAGCGCCGCCTGGGCGGTGTAGTACGCCACCAGGCGCTTGTCGCCGGGCTCGTCTTCACGCACCAGCACCACGCTGTCGTTCACCCCCGGGAAAGCGGCCAGGGCCGCTTCGATTTCGCCGGGCTCGATGCGGAAACCGCGAATCTTCACCTGCAGGTCATTGCGCCCCTGGTACAGCAAGGTGCCGTCCGCCTGCCAGCAGGCCAGGTCGCCGGTGCGGTACAGCAGGCCGTCGCCGAACGGGTTGGCGATGAATTTTTCGGCGGTCAGTTGCGGCTGGTTCAAGTAGCCCTTGGCTACGCCCGCACCGCCGATGTACAGCTCGCCGACCCCCCCCAGCGGCAGCGGCTGCTGGCGCGCATCGAGCACATAGGCCTGGGCATTGGCGATCGGCCGGCCGATGGGAATGCCACCCTCGCCCACAGCGGTGATTTCATGGGTGGTGGAAAAGGTGGTGGCTTCGGTCGGCCCGTAGCCGTTGAGCAGGTGTTGGGGCTTGCCGTGCTGGAGCACGCGGCTGATCACCAGCGGGTCGAGCACATCGCCGCCGACGATCAGGTAGCGCAGTTGGCGCAAATGCGGCATCAGCGCATCGGCGTATTGGTGGAACAGGCCCGCCGTCATCCACAACACGCTGACGGACTGCTCCTGCAACAGTTGCGCGAACGCGGCCTGGGACAGCAACACCGCGTGTTCGACCACCACCACGCAGCCGCCGTTGAGCAACGGCGCCCACACTTCCAGGGTGCTGGCGTCGAACGCCGGGTTGGAGGCGAAGGCCACGCGGTCACGCTCGTTGAACTCGGCATAGCCGTTGTTGAGCACCAGCCGCGAGATGGCCCGATGCGGCACCTGCACGCCTTTGGGCGCGCCAGTCGAGCCGGAGGTGTAGAGGATGTACGCCACGCTTTCTGCCGACTGGAGCAGTTCGGGATTGCGTGGGGACTGCGCGTCCAGGTTCAAGTCGGCCAAGGTGTTGAGCACCCGGCGCGCGCCGCTGTCCTGCACGATAAAGGCCTGGCGCTCGACGGGGGCGTTGACGTCCAGCGGCACGTACACGGCGCCACACTTGAGGATCGCCAGTTGGCAGACCAGCAAATCAAGAGAGCGAGGCAAGCCAATCGCCACGCTTTCGCCGGGCTGCACGCCTTGGCCGATCAGGTGATGGGCCAGGCGGTTGGCGCGCCGGTTGAGGTCGCGGTAACTCAATGACAACACGCCGTGCACCGCCGCCACCGCTTCGGGCCGGGCCAACGCCTGGGCTTCGAACAGCTGGTGCACGGTAAGCTGCGCCGGGTAGTCGCGGGCGGTGGCGTTGAAGTCCACAAGCAGTTGGTGACGCTCGGCGGGCGGCAGGATCGAGATAGCCTGCAACGGCGTGGTAGGCGCCTGTTGCAGCGCGGTCACCAGGTGGCGCAGCGCGGTGAGCATGTAGTCGCCCACCCGTTGCACGTCCAACGTGGCCAGCCCTTGCACGGTGAGGGCGAAGCCGCTGCCCAGGTCATCGACGTTGAGCACCAGCGGGTAGTTGCTGCGCTCTTCGGAGCTGAGGATTTCGATACCGGACGCCGCGAACGGGCTGGCCCCCGGTGCTTCGCCCGGCGCGCTGTGGCGGTAGTTGAGCAGTGTGCTGAACAACGGCAACGATGCCGGCACGCCGCTGCAACGCTGGGCCAGGGACAACGAGGCATGCTCATGCCCGAGCAGCTGCGCCAGGCGCGCGTGGGTGGCGCGCACTCCCGCCTGTACGCCTACCGTGCCGAGACTGACACGCAGCGGCAAGGTATTGATGAACATGCCGAGGGCGCGGTCGGCGCCCTCACCGCCCTGCAGGCGGCCCAGCAGCACCGTGCCAAAGACCACGTCCTGCTGGCCGGAGACCTGCGCCAACACCTGCGCCCAGGCCAGGTGCACCAGGCTGGCGGTGCTCACACCCAACTGCCGTGCCTGTTCACGCAGGCCCAGGCTCAACGCCGGTTCCAGCGGCAAGTGCGCCTCGACGATGCCACTGCCGTCGCCATTGATGTCCTGCAGGCCGAAGGCCAGGGTCGGCTCGTCGATGTCGCCGAGCATCTCGCGGAAAAACCCCTCGTGCTGCGCCTGGCTCACGCCCAGCCTGGCCTGCGCCACATAGTTGCGGTACTGCACCGCGTCGGGCAATTGCGCGCTGCTGCCTGTCAGGCTCGCGCTCATTTCCTCCACCAGCACCTGCAACGCGGTGTGGTCGAGCAGGATGTGGTGCAGCAACAGGATGCCGACGAAACGCCCCTGCTGCTCGGCATAGGCCAGGCGCATCAACGAGGGGCGCGTGAGGTCCAGCCGGTAATGGCGCGGGTCGAAGCGTTGTTGCAGGGTGGCCAGGGCATCAGCGCCCGCCACCTCGATGCCCTCGACCACCAGCGGCGCGTGGCGCAGCACCACTTGCACCGGCTCATCCAGGCCTTCCCAGAGGATGCCGGTGCGCAGGATGTCATTGCGCTCGATCACGCTGTTCAAGGCCCGCGCGAACGCGTCCACCGCACCTTTGTCGGCGAAGCTGAGTTGCACCTGCAATACGTAGGGGTCGCCTTCGGTGGTTGCCAGGTGGTGATAGAGAATGCCCGCCTGCAAGGGGGCCAGGCCGTAGATATCCTGCACATTGCCCAGGCCGCCGGGCACGCTGGCGAGGATATGGTCGATGGCAGGCTGTTCCAGCGCCACCAGGGGCAACATGTCGGGGGTGATGCGTTGGCTGGTTGCGGTAATCCGGTTGGCCGGCACCGCCACCTCCTGCTGCCCGCCCACTGCCGCTGCCAGCGCCGCCAGAGTGGGTTGGCCGAAGAGCACGCGCACATCGGCGCTCAGGTCCAGCTGGCGCATGCGTTCGATCAGCTTGACTGCCAGCAGGGAATGCCCGCCCAGTTCGAAGAAATTGTCGTCGCGGCCAACACGGTCAAGGGTGAGCAGCTCTTGCCAGAGCTCCGCGATGGCGGTTTCCACTGCGCCCTGGGGCGCTGCATAACCGCGCCGCACCAGCGCCTCGGCATCAGGTGCAGGCAAGGCCTTGCGGTCGAGCTTGCCGTTGGTGGTGAGGGGGAATTGGTCCAGCAATACGAACGCGCCAGGCACCATGTAGTCGGCCAGGCTCAGCAGCAGATGGTCGCGCAAGGCGGCGACACTCAGCTCACCCTCGGCAATCACGTAGGCCACCAGGCGCTTGTCCCCCGGCACGTCCTCGCGCGCCACGACCACGGCGTCGCGCACGCCGGGCGCAGTGGCCAGCCGCGCTTCGATTTCCCCCAGTTCGATGCGGAAACCACGGATCTTCACCTGGTCGTCATTGCGCCCCAGGTACTCGACGCTGCCGTCAGCCTTGAGGCGGCCCAAGTCGCCAGTCTTGTACATGCGCAAACCGGTGGCCGGGTCGGCCAGGAAGCGTTCGGCGTTCAGCGCGTCACGGTTGAGGTAACCCCGCGCCACGCCGGCACCGCCCACGTACAACTCGCCCACCACGCCCACCGGCAGCGGCTCGCGCTGCTCATCCAGCACGTACAGTTGCAGGTCGGGGATGCGCACGCCAATCGGGCTGACGCCGACCAATTGCGCGTCTGCTGCTTCCAGCGCGCGGTAGGTCACGTGCACGCTGGTTTCGGTGATGCCGTACATGTTCACCAGTTGCGTACCGGCGTTGATCGCACGGGCATACCACGGTTTGAGCATGCCCGGCTCCAGGGCCTCGCCACCGAAAATCACCTGGCGCAAGGAGTGGGCCTGGGGGCTGTCGGCCTGGGCGGCGATCAATTGGCGGAAGGCGCTGGGCGTCTGGTTGAGGATGCTCACGCCCGCCTCGCACAGCAGCGTGTAGCACTCGTCCGGTGAACGGCTGACCAGTTGCGGCACGATCAGCAACTGGCCGCCGTGCATCAACGCGCCCCAGATCTCCCACACGGAGAAGTCGAAGGCAAAGGAGTGGAACAGCGCCCACACGTCGTTGCTGTTGAAGCCGAACCAGTGCGCGGTGGCGGTGAACAGACGCGCCACCTGGCGGTGTTCGATCATCACGCCCTTGGGTTGGCCGGTGGAGCCCGAGGTGTAGATCACGTAGGCCAGGTTGGCCGGGCTGACGCTGACACGCGGGTTGACCAGGGATTCGCCGCGCAGGCCGTTGAGGTCGATCTGCGCCAGGTCGCCGACCAGGTGGCGGGTGTTGGCTTGCACCAGCACGGCCAGCGGTGCGCTGTCGGCCAGGGTGTAGGCGATGCGCTCCAGCGGGTACGCCGGGTCGATTGGCACGTAGCCGGCACCGGCCTTGAGGATGCCCAGCAGGCCGATGATCATTTCCAGGCCGCGCTCGACGCAGATCGCCACGCGGTCGTCCGGGCGAATGCCCTGGGCCAGCAGGCGATGGGCGACCTGGTTGGCGCGCTCATTGAGCTGGCGGTAGGTAAGCCGTTGGTTGTCGAAACGCAGCGCAATGGCCTCGGGCTGGGCGGCGGCGTGGGACTCGACGAGGTGGTGGATCAGGGCCGTATCGGCGTAGTGCGCAGGGCTGTGATTGAGGGTGTGCAGCAGGTGATGGCGTTCGGTGTCGGGCAGGATGTTCAGGCCGCTGAGCGGCGAATCCGGTCGCTGCTCCAGGGCATCGGCCAGGCTTTCCAGGGCCGTGTGCAGGTAGCTTGCAACGCGTTGCGCGCCGATGGCGGCGTCCACCATCACGGTCAACGCGAAGTCTTCGCCCAGGTCATCGACATTGACCGTCAGCGGGTAGTTGGTGCGCTCTTCGGCGCCCAGTACCTGGATACCGTCGGCCACCTCGATGACCTCGTCCATGTCGGTTGCCGCGCTGTGCCGGTAGTTGAGGATGGCGCTGAACAACGGCGTCGGCGCGGCCACCCCGCTGCAACGCTGGGCCAGGGCCAGGGATGCATGCTCGTGATGCAGCAAGGTGGTGAGCCGCTCATGGATCGCCTTGACCCCGGCACGCACGCCCTGCCCGCCCACATCGGCGCGCAGCGGCAAGGTGTTGATGAACATGCCCAGGGCGCGTTCGCCGCCCTCGCCCGCGCCCATGCGCCCCAGCATCACGGTGCCGAACACCACGGCCTCGCGACCGGACACCACGCCCAACACCCGCGCCAGGCCCAGGTGCATCATGCTCGCCACGCTCACCCCCAGCGGCCGCGCCAGCTGGCGCAGGCGGCGGCTCAACGCCCTGTCGACGGGCAGGCGCGCTTCGTCGATGCCCTGGCCATCGCCCTGCACGTCTTGCAGGCCGAAGGGCAGTGTCGGCTCGTCGATGTCGGCCAGCATGTCGCGGAAAAACGCCTCGTGCGCCTGCTCGCTGACGCCGTGGCGCACCTGGGCGATGTAGCTGCGAAACGGCACCGGCTCACCGGCCTGGGCCTGCTCGCCGGCCAGGTACAGCTGGATTTCATGGCGCACCACGTCCAGGGCGGTGTGATCGAGGATGGTGTGGTGGAACAGCAGCATCGCCACCACCCGCTGGTTTGCCGGGTCGTCGGCGAACACCAGGCGCAGCAGCGGCGCCTGGCCCAGGTCCATGCGGAACGTGCGTGCGTCATAGCGGGCGAGCAATTGGGCGAGGATGTCGCCACCGCTCAACGGTACCTCTTCACAGACCAGCGGCGCCTTGCGCCATACCACTTGCAGCGGCTCATCCAGGCGCTCCCACACCATGGACGTGCGCAGGATGTCGTGGCGGTCGATCACCCATTGCAGCGCCTGGGCAAAGTGCTGCAGGCGTGCACGGCTGTCGAACACGAACTGCGCGTGCAGCACGTAGGGGTCACCCTGCTCGGCAGACAAATGGTGATAGAGCATGCCCTCTTGCAGCGGCGCCAAGGGGTACACATCCTGCACATTCGCTGCGCCACCGGGGATGGCAGCCACGATCCGGTCGATCGCCGGCTGGTCGAGGTTGACCAGCGCCAGCATGTCCGGCGTGATGCGGTAGGCCGGGCTCAACCAGTCACCGCCATGTTCGGCAACCAGTGCCAGCAGCTGGGGTTTGTGGGCGATCAGTTGATCCCACAGGGCGTCATCCAGTGCTTCGTCATCGCCGAGGATGATCAGGTCGCCTTCTTCAGTTTGCAGACGGATCGCATGGGTGGAAATCGCTGCCAATAATTCGCTGAACTGCATGGGGGTAACCTGCCTGATAAGTCACGGTTGAGGAGAAAGTCCGTTTTCAGCTGCCGCTTGGATCGGGGTGTGCTGGTTGCCCGGTAAAAAATGCGGGCGCAGCCGGGGGCCTGGAGGGGCTTCCGACAGGGTTGGGAAATTAAGGGATTTGCAGCGCGGGGGGTGACATGGGAAGCGGGGACAAGCGCGGATCAGAGCGGGTTCAATTTAAATTCAGGTTTTTTTGAGCGCCCCCACGATGAAGCGTGAGAGCGATCGAATGATTCACTTGAGCTTCAAGTTGCGTGCGTACCACGGCCGTTTCGGCACGCGCTTGAACAAGCCCTTGAGCACGTCTTCATCCGCGCCAAAGGTAATGCGCAGAGCCAGCTTCATGACCTCCGGGTCCATCTCCATCGACTTGCCCACCTGCAACCCGGGCGTGGTGCTGCAGCCGTGGGTGTCCGGGCCCAGCCAGGGGTCTGCCACTTCCACCCAACGGCCCGGGGCGAACCACGCCACGCCGTTGACCTCCAGCCGTCTGACCTCGCCCGGGTTGAAGCGCTCATGGGCACGGAACCAGTCTTCGACACGGTCGTCGATCCAGCCGTGGAAGTGCCAGAACACCGGGTTTACGTGGGAGGAAAACGGGTCGCCGAGGAAGTCGTTCTCGGCCGCGTACCAGCGGGCGGCAAAGTCGGCGGGGTCGCGGGCAAACGGCACCGGGCCGCCGTTGGACGGGTCACGGGGCACGGAGGCCCAGCGCATGTGCAACCAGTCGTGCAGGCCCAGCTCCATCTCCGACCCCAACTGACCCAGGGTCAGCTTGGCCAGGTAGCGCGGGTCGCGGTATTGGGATTCCCACACCTGGAAATTGCTGTGGTAGGTCTCGGCGGCCTTGATATCGCTGACCCATTGCGTGTAGTCCGCGTCGTTTGGCGCCGACCAGGTGGGCGGCAAGGCAAAGCCGTCGCTGTTGTCGAAGTAGCGCACGAAGCCCAGGCGGTCACGTTCCAGCGCCGGCTGGGGCTCAGGGAATTGCGGCCACGACGGCAGGTCCTGCATGGAGCGCGCCGTACCGAGCATGTGGCGGTGCATGAAGAAGAAGTCGATGCCCGAGCCGTTGCGGTCCTTGCGCTTGCCCCGTGCGTCGCGCTCCTGGCCGCGCGGCCCGGGCTGCCAGCCGATGCCGCGCAGGGCTTCCCGTTTGTCTTCGGACAGCTTGTGCCATTGGTCGCGGGTGGCGTGCCACAGCTGGTGGAACAGGCGATGTTCGGGGGCGATCAGCCAGGCCAGCAGGGTCGAATTGAGGCCGATCCGCTCGCGGGCTTCGGGGAACAGTTGTTTGTGGGCGATGAAGCGGTTGTCACGCTCGGTCATGGCCAGCGGGCGATCAAGGCTGAGGATCTGCCCGCTGAGGGTGCCGCTGCCGGCATTGCCAAACCCGCTCCAGACTTCGTCGAGGGTCATCTTGAATTCATAGGCCGGCTCGCCACCGACAGCGTCACGGTCGATCAGCCGCCAATACAGCACGGCGCCGTCGCCGGTCAGCAGGTCACCCAGCACGCGGTAACGCGGCTCGCCTTCGGCGCGCAGGTTGGCGGCTGTGTCCAGGTAGCCCCGCAGGCCACGGCCACGGGGGGCGATGTCGAGCAGCAGCTCCAGGCCTTCCAACGGCAGCCCCTTGAGCCCGGCGTCATGCCCTTCCAGGCGCAGGCTCCAGACGCCGCGCAGGGTGTTCGCCAGGTGCTGGCCGTCGGTATCGGCCAGGTCCACCGTGGCCTCGCCAGGGGTGATCGGGAATTCTTCACGCGTCAGCTCGCGATGGGCATAAAGGGCCGCCGGCACGGCAGCGCCGGTCAGCGCCAGGCCTGCGATGAACCCACGTCGAGAGATCGTCATTGTCTACCTTAGGAAACGGCTTAATCAGAGCTAGAACGTTTGCAGCCACGGGAAATTTACCGGCGTGGCGCCGCCACCTAAATTTCCCCCGCCATCGCTCGTTCTTCCCTGATAGCAAAGGCCTCAACTGACTGAGATGGCAATGACAAAACCACGTTCGAAAAAGGCGCTGTACATCGGCCTGCCACTGGCATTGGCCATCGGTGCCGGCGCAGGCTTCCTGGCCTGGGACCACTGGTTCCGTGGCAATGCCGGCTACCCGCTGGCGGTGATCAAGCAGGCCAATGAAATGCAGGACCGGCTGCTGTCATTCGACAGCCACATCACCGTGCCCCTGGATTTCGGCACCGCCGACAACGAGGCCGACAAGGACGGCAACGGTCAGTTCGACCTGGCCAAGGCGGCACGCGGGCGCTTGTCGGGCGCCGCCCTGACGATCTTCGGCTGGCCGGAGATCTGGAACGGCCCCAATGCCCCGCACAAGCCCACCGACGGTTTTGTCGAGGAGGCCCGCCACGAGCAGGAGGTGCGCTACAAAATCATCTCCGGCATGGTGCGCGACTTCCCCAACCAGGTCGGCATTGCCTATACGCCGGATGATTTCCGTCGCCTGCATGGCGAGGGCAAGTTCGCGATCTTTATCAGCATGCTCAACGCCTACCCGTTGGGAAATGACCTGAACCAACTGGACCTGTGGACGGCGCGCGGCATGCGCATGTTCGGCTTCAGCTATATCGGCAATAACGCGTGGTCCGATTCGTCGCGCCCGCTGCCGTTCTTCAATGACTCCACCGACGCCCTTGAAGGCCTGTCGGAGATCGGCAAGCAAGCGGTGCACCGCCTGAACGACCTGGGCGTGATCATTGATGTGTCGCAGATGTCGACCAAGGCGCTGGAGCAAGTGGCGCAGTTGAGCCGCACGCCGATGATCGCCTCACACTCGGCGCCGCGTGCGTCGGTGGATATTCCGCGCAACCTCAGCGACAAAGAGTTGCAGCTGATCAAGAACAGCGGCGGCGTGGTGCAGGTCGTGGGCTTCCCGGCCTACCTGCGCCCGCTGAGCCAGCCGACCCAGGACAAGCTCAATGCCCTGCGCGCACGGTTTGACCTGCCTCCCCTGCCCAACCTGGCCATGGCCCTGATGCCCGGCGACGCAATCATCGCGGCCTGGCCGGAGCAGAAGTTCGGCCAGTATGCCCAGGGCCTGTACGGCATTCTGGAAGAGGAACCCAAGGCCACCCTCAAGGACTGGGGCGATGCCATCGACTACACCGTGCGCAAGATCGGCATCGATCATGTCGGCATCGCGTCGGACTTCAACGACGGCGGCGGCATCCAGGGCTGGGAGAACGTCGGCGAGGTGCGCAACGTCACCGCCGAACTGATCCAGCGCGGCTACTCCGAAGCGGACATCGCCAAGCTGTGGGGAGGCAACTTCCTGCGGGTGTGGGACCAGGTACAAAAAGCCGCCAAACCCTTGGCCAATCGCTAATCACCCATGAAGTGAGTCCATGACCGACCGCCGTACATTTCTCAAGCAGGCCGGCGTATTTGCCGCCAGCCTGCCGCTGCTCCCACAGGCATTGGCCGCCGCGCCGAGCCTGGCAGCAAGCTCCCCATGGACGGGGCTCAAGCAACTGTTCAACCAGGACCCGAGCTACCTGCATTTCTCCAACTTCCTGGTGGCCTCGCACCCCAAGCCAGTGCGTGAGGCCATCGAGCGCTATCGCCTGCAAATCGACCGCAACCCTGGGCTGGCGATGGATTGGGGCCTGGAAGAAACCTGGAAACGCGAAGGCCAGGTGCGTGAATGGGCAGGTCGCTACCTGAACGCCAAGCCTGCTCAGATCGCCCTCACTGGCAGCACCTCCGAAGGCCTGGCGATGATTTATGGCGGGATCAAAGTGCGCCCCGACCAGGAAATCCTCACCACGGTTCACGAGCACTACGCCACCCAGAACGTGCTGGATTTTCGTGTGGCCAAGGAAGGCACACAGGTGCGCCGGATCACGCTGTTCGAAGACACCCAACACATGTCCGCCGATGAAGTGCTGGGCACTATCCAGCGCAGCATCCGCCCCAATACCCGGGTGCTGGGCATGACCTGGGTGCAGTCCGGCAGCGGCGTAAAGCTGCCGATCGGCGAGATCGGCAAGCTGGTGCAGGCACTCAACCGCAATCGCGACGACAAGGACCGCATCCTCTATGTGGTCGATGGCGTGCATGGTTTCGGCGTGGAAAACCTCGATTTCCCGGACATGCACTGCGACTTCTTTATTGCCGGCACCCACAAATGGATGTTCGGCCCACGCGGCACCGGCCTGGTCTGCGCCCGTGACAGCGAGAACAAGTACGTCACGCCGATGGTGCCGACCTTCTCCGAGGACACCAACTTCGCCACCACCATGACCCCGGGTGGCTACCACGCGTTCGAGCACCGCTGGGCGGCGGACGAGGCTTTCAAGCTGCACCTGCAATTGGGCAAGCCGCAGGTGCAGGCACGCATCCATGAACTCAACACTGAACTCAAGAGCGAGTTGCTGGCGCGGCCGAACATCGAGCTGGTCACCCCGCGTAGCCCCGAGTTATCGGCCGGCTTTACGTTCTTCCGGGTCAAGGGCCAGGACAGCGACGCCGTGGTGGAGCACATGATGAAAAACCGTGTGGTGATCGACGCCGTGAGTCGCGATGTCGGCCCGGTGATCCGTACCGCCCCCGGCCTGCTGAACAACTCGGATGAGATCCAGCGCTTCATGACCTTGCTGAGCCAAGTGTCGTGACCTCCCCTTCCCTTTGAACGAGATGCCCACATGATTCCATCCCGACTCAAACCCCTCACGGCCCTGGCGCTGACCGCCTTGTGTGGCGCGCTGTTGCCCGGCCTGGCCCAGGCCGCCACCCCGCAGCCGGGCAAAGTGTTCAAGGACTGCAAGGACTGCCCGGAAATGGTGGTGCTGCCTGCCGGCACCTTCACCATGGGCACCCCGGAAGATGAAGTCGGCCGCGAGCCCGACGAAGGTCCGATGCACGAAGTGACCTTCGCCAAGCCGTTTGCCATGAGCCGCTTCCACGTCACCGCAGGCGAATGGGACAGCTATGTGCGCCAGACCGGGGTCAAGATCGCCGATGGCGACACGCGCCCGGGCCGCGAATGCATCGCCAGCAAGCCGCGCTACCCCCAGGGGCCGCGCCAGCCGGCGGTGTGCATGGACATGGACGACATAAAGAACTACGTGGCCTGGCTGTCGAAGAAGACCGGGCAAAAGTACCAGATGGTCAGCGAAGCCCAGCGCGAATACGCCGCACGCGCCGGTACCAAGGGGCCATTCCCCTTCCCGTTTGATGCGGGCAAGGGCTATAGCATCGCCGAACACGCCAACACCTATGGGCCGGCGGACGGCTATAGCTACTCATCCCCCGTGGGCAGCTACCCGCCGAATGCCTTTGGCATGTACGACATGCATGGCAACGTGTATGAGCGGGTTGCCGACTGCTACCACGCGAATTATGTCGGCGCGCCAACCGATGGCAGTGCCTGGACGGAGCAGAACTGTGAGCTCTACATCATCCGTGGCAACGACTGGGGCGAGGCGCCGGTTTTCTCGCGTTCGGGCAACCGCAACAACATCTACCCGCAGACGCGGGGGGATTGGATTGGGTTTCGGGTAGTGCGCGAACTGTAAACACCTCCCCTTGTAGGAGCCGGCTTGGGGGGGGGGGGGGGGGGGGGGGGGGGGGGGGGGGGG
>NZ_JBWKPU010000047.1:30136-43632 GCF_059418405.1 Pseudomonas sp. GW821-FHT09A09
CCCCACCAAACACCCCCCCCCCCCCCCCAAGCCAGCTCCTACAGGGTCGTGTGTATTCAGACCTGTTTGGCGAGTAGCTCCAAACCTTCGTGCAGCGCCGGGAACAGACTGTTATTGAAGTTGTTCCAGCGCAGTTCGAGGATGGTGTCTTCCGGGGAAATCTCGGTTTTCAGCACGTCGTGGAACACCTCGCCCGAGTCAATGCCGTTGTCCACGTAGTGGAACGAGGCGCCGGTGAGGTACAGCGGCTCGCACGGCTTGGTTTCCTTGGTGGCCCAGTCCACCACCGCCTGGCCACGTGCGCCGTACAGGGCGTTCCAGGTGGCGTACGCGCCGCGACGCTCGTAAGGCGATTCGATGCGAGTGATGCCCGGGTGGATGTTCATGATGCGTCGCGCAAACGGCGCGCCCGGGCGTACGAGTTCGTCGAGGATCACCAGTAAGCCATCCAGCACCACGATGTCGGCCTTCAATTCCACCAGGGTGTCGTACAGTCGGCGTTCGAAATCCTGTTTGCCGGCGATATGCTCGGCGCTGCCACGCGGCAAGCGGCGGTAGGTGGACGGTACGCTCAGCAGCAGGTCGTTGACCAGGCTGCCCTGCACGCGAAGGTCGGCGGGGTACAGCCACTGGCGGCCCTGCTGGTAGGCGAAGCCATAGTCCTTGACCAACTGCTGGTCGCGCGGGTTCTGTTCGTCATCGTCGTAGACCACGCCCACCAGGTTATAGGCCTGGCCCAGCGGCGTGTCGTTGAGCGACCCCACCAGAAACTCCAGCACCGACTTCATGTAGCGCTCGTGGTCCTTGTAGGCCACTGGCTGCCCGGCCTTGTCGGCGGCGGCATTTCTCAGGGACCAGACATATACCAGGTTCTTTTTCGTCATTGTTTCGCTCTCGCTGGATGGACTGCGCACGGCCTTGATGCACGTGCGCCTACAGAACAAGAACGAACCAGCCCCCCGTGGATTTATCCACCACCGCCACCACTTGGCACACCGCGCTAAATACTCGCCCCGGCGCTTCGTTTGTCATGGGTAAGGGTCTGTGTGCCCAGCCCCATTTTTCACTCTCCGGGATGTATTTATGACTGACCCCAAGCGCGGCGCCTTCAACGGTCTGCTCGCATTGCTCAGACCCTTTCGTACCATCGTGACGGTCTCCGTTGCCCTGGGCATGGCGGGCGGCCTGGCCATCACGTTTCTGCTGGCCACCATCAACAATGCCCTGCACTCCTCCACCGGCATGACCCAGGGCGTGGTGCTGACCTTTGCCGCCCTGTGTGTGCTTGCCCTGACCAGCTCGATCGTGTCCGACATCGGCACCAACTACGTGGGCCAACGCATCATTGCTGCGCTGCGCAAGGAACTGGGTGAAAAAGTGCTGTCGGCGCCGATCGAGCAGATCGAGCGCTACCGCTCCCACCGCCTGATCCCGGTGCTGACCCACGACGTCGACACCATCAGTGACTTCTCGTTTGCGTTCACGCCGCTGGCCATCGCCACCACCGTCACCCTCGGTTGCCTGGGTTACCTGGCGTACCTCTCGGTGCCGATGTTCCTGATGATGATCGTGGCCATTGTCATCGGCAGCAGCGTGCAGTTCATCGCAGGCCACAAGGGTATCCGCGGTTTCGACGAGGCCCGCGACCTTGAGGACGAACTGCAACGCTACTACTCGGCAATCGCTTCGGGCGCCAAGGAGCTGCGCATCCACCGCCCACGCCGCTATCGCATGAACACCCACCGCATCCAGGAAACCGCCGACCAGATCAGCGACATCCAGGTGCGCTCGGTCAACATCTATATCGTGGCCAAGACCTTTGGCTCGATGCTGTTCTTTGTGGTGATCGGCCTGGCCCTGGCGATGCAGGCCTACAGCCCCAACCCGGACCCGGCGGTGATCACCGGTTTTGTACTGGTGCTGCTGTATATGAAAGGCCCGCTGGAACACGTGGTGGGTTACCTGCCGATCATCGGCAAGGCGCGTATTGCGTTCGGGCGTATCACCGAGCTGGCCGATCGCTTCTCTTCCCCCGAGCCCCATTTGCTGATGGACAACTCCGAAGCGCCCAACCCTCTGGTGCAAAGCCTGGAGCTGCACAATGTGCGCTACAGCCCGCCGCCGGTCGAAGGCAGCGAGCCGTTCCACCTGGGGCCGATCAACCTGAGCATCAAGCAGGGCGACATCGTGTTTATCGTCGGTGAGAACGGTTGCGGCAAGACCACCCTGATCAAGCTGCTGCTGGGTCTCTATCCGCCGCAATCCGGGGAGATCCGCCTCAACGGCGAAACCGTGACCGACCCGGTGCGCGATGACTATCGCCAGTTGTTCACCACCGTGTTCGCCGACTATTACCTGTTCGATGACCTGGTGCAGGGCAGCGCCACCCAGTCGCTGGACAGCGCGACCAAGTACCTCGAGCGCCTGGAGATCGCGCACAAGGTCAGCGTCAAGGACGGCGTTTTCAGCACCACCGACCTGTCCACCGGCCAACGCAAGCGCCTGGCCCTGGTCAACGCCTGGCTCGAAGAGCGCCCGGTGCTGGTGTTCGACGAATGGGCTGCCGACCAGGACCCGGCGTTCCGCCGCATTTTCTATACCGAGCTGCTGCCGGACCTCAAGCGCCTGGGCAAAACCATCATCGTCATCAGCCACGACGACCGTTATTTCGACATCGCCGACCAGTTGGTGCGCCTGAGCGCAGGCCAGGTGGTGCACGAAATGGAGCCGGCTTGAAATTTCTTTTCCGGTTTTACCAAGTAGGAACGTCTCACTAGTGGTAATGAGAACCAGCCTCAATAAGCACTTAATAATCTGCCCACTTAAAACCTAGAAGAGAAAGCATTCATGCCAGTACGACTCGGTCGGAGCCCCTTGAGCAAAGCGCTATCCATGCGACGGGCCTTGAACATCAACCTGTTGCCCAGCGCCCTGGCCCTTGCGATCTCGCTGCCTATCGCCGGTTATGTGCAAGCTCAGGAGATCGAGCTCGATATTCCTGCACAGCCACTGGGAACGGCACTGCAGGCGTTCGGTCAGCAAACCAACCTGCAAGTGCTGTACAGCCCGACTGATGTAGAGGGCAAGAACAGCACCGCGGTCAAAGGCAAACAGGACCCGAACCAGGCGATCGCCACCCTGCTCAAGGGCACCGGCATTCACTACAGCCTGCAAGGCAACGCGATCACCATCAGTGCCGCGGCCGTTTCAGGGCTGGAACTGGGCGCCACGCAAATTACCGCCAACCAATTGGGCACCGTGACCGAAGGCACCGGTTCCTACACCCCGGGCACCATCGCCACCGCGACACGCCTGGTGCTGACACCGCGGGAAACACCGCAATCGATCTCGGTGGTGACCCGCCAGGTGATGGATGATTTTGGCCTGACCGCCATCGACGATGTGATGCGCCACACCCCGGGCATTACCGTCTCGACCTACGACACTGAACGTACCAACTACTATTCTCGCGGCTTCTCGATCGTCAACTTCCAGTACGACGGGATCCCCACATTGCGTGACGCCCAATATTCGGCGGGCCAGACCCTGACCGACATGGCGATCTATGACCGGGTCGAAGTGCTCAAAGGCGCTACCGGCCTTCTCACCGGCGCCGGCGGCCCGGGTGGCACCATCAACTTGATCCGCAAAAAACCCACGTCCGAGTTCAAGAGCAGCATAGAGCTGGGCGCAGGCTCCTGGGACAACTACCGCTCGCAAGTCGATGTCAGTGGCCCGTTGACTGAAACCGGCAACGTGCGTGGCCGCGCAGTAGCAGCGTATCAAGACAAACAATCGTTCCTCGATCACTACTCGCGCAAAACCGGCGTGCTCTACGGCATCCTGGAATTTGACCTGGACGAAAATACCCTGCTGACCCTGGGCGCCGATTATCAGGACAGCGACCCCAAAGGCTCCAGCTGGACCGGCACCCGCACCATTTTTGATGCCACCGGCAACAAGCTGGACGTGCCGCGCTCGTTCAACAATGGACCGAAGTGGGGTTCATGGGAGCAATACAGCCGCACGGCTTTCGCCACCCTGGAACACACATTCGATAACGGCTGGGTTACCAAGGGTCAGTACAACCACCAGATCAATGGCTACAACGCCCCCCTGGGCTACATTTCCCAGGATTCCGCTACCGCCAGTTCCATCTACGCACGTAAATACGTGGGCGACACCACCAGTGACAGCCTCGACGTGTACGCCTCGGGGCCGTTCGAACTGTTTGGTCGCGAACATGAACTGGTGATCGGCCAGTCCCTGTCCATCTCGAAATGGAAGGCCAAGGACTACACCGCCACCACCTATTTCGACAACTCCTATGACTTCTACAATTGGCGCGGCCAAGCCATTGAGCCCCTGTGGACCGCTACCAAGATCAATGACGAAACCACGCGCCAGACCGGCACCTACGTCACCGGCCGCTTCAGCCTGACAGACGAACTGCACCTGCTGCTCGGCTCGCGTGTCGCCAACTATCAGGTCACCGGCACCAGCGACACCCAGGAAAGTGGCAAGGTAGTGCCCTACGCCGGCCTGACGTATGACTTCACTGACAACTTCACCGCCTACGCCAGCTACACCGAAATCTTCCAGCCGCAAACCCAATATCGCACCCGTACACGCGCCATGCTGGCTCCCAACGAAGGCAAGAACTACGAGTTTGGCGTCAAGGGTGAGTTTTTCGATGGCCGCCTGAACTCCAGCCTCGCCTACTTCGAAGTGCACGAAGAGAACCGTCCACTGGCTGACACGGCGTGGAACTCGCAACCGGGCGTTGACTACTCCTATATCGGCACCAAGACCAAGACCAAGGGCTACGAAGCGGAGATCTCCGGTGAACTCGCCCAGGGCTGGCAGTTGCAGGCGGGCTACACCCACAAGATCGCCCGCGATGACGACGGCAAAAAAGTCGCGACCTGGGAGCCGGAAGATCAGGTCAGCTTCTATACCACCTACAAACTCAAGGGCAGCCTCGACCGGCTGACCGTGGGCGGCGGTGCCCGCTGGCAGAGCGCTGGCTGGCAGACCGTCAACAACTGGGGCTACCCGGGGGGTGGTCGCTCTGAAAAGTTCACCCAGGAACCCTACTGGCTGGTGGACTTGATGACGCGTTATCAAGTCACCGATCACCTGTCGGCAACCTTGAATGTCAACAACCTGTTCGACAAACACTATTACACCAACATCGGCTTCTATGACTCGGCCTACCCAGGCGACCCGCGCAACGTGATGGTCACCACCCGCTACGACTTCTAAACCCGCGCAAACACAAAAGCCCCGTATCGCAGGATACGGGGCTTTTTTGTAGCCGAAGCATTATCAAATACCCACCACAGACGCCTCTGGATCGAAGCAACCCGCCAACCGGCCGTTGTAGTGAGCGGGCTTGCCCCGCGCCGAGGGCACCGCAACCCCCAAGCCAACCTCCGAATCAGCACCTCGTACAGCGCATGGCTCGGTATTTGGGGGCGCCCGGCGCGAGGCAAGCTCGCTCACTACAAGGCGGTGAAGCTTTTGATGAACTCGGCGTTGTCGACGATGCGGTGATGGGTGGTGTCGATCACGACCGAACGCTGGATGCCACCCTGGCCAACCACCTCGCGCATGCCACTTTCAATCAGCACCTGATGCAGCCCCGCCTCACTGCGTGCCGCCCACCAGCAGTTGAGTGGCGCCTTGATTGCACGGTAGTCGGTGTCTTGCAGGCGCTCATCCAGCACCTGCTTGATTGCCCAGGAACGCTCGGTTTCGCCGCCTTCCTGCAATTCGTCCTTGAGTGCACGGTAACCCTCCCCCAAGGTCGCGTCAGCCCAGTCGGACAGGCGTTGCCATTGTTGGTCCTCATCGCCGGACGCGCTGTGCCAAACGTCTTGGATCTGCTGCGCAAACGCCGGGAACATCACCGCCAACAGCTCGGCACGTCGCTCAGCCGCAGAGATGACCCGCTCGTCCACCAGGGCACCCTGGTTCCAGAAGGCGGTATAGCGGGCCGGCGGTGGCGCATCGATCCAGCCGACGGATTCCACCGTGCGTCCAGCCTGCTCCAGAAGGTAAGCCACTTCCATGGCCAGGTTGCCACCGAGTGACCATCCCGCCAGGCGGAACGCACCGTGTGGCTGAGCGGCCAACAACTGTTGGGTGTAATCCTCGACCATCTCACTCCAGGCTGGCACCTCGCCCCCCTCCTCCACCAGCGCTCGGCAGACCACCCCCATCACCGGGCGCTGCTCACGCAACGCCAGGGCCAAGGCCTTGTAGCAATGCACCGAACCGAAACTGGGGTGAAACAGGTACAGCGGCGTACCTTCAGTCTGCGTATTGAGCCTGACGATCAACGAACGCTCGCCCTCCCCCTCGATGCACCGGGCCTGGCCCGCCACCGTGGGGTGCAGCATCAACTGGTTGACCGCAAGCGTGACACCACAGGCCTGGCTGAGCGTGTTCTTGAGCATCAGCACCAACAGCGAATGGCCGCCCAGCTCGAAAAAGTTGTCATGCAACCCCACGCGTTCCACCTTCAGGACCTGCGCCCACACCGCCGCAATCCGCTGTTGCAGTTCGCTGCTCGGGGCCACGTAGCCTTGGCTCGACGCATGGGGTGTGGGCAGGGCCTTGCGGTCCAGCTTGCCATTGGGACTGAGCGGCATCTGATCCAGGACCACCCATTGAGCCGGCACCATGTAGTCCGGCAAATGGCTGCCCAAGTAGGCATTCAAGCGCTCGCGCCAGTCGTCGCCAGCCTGTTGCAACACCAGGTAACCTACCAGGTGCTTGCCTTCGAGCACCAATACCGTCGCTTCACGCACCGCTGGGTGCTCCAGCAGGCGCGCCTCGATTTCACCGAGTTCGATGCGAAGGCCACGCAGCTTGACCTGATGATCCAGGCGCCCCAGGTATTCGATCACTCCGTCGGCCCGCTGGCGTACCCGATCCCCGGTGCGGTACAGCCGCGCGCCGTTGTGGAACGGACACGGCACAAAGCGCTCGGCGGTCAGCCCCGGGCGTCGGTGGTAACTGCGTGCCAGACCTTCGCCGCCCAAATACAACTCGCCGGCTACACCGACCGGGACCGGTGACAGACCGGCATCCAGCACATGGGTGCGCAGGTTGGCGATCGGCTCACCAATCGGCACCGTGTCATGGCCCTCATCGACGCAGGTCCAATGGGTGACATCGATGGCCGCTTCGGTAGGACCATAAAGGTTGTACAACCGGGCGTTCGGCAATTTGGCGAAGACTTGATGCTGGGCGTCCACCGGCAGCGCTTCGCCGCTGCACACGATGCGTTGCAAGCTGTGGCAACTGGACACTGCCGCATCCTGCAGGAACGCCTGGAGCATCGACGGCACAAAGTGCAGCGTGGTGACCTGCGTCTGGTTGATCAAGTCGACCAGCCTGGCTGGATCACGGTGATCGCCCGGCGCTGCTACGACCAGGCGTGCACCGGTCATCAGCGGCCAGAAGAATTCCCACACCGACACATCGAAACTGAACGGAGTCTTTTGCAGCACGCTATCGCTGGCGTCCAGGCCATACGCCTCCTGCATCCAGCACAACCGGTTGATCAGCGCCGAATGCCGGTTACCCGCGCCTTTAGGCTGGCCGGTGGAACCCGAGGTGTAGATCACATAGGCCAGGTTTTCACCGTCCAGGACAATGGCCGGGTTCTGTTCCGGGTACCCTTCAAACCACGACTCGCCCAGCACCAGGTGTTGCACGTCTGGCGTTACCGGCAAGTCTGCCAACAGGTGGGCCTGGGTCAGCAGCAGTTTCACACCGCTGTCCTGCAGCATGTAGGCCAGGCGTTCACGGGGGTATTCCGGGTCCAGCGGTACATAGGCACCGCCCGCCTTGAGCACGGCCAGCAAGCCGACCACCATTTCGATAGAACGCTCGACGGCCACGCCCACCAGCACGTCCGGGCCTACACCCGCCTCGATCAAGCGATGCGCCAGGCGATTGGCACGCTGGTTCAGCTGCGCGTAGCTCAGTTGGTGTTGACCAAACACCAGCGCCGGCGCCTGCGGCGTGAACGCCACCTGGTCTTCGATCCAATGGTGCACCGCACTGTGCAGCGGGTAATTGCGCGCGGTCGCGTTCCAGCCCTGCACCGCCAGCTCACGCTCGCGCAGGTCCAGCAGCGGCAACTGGTCGACACGTTGCTGCGCATCACCGGCGATCCCCTGCAACAGGTTGAGCCAATGCTGTGCCAGACGTGCCAATGTCGCCGGCTCAAACAGGTCCGTGGCATAGGTCAGCGACGCCGCAAGCCCTTCGGCGGACTCATGGGTGTTGAGGCTCAGGTCGAACTGCGCCGTCTGGCTGTCCCAGCCCAGGCCGCTGACCGCCAAGCCTGGCAGGGATTGACCGTCATATCGCCCAGGCGCCTGGGTTTGATGGTTGAACAACACCTGGAACAGTGGGTTCACCCCCAGGTTGCGCTCAGGTTGCAGGGCTTCCACCAGTTGTTCGAATGGCAAATCCTGATGGCTCTGGGCGTCCAGGGCTCGCCGTTTGACCTGTTGCAGCAGTTGGCCGACGGTGGTGTGCCCATCGATATCGGCCTTGAGTACCTGGGTGTTGACGAAGAAACCGATCAGACGCTCGGTCTCCACCCGATTGCGGTTGGCAATCGGCACGCCCACGCGGATGTCCCGCTGGCCGCTGTAGCGATGCAACAACGCCTGGAACGAGGCCAGCAACAGCATGAACAGCGTCACCTCCTCACGCTGGGCCTGCGCACGCAGGGCGCTGAGCAGCGCGGGCGGCACCGCTATCTCAATGCTCGCACCGCGATGGCTGGGTTGCGTGGGCCGTGGATGATCCAGCGGCAGCTCCAGCACCGGCTGTTCGCCGCCGAGCAAGGTACGCCAGTAATCGAGCTGGCGCGCCTTTTCGCCGCCCTCCATCCATTGGCGCTGCCATACGGCGTAATCGGCATATTGGATCGGCATGGCCGGCAAGTGTGGCGTCTGCCCCTGGCTGTAGGCCGCATACAGTTGCACCAGCTCATCGACCAGCACCTGCATCGAGCCACCGTCGGAGATGATGTGGTGTTGCACCAGCACCAGCACATGCTCATCTTCGGCAATACGCAGCAAGTGGACACGCATCAGCGGCCCCTGGGTCAGGTCAAACGGCCGGGCGATCAGGCCTTCTACCTGCGTTTTCAGTGCAGCCTCATCAGTGTCGGCTGTGACGATGTCCACGCTCGCGTCCGCCACTATCACCTGAACGGCACGCTCGCCCTCGTGGCGCAGGTGGGTGCGCAGGCTTTCATGACGCGCCACCAAGGCATCGAAACTGCGCTGCAACGCCACCCTGTCCAACGCGCCTTTTAGGCGTAATGCGCCCGGCACGTGGTAAGCGGCGCTGTTGGGGTCCAGTTGCCAGAGGAACCACTGGCGTTCCTGGGCGTACGACAACGGCAACGGTTGCTCGCGGCCCACAGGTAGCAGAGGTGGCGCCAACGCAACACCGGCGTCCGTCGACAAAGTCGCGACGAAGCCTTGCAGGCGCGGTTGTTCGAAGAGGCTGCGCAATGCGACCTCTCGCCCAAGCAGATTGCGCAAGCGCGACACCACCTGCATCGCCAGCAAGGAGTGCCCGCCCATCTCGAAGAAATGGTCGGTCAAGCCGACGCGCTCGGCACCGAGGATGTCGGACCAGATGGCTGCGACTTGCTGCTCCAGTTCGGTCACCGGTTCAACCCACGCCTGTTGCGTCAGGCTGGCATCCGGTTTTGGCAGCGCCTGGCGGTCCAGCTTGCCGTTAGGGTTGAGCGGCATGCGCTCCAGGAAGATCAGGTGCGCCGGCACCATGTAGTCCGGCAATTGCTCGCGCAGCACGGCTTTCAGGGCTTCGGCGTCTTGCTCGGCAGCCACCAGGTAGGCGACCAATTGGTTGTCGGCCGCCAAGACCAGGGTTTCGCGCACGCCTTTCTGAGCCAGCAACAGCGCTTCGATTTCTCCCAGCTCGATACGGAAACCACGGATTTTCACCTGATGGTCCACCCGGCCGACGTATTCAATCACGCCATCGGCGCGGTAACGCGCCAGGTCGCCGGTGCGGTACAGGCGGTCGCCGCCGAATGGATCCGGCACGAAGCGCTCGGCGGTCAGCAGCGGCCGGTTCAGGTAGGCACGGGCCAGGCCGCACTGGCTGCCGATATACAGCTCACCCACAGCACCCAGTGGTGCCAGGTTGAGGTCGCGATCCAGCACATACAGCGCACGGCCTGGCAACGAGCGGCCAATCGGGCTGGCCGTGGCGCCGATGGTTTCTTCGCCGCTGGTGCAGTCGAGCACGCTGGAGACCACCGTGGCTTCGGTCGGGCCGTAGGTGTTGAGCAAGCGAACATGGCCCAACCCGGCCTTGATCCATTGCGCCGGGCCGTCCAGCGGCATGGCTTCGCCGCCGATATGGATCTGGCGCAGCGCACCGTAAGCACGTGGGCCGGCTGCCAGGCAATCGAGCAGGAACAGGTTCCAGTAGGCGGTGGGCAAGTCGGCCAGGGTGATGCCCTGGCGGATGATTTCGGCATACAGGCGGCCGCTGTCCCACAACTCGGCCCCGCGCAATACCACGGTGGCGCCGTGGGTCAGCGCCGGGTACAGCTGCTCGACGAAGCCGTCGAAGTTCAGGGTGGCAAACTGCAGGACGCGGTCGTCCTGGGTCAGGCGCGAGTAACCGGCGGCGATGCTGGAGAACTCGGTGAGCGCCGCATGGTTGATCGCCACGCCCTTGGGCTTGCCGGTGGAACCGGAGGTGTAGATCACATAGGCAAGGCTCTGCGCGTCAACCCGCACCTGAGGGTTCTGGTCAGCACACAGAGCCAGCTCGCCCGCTGCCAGATCCAGCGCAAGGCCAGGCATCCCTTCAGGCAGCGGCATCGGCACATGGGACTGGGTGAGCACCAGGCTGACGCCGCTGTCTTCCAACATATGCAGCAGGCGTTCACGCGGGTACTGCGGGTCCAGCGGCACATAGGCGCCACCGGCCTTGAGCACCGCCAGCAGGCTGATCACCATGGCAAACGAGCGCTCTACCGCAACGCCCACCAATACCTCGGGGCCAACGCCCTGCTTGATCAGGTAATGGGCCAACCTGTTGGCCTGGCGGTTCAACTCGGCATAGGTCAGCGACTGTTCGTCGAGGCACAGCGCAATGGCGTCAGGACGTCGTTGCGCTTGCACTTCAAACAACCCATGAACACCGAGCGGGCTTTGGAACGCTGCGCCGCCGTTGTTCCACGGTTGCTGCTCGATACCCGCCAGCAATGGCAACTCGCTGACACGTTGACGGGCATCGGCGGCCACCGCCTGCAGCAGGTTCTGCCAGTGCTGCGCCATGCGCCCGATGGTGGCCGCGCTGAACAGGTCGGTGGCGTAGGTCAAGGTGGCCCACAGGCCGTCGGCCGAGGCCTGGGTGTCCAGGCTCAGGTCGAAATGCGCCGGATGACTGTCGGACTCCAGCCCTTCCAGGCGCAGGCCCGGCAATTGCTCACCCCGGGAGGCACGCAACTCGGACTGGTGGTTGAACATCACCTGGAACAGCGGGTTGTGGCTCAGGCTGCGCTCCGGTTGCAACGCTTCGACCAATTGCTCGAATGGCAGGTCTTGGTGCGCCTGGGCTTCCAAGGCGCGGCGCTTGGTCTGTTGCAGTACCTGGGCGAAGGTCATCTGGCCGTCGAGATCGGCCTTGAGTATCTGGGTGTTGACGAAGAAGCCGATCAGGCGCTCGGTCTCGACCCGGTTGCGGTTGGCAATCGGCACGCCGACGCGGATGTCGGCCTGCCCACTGTAGCGGTGCAGCAAGGTCTGGAACGACGCCAACAGCAGCATGAACAAGGTCACGCCCTCGCGTTGCGCCAGCGCTTTCAGGCCAGCGACCACGCCTGCGTCCAATACGACTTCCAGTTGCGCGCCCCGATAGCTCTGCATGGCCGGACGCGGATGGTCCAGCGGCAGTTCCAGCACCGGTTGTTCAGTACCCAGCAGCTTGCGCCAATAATCCAGCTGCCGCTGCTGTTCACCGGCCTCCATCCAGGCACGTTGCCACAGGGCGTAGTCGGCGTACTGCAAAGGCATGTCGGGCAACTGAACCTCGCGGCCCTGGCTGTAACCGGCGTACAACTGCACCAGTTCATCGACCATCACTTGCATCGACCAACCGTCCGAGACGATATGGTGCTGCACCAGTACCAGCACGTGCTCCTGATCACTGAGTTGCAACAGCGTGACGCGCAGCAGCGGGCCCTGGCGCAGGTCGAACGGGCGGGCAATTTCCGCCTCCACCCGTGCCTGCACCTGTTCCGGGCTCGGATTGTCGAGCACGCAGCTGTCGATCACCAACGTGGCGGCCGGCACTATGCGCTGCAAGGTGCGCTCGCCGTCGCTGACAAATACCGTGCGCAGGGTTTCATGACGGGCCAGCAGGCTGTCGAAGCTGCGCTGCAAGGCATTGCGATCCAACTGCCCGATCAGGCGCAGGGCGTTGGGCACGTGGTACGCCGCGCTGTCGGGCTCCAACTGCCAGAGGAACCATTGGCGCTCCTGGGCGTAAGACAAGGCCAGTGGCTGGCCCCGCTCCACCGCCAGCATGGCTGGGGCCAACGGCGCGTCATCGGTTTGCAGGGCCTGCAAGGCCAACACAAAACCTTCCAGCTGCGGCTGCTCGAACAACGTGCGCAAGGCAATTTCGCGGGCCAGTAATTGGCGTACGCGTGAGATCACTTGCATGGCCAGCAGCGAATGCCCGCCCAGCTCAAAGAAATGATCAGTCAAGCCGATGCGCTCAGCCCCCAGCACCTCGGCCCAGATCGCGGCCACTTGCTGTTGCAACGCGGTCACCGGCGCCACCCAGACGCCTTGCGCCTGCGCGGCGTCCGGTTGCGGCAGGCCTTTGCGATCAAGTTTGCCGTTGGGGGTCAGCGGCATTTGCGCCAGGAACATGAAGTGCGATGGCACCATGTAGTCGGGCAGACGGGTTTTGAGGGCGCGACGCAGGCTGTCGCGGAACTCGGCCTCGTTGGCCAGCAGTCCATCGGCGGGCACAACGTACGCCACTAATTGCTTGCCGGTCGGGCCCTCCTGGGCCACCACCACGGTTTCACCGACGCTGTCCTGCTCGCGCAGGCGTGCTTCGATTTCGCCCAGCTCAATGCGGAAGCCACGGATTTTCACCTGGTGGTCGACACGGCCCAGGTAGTCCACCACGCCGTCCGGACGGCCACGGGTCAGGTCGCCGCTGCGGTACACGCGACTGCCGGGTTTGCCGAACGGGTCCGGCACGAAACGTTCGGCCGTCAGCGCCGGGCGCTCCAGGTAACCCCGGGCCACGCCCTCGCCGCCCAGGTACAGCTCACCCGCCACGCCGATGGGTTGCAGGTTGAGTTGCGCGTCCAGCACGTAGCCGCTGCGGTTGCCCAGCAGTGTGCCGATGGGGGCGTAGACAGCGCCGCAAGGGTCGCCTTTGCGGGCTTTCCA
>NZ_JBWKPU010000048.1:0-28400 GCF_059418405.1 Pseudomonas sp. GW821-FHT09A09
ACACCGTGCGTTGTGCCTTTTCCCGCACCGCCGGGACGGGGTTTGAAACCAGATTGCCCCCGGCCTTCAACGGCACAGCCGGAATCATCTTGATCGGCGTCGCTGCACTCCCCAGCAGCAAAGGTTTAGCTACCTCGACATGCGTTTCCAAATGAGGTCCAACAAGCTGCTCGGCCAGCCTCTCAAGCCACTTGCGCACCCGTCCGGACTTGATCGCGCCTAGCACCTGAACACCCAGCCGCAGCTTTACGCCCATGCCTTTGGTCGCCCGGATCAGCAGCAGGTTGATCAACACTTCGCCAGTGATTTCGCCCACCACCTCATACATCTCCGGCGGCGGCAGCATGCGTATCCAGGCCGCGATTGCGCACAGATAGATGAACAGCAGCGGCTCATCACTGAGTATCAACAAGCCCAGGGCAATCGCGTCCTTGCCCAGCTTCAGCAGTTCGTTGAGTTCGCCCTGGCTGATGTAGTGCAGCAACTTCTGGCTGTTGGCCCGGATGTCCGACAGCAGGTCGTAAAGTTGCGTGACGTTGTCCCAGAGGTGGTGGAGCGCCCGGGCAATGCCGGTTGAGAACGCCAGGCCTTGCATCGCACTGCGTTCGAAAGGCGTGGCTTTGGCGAAGTCATCCCATTGGGGCTTGAAGGTCTTCTGCCATTCCGCTCGCAGACGGCTTTCCAGCCCCACAATCACCGTCTGATAAGACGCATACAGAGCCTGGATATGCGCCTTGGAAACGTTGGGGTAAAAAGTGATTTGGTAATGCTGATCGCGGGTGCAATCCTTGACCTCAAGAATGCCGCTGGGACCGATGGTTCGATGAAGGGGAGGGCCGATTGGGGTGCCATCCGGGGCGATGGCTTGGAGCGTCACGGGCGTGTTGCCGATCGGCACGAACTGCGTGCTTTCAAACATGTGCACCAGTGTTAGCGAACCCTGGGCTTTGCACATACCGACAGTGGGACTTGGTGCTTTGGAGGAAACCGGGGCGACAAGTGCGACCTCGTCACCGACCTTGAATATCTGCTCCACTTCCAGCGCCGAGCCACTCCAGAAGCGTTCCGCCCAGCCGTCAAAGGTGTTCAGACATTCCCGGAAATCACGAAAGACGCTTTCTACGTCCGGCGACTTGGCATTCATGGGGTCCAAGACCAGCTTGGCAATCACCGGAATCAAGAGGTCGCCCCTTTAAGTGGGGCATTCATAGAGAAGTGCATTGGCGGTCCCTCGCGCTGATTGATCAGGCGAGAGACTTTGGAGAGGTTGGTGGGGGAAAGAAGTCGGCGTTATTCGCCAGGAATGCTAGGAAGATTCGCCAAAGCCTCGGGTAAACCGAGGCTTTGGCGTAGGGGATGGATTACAGGTTAAAAAGTCTTACAGCTTCAATTGCCCAATCGCTTTACTCAATTCCCCAGCCAACGTTGCCAGCTCATTACTGGTCGTCGCCGAGTCCACGGTCTGCTGCACCGTATTCTCGGTGACATCACGGATGCTCACTACTGCGCGGTTCATCTCTTCGGCGACGTGGCTCTGCTGTTCGGCGGCGACGGCGATCTGGGTGTTGCTTTCACGCATTTGCGCGACCGCACCGGTGATTTCGGCGAGCGCGGCGCCGGCTTCCTGGGCTTGTTGTACGCAATCGTCGGCCTTGAACGAGCTTTCCTGCATGAAGTCCACGGCATCGCGGGTGCCGGCTTGCAGGGCCGAGACCATGCGGGTGATTTCGTCGGTGGAGCTTTGCACGCGCTTGGCCAGGTTGCGCACTTCGTCGGCGACCACGGCAAAACCACGGCCCATTTCCCCGGCGCGGGCGGCTTCGATGGCGGCGTTGAGGGCGAGCAGGTTGGTCTGCTCGGCGATGCTGTGGATCACCCCGACCACGCCGTTGATCTTCTGGCTGTCTTCGGCCAGTTTCTGGATCATTTCGGCGGTCTGTTGCACACCGGTGGAGAGCCCGGCAATCGAGCGCTGTACGCGTGTGACCACTTCCTGGCCGCTGCCGGCGAGGGTGTCGGCAGTCTGGGACAGGTCACGCGTGGCGCCGGCGTGCTGAGCGATGTGATAGACGGTGGCCGTCATCTCATTGATCGCGGTGGCGGCCTGGTCGGTTTCGCTTTGCTGGCCGAGCATGCCGTGCTGCACCTCGTTCATGCTGCTGGCCAGGCGTGCGGCGCCGTCGTCCAGTTGTTGAGCCGTGCGTGCCACGGTGCTGACCACCCGCTGGTAGCCGGCCTGCATGGCGTTAAAGGCGGTGGCCATCTGGCCGACCTCATCCTTGCACGCCAAGGGTACACGGGCCGACAAGTCGCCGGTTTTCTCCACGTGCAGCATCACATCCTTGAGCGTATTGAGCTGGCTGAGCAGAAAACGGATCAGCAGTTGTGAGGCGCCGAGCATTGCCAACATGAGGATCGCAACGGCCACGGCGTAGTTGGCAAAGCGATCACTGAACACCTGGCTCAGGCTGGGCGCGTAGGCCAGCACGGCGACATTCTGGCCGTCTGCGCGCTTGATCACTTCAGCGCCCAGCAGCGGGTTTTCACCCAGCAACGGCATGTGGTTGAGCTCGACCCAGCCGCTGGCGCTGCTCAAGGCTGACAGATCTTGATCGGCCAGGTGTGGGATTTGGCCGCGGTTATACGTCAGCCAATGTTCGCCCTTGGGGAGCGCTTTGTCGGTCGGCCAGGTGGCGAGCAATCGCCCTTGAGCCTGCGCCGAGGCCTGGGACGCATCGCTGCGAGCTTGTTGCTCGAGCTGCACGGCGTACAGCACCAACAGCAACGTGGTGATGAAGGCGACCGCGTTCACGGCCCAAAATTTGTATTTCAGCGAGATATTGCTAAGCCAGGCACCCATGGAAGGTTTTCTCTGATAGCGGAAACAGCATTGGCAAGGTGCCATTATTGTGCCGCTACTCAGAAAACCGGTTTTGACATGGGTCAATGCGCCGCATCAATCCACGTTGGGCAACCCAAAAAAGGCGCGGGCACTGGCGGTGCTGTGCTGGGCCAGGTCTTCCACGCTTTCGTTGCGATGCAACGCTACTTCGCGCAGCACTTCGGGCAAATAAGCCGGTTCATTGCGGCCGTTTTTCGGCTTGGGACGCAGGGTGCGCGGCAGCAGGTAAGGGGCATCGCTTTCCAGCATCAGGCGGCCCCGGGGAATTTCCCTGACTAATGGGTGCAGATGCGTCCCACGGCGCTCGTCGCAGATCCAGCCAGTGATGCCGATGTGCAAGTCGAGGTCGAGGTAGCTGAACAGCGCCTGTTGTTCGCCCGTGAAGCAATGCACCACGGCGGCGGTGAGGTGGTCGCGATAGTCCTTGAGGATCTCAAGCAGGCGCTGATTGGCATCGCGCTCATGGAGAAACACCGGCAGCTTCAGCTCGACGGCCAGGGCCAGGTGTTCTTCGAGGACTTTTTCCTGTTGCGGGCGTGGGGAAAAATCACGGTTGAAATCCAGCCCGCATTCGCCCACTGCCCGCACGCGAGGCTCGTTGAGCAAACCGCGCAAACGTTGAGCGCTGTCACCGTTCCAATCGCTGGCGGAATGAGGGTGGATACCGGCGGTACTGAAGAGGCGCTGGCCGCTTTCGTCGAGTTTTACGCACAGTTCCAGGGCCTGTTCGCTGCCGTCGACGCTGGTGCCCGTGAGCACCAATTGTTGCACGCCTGCGGCGTAGGCTCGCTCGAGAACAGCCTGGTGCCTCTCGTCGAAACTGGGGTTGGTCAGGTTGACGCCGATATCAATGAGTTGCATGGTGCTACCTCCGCCTGCGGTCGGAAAGCATATCAGAGCTGTAGATTTATAAGAAAATCGAAGAACTACAACGAGTTATAGCTGTCTTTGAACGTCGCAAGTGACATTGCGTTTGGCCAAGTGCCTTACCCTGTGCCACCGTTGCGCGCCTTGCCAGCGCATAAAGCGCTCTGTTTCTGACACCCAGCGTCTCGTTTTTCGCGAGGGCGTTGGCCAGTATTCTTTCCGGAGAGCGGATGATCCGACCCTCGGCGTTGCTTATGTTGTGCCTGACGTTATCGCTGCCCATGGCGGCGGTCGCGCGTCTGGACGGGCCGCTGGAAGTGACCAAGCCCGGCAAGGTGCGGGACCTGGCGCAAATCCGCTCCAGCCGCACTCTACGCGTGCTGGTCAACCAGAGCCGCAATAGCTCCGGTGAAATCCAGGGCCAGGCCATTGGTATCGAATACCACCGACTGCGTGCATTCGAGCAATACCTGAACGGCCACGCCCGTGATGGCGAAGAAATTTCCCTCAAGATCATTCCCAAGGCCAAGGATCAACTGCTCGGTGCGTTGGCCCGTGGTGAAGGCGACTTGGTGGCCCCCGGTGAATTGCTGGATGTGAAGGCGGCCCACAAGATCAGCACCAGTGACCCGATCGCCAGCGATGTGCCCTTGTGGCTGGTGGGCGTCAAGGGTGAGCGCCGCTTCACCAAGCTCGAGCAACTTTCCGGGCGCACGCTGGCGCTGACCACTGGCAGTGCGGCTGCGGATGCCATCAGCCAGGTCAACCAGAAGCTCGCCCTGCACAAGCAGCCGCCGGTGAAGGTGGAATGGGTCGACCCAACGCTGGCCGTCGAAGATGTGCTGGAGATGGTGCAGGCCGGGATCTTCCACCTGACTATCGTTGAAAAACCGATTGCCGAGCGCTGGTCGAAGATCCTGCCCAAGTTGCGCTTTGACCGGCAGGTGGCGATCAGCGAGCCGGGCGATGAGTATTGGTTTGTCCGTCAGGACGCTTCGATGCTGCGGGCCAGCATCGACCGCTTCCTCAAGACGTATCGAACGCCGTCCGACCAGGATGTGGCCTTTCAACGCATCTACCGTCGTCTCTATCAGGTCCGCAACCCACTGGCCCGTGCCGACCGCCAGCGTCTGGAAAAACTGCGCCCGGTGCTGCAGAAGCATGCCCGCGAGCAGGGGATGGACTGGCTGAACCTGGCGGCGCTGGCCTTCAAGGAGTCGGCGTTTGACCCGGGGGCGCGCAACAGTGGCGGGCCGACCGGCCTGATGCAGATCACGCCGTCCGCAGCGCAGCGGGTGGGCGTCAATAATATCGAGAGTCTTGACAGCAATGTGCAGGCCGGTGCGCGCTACCTGGCGATGATCCGGCGCAAGTTCTTTGCCAGCCCCAAGTTGAACGAGCGTGAGCGCATGGCGTTTGTGCTCGCTGCCTACAACATGGGGCCGGAGCGCGTGCAGGGCATGCGCGCGGAGGCCCGGCGTCGGGGGCTGAACCCCAATCAGTGGTTCTTCCAGGTCGAGCGTATTGCCATGGAGCAAGTGGGAATGGGCGGCGTCAGCTATGTTAATAGCGTGAACAAGTACTACTTGGCGTTTGATCGGGAGCGGGAGTCCCTGGAGCCGCCAGCGCCGAAAATTGCCTCACGCAAGTGATCGTATTTGTCGATATGAATTAGGCATTTTTTCGGCTTTTATCATTGCTTAATCTGATTAATATAGCGGCCAACCCACCCCTACTTTGAAAAGGATTATCCCCATGAGCCCACTGATCAAAAGCATCCTGTCCACCCGCGCCGGTTACGGCCTGACGATTCTGCGCATTTTTGTCGGCATCATCTTCGCCGCCCACGGTTCGCAAAAGCTCTTCGGCTGGTTCGGTGGCTACGGCCTCGCAGGGACTGCGCAGTGGATGGAAAGCATCGGCCTGGCGCCAGGTACCCTGATGGCAGTGTTGTCCGGTGGTACGGAGTTCTTTGCTGGCCTGGCGTTGATCATTGGTCTGCTGGTTCGCCCTGCGGCGTTGGGTCTGACCATCCTGTCGCTGGTGGCGATCTTCTCTGTGCATATCCATAACGGTCTGTTCATGGCCAACAACGGTTACGAATTCGCCCTGGCCTTGCTCGGTGGCTCGCTGGCGGTATTGCTGGAAGGGGCAGGCAAGCTGTCTGCCGACCGGGCCATCGCCGGCTGACACCTGCCAAAAAACCTCAAAAGGCCCGCCATGAGCGGGCCTTTTCGTCTCTCGGGATTCTTGACACTGGCCTATTGGCTTCTCTAGGATGCTGCTCATGCGCCGATTTAAACAGCTAATTGCGGGGCGCCAGCGGGACTCGATGCAGTCCTGACAGAAGCATGCACTCACCCAGAGGCAGGCTTCGAAATACCGCTAAAGCGCTGGTTCGGTGTTGCCTCTCACCTGCCCGCAGACTTTTGAGGCAGAGACACGACACGATGAATGCACTACGCCCCCTGATACGCCTGGCCCCGATCACCGCGGACCTGACTCAACGCAATCCTAAAATTCTCCTGGGTGGCAAGCACCAGCCAACGCTATTGCGTTACCTGGACGGCTGGCCGCGTCGTACTGGGCGCCCCTCAGCCTTCCTGATCCAATTTGTCGAGGACGGCGACTCCCTTGCCCGCTTTGCCAATAACAGCTTTGACCTTGCTGTGATCCAGGCACCCAGTGCACGTGAGGCGGATGAGGTGATTGGCCAGCTGGTTCGCATCGCGCGTCAAGGCTTGATCGCCCGTCGCTGAGTGGTCAATCAAAGGCTTCACGCGGTAAGGTTCGACGACGGTTCTGGTACAAAAACAGTACCCAGGCAATCAGGCACAGCACCAGCGGCACGGCCGCGATCAATGTCAGTTTTATGATGAGCACCAGGCGCTGTACCTGGGCGTAGGCTTCGACTTTCAGGCTGTGCAACTCCATGGGCAGGCGCAGTCGCTCCTTGTTGAGTGCCTGCAGCTGGATACCGGTATCGACCGGCTGCGGGTCGAGCAGCATGGCTTGCGGATGCAACAACTGCCATTCTCGCTCCGTCCGCTCAAGACGCCGTTCCAGCTCGCCAGCCTTATCCTGATAGGCTTTTGCTGCGTCTGCGCGCATGGCTTCGAGCACGTGCAGTGAATGATCCGCCATCGTGCGGGGACGAATGTCGGCAAGTGCCGCAGGTGTGGCTAGGTTGTCCAGGATGTTGAGGACAAATTGCGTGTTGTCGTTAGTGCTTGGGTTATTCAGCGCGTCACTGAGCATGTCGACATCAGCAACGACCACCGCATGAATCTGCGAAGCTTTCTGTAGGCCGGCAGGCTGTCTCTCAACGCCGTCCAAAAACGCCGAGTAAGCGGGCCCCTCGATACGCGCTGCGATCACAGCGCGTTGCACTCGGGCAGGTGCTCCCTCAATAGGCGTATTGCCGCCGACTTTCACCACCGTTGAATACGCTGAACTGTGTAGCAGCGGGGTGAAGAGGGTTCGGCTTTTCTCTACCCGTGATAAAGCGCCGTTGCTCGACACTGTGAGTGTGTTGATATTCTCACTGCTGATGTCGTTTACGTTTGTCATTTTGCGAGACAAGGTCAGGTGGGTTGGACTAGCCAAGGTTTTATCTGGGACTGTCCCTCCGATCTGCATGTGCACACCCCAGCCGGTCAGCATTGAACTGACTCTCGATGCCATGGCATTGGAAGGTGTGTTGCCCATGGGGTCGGTAAACATCAACAGCTTGCCGCCGCCCAATACAAACTGGTCGATTGCATACAGCGCTTTTTCTGGCAGGTTTTCCGGGTGGGCAACCATCAGTGTCTTGAGGGTTTGGGGCACGCGCTCAAGGCGTGGCGCCAACTCCTTCAGGTCGAAATGCCGCGTTAGTTGCGCGAGCAGGCGTCCGGAGGATCTATCGATGGGGGATCCGGACAATAGGCCGACGGACCTGCGCTCAGGGTTTGACAGCTTATGCAGCAAGTCCCCGATTTCGTATTCAAGCAGCGCTTCGTTATCGCTGTTGAAGGCTTCTATGCGTTGTGCGGCGTGGCCCGCACGGGTGCCGATAAGGCCGAAGAATCCGTGTCGCTCGTCTAAGCCAAATAACGCGGCCTTGTAGGCATCTTCGGAATAAGGGGCGGGGTGAATGATGTGCAGGTTGATCCTGCCTGACGACGCTTTCTCGTATTCCTTGAGCAGGTCTTCCACGCGCAGGCGATAGCGTTTCTCATCGTTGTTTGTTTTTTCATGGCGTTGAGCGTTGAAATAGTACAAATCCACCGGGTCTTCGAGCGCCGTCACCAAATGGCGTGCGGCAGGCGATAATGTGTGGACTTTTTGCTGTGTAAAGTCCCAACGGATGTTGGGAATCTTACCGACCCACACCAGGTTGAATGCCAGGAACAGTAACAGGATGACGATCAGTGTGGCGCCTGAGCGAAGAGTGGAATGCATAGCGTACTTGCCTTGTCAGCTGTTTTTAGCGTTGAGCGTGACAGTCGCCGCGGACAGAAAGGCCAGGATCATACTGATGAAATACAGGCCGTCATGCAGAGTAAGCTTGCCGTTGTCGACAGCACCGAAGCGTATTAACACATCAAGGGTGGTCAGGCTGTCTATCAACCAGATGGGGGTTTGATGCTCAAGTGCATCGAGGACACAAGAAAGTCCTGTGGCGGCAAGTAATAGGCTGATGGTTAATATAGGAGTAAGGGTTCGTCGATGTGTCAGTGTGCAAACGAAACACCCGATGGATAAGTAGCTTCCGGCAAGCAGCCAACTGCTTATATATTGTGAAAAGACAACGCTGCTGTCCACGGAGCCCAATAAGTTGGCAGCGACAATGACAGGGAATGTCAGGATTAAAGCAATACCGCTGAGGGTCCAGCCCGCCAGGAACTTCCCAACGATCTGTTCTGCTGCAGTCATCGGCAGCGTTTGTATGAGTTCGGAAAAGCCTCGGTTGTATTCATCAGCCCACAACTGCATCGACAGTGCCGGTATTAGCCATAAGTAGAGCCAGGGGTGGAATTCAAAGAACACTTGCAGGTTACTGCTTTCCTTGTCCAGCCAAAGGTTTGTCAGCAATCCCAGCGCAGCGGAGAGTGCCAGGAAAACCGAGATATGCAGGTAGATGCTTGGCGTGCAGGCGCAACGGGTGAGGTGGTGTTTGAAAATGAGGGTGGTCAGTTTCATAGTGGGCTCCCCTGGCTCAGATGATCAACCACATCACCCACGCGCCCGGGCTCCAGGTTCACGGCTGTTATGTTCCACCCTCTGTTTGCGATAAGGGCATTTATGGGGAGATAGATAGCGTGCCCTGGCAGCGCAAGAACAGTCACGGTGCCGGGAGCGTCATGATTCACTTCGATTCCGGCGACGCCTGGTAAGACGGCCAATGCCAGCAGGTCCAGAGGGATATCGCAGGCCAGCGTGATGGCTTGGGAGTGGCGAGAAGTGCGTTGCAACTGAGTAAACGGAGCATCGGCAACCAGGTGTCCACCTGCAAGGACTAGCGCGCGGGTGCACACGGTGGCCAACTCATCACCTTGGCGGGAGGTGACGATGACGGCCATCTCTTCGGCCAGGGATCGGATAAGCGCGATGAGCTTGTTTTGTTGATCGGGCGCGAGCCCTGCGGTTGGATCGTCAAGCAGTAGCACGTCGGGATCATGAAGGATGGCCTGGGCTATGGCCACCTTGCGTTTCAGTCCCATCGGAAGGGTATCGATGGGGTAATCCAGCACGGGCCAAAGTGCCAGGCGTGAAGCCGCAAGGTCAATGCGACGGCGTTTTTCAGCGCCCCTGAGCCCGTGCAGGGAGGCAATGAAGTTGAGAAAGCTGTTGACTGACATTGTGGGGTGGCAAAGTGCCGTTTCACGTTGATAGCCAATGCGCTTTTTTACTTGAAGTGGATGAAGCCTGGTATTGAATTCCTGAATCTTTATATCGCCCGCTGTCGGTTTCATCACACCAGCTATTAAATTGAGAAGTGTGGTTTTACCCGCACCACTGCCACCCAGCAGACCCACGCATTCCTGATGCTTAACACGAAGTGACAACTCACTGATGATGCGTTTTTTACCCAGGGTTTTTGTCAGGTTGCTTATTTCGATCATTATTTTACCGAACAAGTGTGGTAGAGCATTTGAGTGGTGCCATAAGCGTGCGTGCAGTAGTGCGCGATTTAAAAGAGGGTACGTTCGTTTATTTTGATTGGGAATGCGCGCCTGGATTTATAAGGCAAATCCTACGCTTGGCTTGATTGTTCGCTGAAACAATTGTTTTGTTCTGATGCTTATTACTGGTTGGCTGTTTATCGAATGTTTATGTGATGTTGTTCTTTTTATAGTGAGGCCTGTCTATCATGATGCTTCTACGTACCCTTGTTCTTGAACGTGGCGGTCAGGATGCGCCCGTCAACGGTGCATTGCTCTGTGGGTTCGCTGTTGCTCAAGCCGCGTCCAATTTTCTTGTCTACAGCCTGGATGAGGAAATGGAGCCAGGGAGTTCCAGGGTCTACATTGCTGCGTTGCGCAAAAAACATGATCGGTATTTCTTGAGTGGTGTGGACGCCAAGGAAGACCTGCAGGCGGCCATGCATGTGTTTAAACAAATCCTGATGGTGGCGGCAGGATCAGGTGCTAAAGCGGGAGGTGTGGAGGCATCGGTCCCGTATCACTTCATTGATTTGAAGGGCTGCAAGTTGCCACCTGCCAGGCCTGAAGACCATCACTCGGTGATCATCAAGAAAGCCCTGGTGATGAAAGTGATTACCTTGGGCATGTCTGCCCCTGTGTTGCCGGCTATCGAAAGTGCTTCATTGATCGTGCCGTCCATTCGTTTCTCGTCGCAAATGACCTCGCCCCCCAAAGATGTCGATCCGCCGCAGCCTGTGGAGCAGCCACTTCCAGATCCGCCTGTTGAAGTCATCCCGCAGTGCGCCGTAGTGGCAACTGCACCGCCCGTGCAGCCGGTCGTTCACGCGCAGATGGACCATGCCTCGTTGGTCGAGGTGGACAGTACGCTGACCAATCTTGCCCGGGTTGCCCAGGAGCTGACACACCAGAAGCTTGCGATAACAGAGCGTGAGTCGATGCTCGAGCAGTGGCACGCGAGGTTGCGACAGGAGCAAGGCACGATGGATGAGCGCAATCGTGAGCTGGAACAACGTGCGGCGACATTGGATACGCGAGCGTTGGAGGTCAGCCAGAAAACCCAGGAACTGGCGCGGATGACGGCCCGCCTGTCGCAGCTGCAATCGAGCCTGCGAGGTGTACTCGCCGAGTTGGATCAGTCCCTGGAAGCTTGAGGGGGGCGGCGAATTGCGCACTGAACTGGCTACTTTGCGTGGTTCATTTATCATCGACTTAACCAGCCGACGCCAGGGCATGAAGCCTTGGCGGATCGGCACCGTTGGACTTTGCCTGGGGATGCAAGCGTTTGAGTACCAAGCTGATTACCAAAGAAGGTCATGAAGCGCTGAAAAAAGAGCTGGATTACCTGTGGCGGGAAAAGCGCCCGGACACTACCCGCAAGGTGACTTGGGCGGCGTCCCTGGGGGATCGCAGTGAAAACGCCGATTACCAGTACAACAAGAAACTGCTGCGCGAGATTGATCGGCGGGTGCGCTACCTGCGCAAGCGCCTGGAAGACATGCGGGTTGTGGAGTACATGCCCGAGCAGGAGGGCAAGGTGTTCTTCGGTGCGTGGGTCGATATTGAAAACGAGGCGGGCGAGACCAAGCGCTTTCGCATCGTCGGGTATGACGAGATTTACGATCGGATGGATTACATCTCCATCGATTCGCCCATGGCCAGGGCCTTGCTGCGCAAGGAGGTGGACGATGAGGCCATTGTGCAGACCCCGGGCGGCGAAGTGTGCTGGTGGATCACCGGTATCGAGTATGTGAAGTAACCATTGATGGCCCGCGCACCGGACAGTGCGCGGGCCATCGTCGTTTCAACCTTCGCGCAGCACCGTCAACGGGCTGGCGTTCAGCGCTCGGCGTGTACCGAATACACCGGCTCCGCCGATCAGCACCGCTCCGATCACAGGCAGTAGCAACAGCCATGGGTGAGGGTGCCAGGCCAGGTCAAAGGCGTAGCGGTACAACACCAGTGTTACCAGCTCCGTGCCCAGTGCTGCCAGCAAGCCACTGACCGCACCCAGCAAACCGAACTCGATGCGCCGCGCCTTGACCAGCAGCTTGCGTTCGGCACCCAGCGCCCGTAACAGCGCGCCCTGGCGAATCCGTTCGTCCAGGGTGGCTTGCAAGCCCGAGAACAGCACGGCCATCCCGGCGGCCAGCACAAACAGCAGCACATACTCTACTGCCAGGGTCACCTGGGCGAGGATGCTGCGCAGCTGTTCGAGCAATGCCTCGACCTGCAGGATAGTCACCGCCGGGAAGGCCCGGGAGAGGTCGACGATCTGTTGGTCATGGCCTGGCGCCAGGTAGAAGCTGGTGAGGTAAGTGGCCGGCAGGTCCTTCAGGGTACCCGGCTGGAAGATCATGAAGAAGTTGGGCTGGAAGTTGTCCCAGTTGATGGTGCGCAGGCTGGTTACCCGCGCTTCGCGGTTTTCCCCGCCAACGGTAAAGACCAGGTGATCGTCGAGCTTGAGCTTCAGGCTCTCGGCAACCTTGGCTTCTACCGACACGCCTGGTATTTCATCGCCCGGCTGCTGCGACCACCAGGATCCGGCCGTCACGACGTTGCCCGGTGGCAGGTCGGCGGCCCACGTCAGGCTCAGGTCACGTTGCACCGCACGATCGCCGCTGGAGTCCTTGCTGACGATCTGCTGTACAGGTTCGCCATTGATGCTGATCAACCGGCCCGGCACCACGGGGTAGAGCGGCGCCGATTGCGCTTGCACTTCGAGCAGGCGGGCGCCAAAGGCGTCCTTGTCGGCGGGCAGGATGTTCAAGGCGAAATAGTTGGGCGCGTCCTTTGGCAACTGGTTCTGCCAGGTGTCGAGCAGTTCGCCGCGCAACAAGGCAATCAAACCCATGGATAACAAGATCAGCCCAAACGCCAGGGATTGACCGGCCGCTGCCAGTGGGTGACGCAACAACTGGCCAAGGCCCAGGCGCCACGGCAGGGACGCACGCGCCAGCAGCCGCCGCAAGCTTTGCAACAGCAGCAGGAGCAAGCCACCCAGTATCAGCGCAGCGATGACACCGCCGCCCAACAAAGCGAAGGTCAGCACCAGGTCGAGGCTCAGGCGCCACATGATCAGGCCCAACGCGAACAATGCTGCACCGTAGACCATCCAGGTGCTGGACGGGATCGGCAGCAGGTCCCGGCGCAACACGCGCAACGGTGGCACGCGGCCCAGCGCGGCCAGCGGCGGCAGGGCAAAGCCGGCGAGGGCGACCAGCCCGGTGCCGATGCCCGCGACGGCGGGCAGCAGCCCACCTGGTGGCACATCAGCGGGCAGCAAATCATGCAGGAAGTAGAACAGGCCAAATTGCGCCAGCCAGCCCAGCAGCGCGCCGGCGAGACTCGCCAGCAGGCCCAGTACGGCCAGTTGCAGGCTGAACAGCAGCATAGCTTCACGTCGTGACAGCCCGAGGCAACGCAGCAAAGCACTGGCATCGAAGCGACGGCTGGCGAAGCGGTTGGCGGACAATGCCACCGCCACACCGGCCAGCAGCACCGCAACCAGGCTGGCCATGTTCAGGTAGCGCTCGGCCTTGCCCAGAGCGCCGCCGATTTGCTGGTTGCCATCGCGCGAATCCTGCAGGCGTTGGTTGGCAGCAAGCCCCGGCTTGACCAGGTCGCGGTAGGTTTGCAGCGCCGTGCTGCCCTGGGGCGCGCGCCACAGTTCGCGGTAGCTCACGCGACTGCCTGGCTGGACCACGCCGGTGGCGTCCAGGTCCGACAGGTTGATCATCACCCGTGGCGTGAGGCTGTAGAAGTTGCCGGCTCGGTCGGGCTCATAGGTGAGGATGCGCGCAAGGCGTAGGGTTTTCATGCCGACATCGATGCTGTCGCCGACCTTCAGGTTCAGCGCAGTCAGCAGCCGTGCTTCCACCCAAGCTTCGCCGGGCTTGGGGCCGCCGCCGGGCGTTTCGGCCCCATAGGGTTCGGCGGCGCTTTTCAGTTCTCCACGCAGCGGGTACTGCTCGTTGACGGCCTTGATGCTCGACAGCTGAATGCCGCTGTCGGCAGCGATGACACTGGAGAACTCGACGATGCGTGCGTGATCCAGGCCCAGCTCGGTCCCGGATTTGATTTGCTCGGGGCGTGCGGGCGAGCTGCCTTCCAGCACCAGGTCGGCACCGAGGAACTCGGTGGCGCGCAACAGCATGGCGCCGTTGAGACGCGCCCCGAAATAACCGATGGCGGTGCTGGCGGCCACAGCCACCAGCAGGGCGAAAAACAGCACGCGCAATTCACCGGCGCGGGCGTCGCGCAGCAATTGGCGCATGGCAAGGCTGAACAGGCGCAACAGCGGCAAACGTGCCATCAAGGCTCCAGGGGCGCGACCATCAGGCCGGCTTCAAGGCGGATCAGGCGTCGGCAACGGTGGGCCAGGCGCTCGTCGTGGGTGACCAGCACCAGGGTCGTGCCGCTCTCTTTATTGAGTTCGAACAGCAGGTCGCTGATGCGCTCGCCGGTGTGGCTGTCGAGGTTGCCGGTGGGTTCATCGGCAAACAGCACGTCCGGTTCGGCGGCAAACGCCCGGGCAATCGCCACCCGTTGTTGCTCGCCACCGGACAGCTGGCGCGGCGAGTGGGTCAGGCGTTGGCCCAGGCCTACACGCTCAAGCAGGTGCCTGGCGCGCTCGCGGGCGTCTTTGCGACCGTCCAGTTCCAGCGGCAGCATGACGTTTTCCAGGGCGTTGAGGCTGTCGAGCAATTGGAAGGATTGAAAGACGAAGCCGACGTGCTCGGCACGGATGCGTGCGCGCTGGTCTTCATCGAGGGTACTCAAGGCTTGGCCGGCGAGGGTGACTTCACCGCTGCTGGGCAGGTCTAGGCCGGCCAGAAGGCCGAGGAGGGTGGATTTGCCGGAACCGGAACTGCCGACGATGGCCAGGCTGTCGCCCTTGTTCAGTTCCAGGCTCAGTTCGTGCAGGATAGTCAGTTCACCTTCCGCGCTGGGAACCACTTTGCTAAGGTTCCGCGCGGTGAGAATGCTTGCGCCCATGGAGAATCCGATGCGAATGTGGTTTTTGAGTGCTGGCCTGGCCTTGATGTGCATGGCCCAGAACGCAGCGGCGGGTACAGTCCTGATCGTTGGCGATAGTATCAGTGCCGGTTTCGGCCTGGATACCCGCAAAGGGTGGGTCGCACTGCTCGAGCAACGGCTCAAGCAGGAAGGTTTCGACGATAAAGTGGTCAACGCGTCCATCAGCGGTGACACCAGTGCCGGAGGCCTGGCGCGGCTGCCGGCGGCACTTGCAGAGCATAAACCCGAAGTCGTGATCATCGAGTTGGGCGGCAACGATGGCCTGCGGGGTCAGCCACCGGCGCAATTGCAACAAAATCTTGCTTCCATGATCGACCGCTCCAAAGCCATCGGTGCCAAGGTGCTGTTGCTGGGGATGCAGCTGCCACCCAATTATGGCCCGCGCTACACCAACGCCTTTGCCGAAGTCTATGGCACCCTGGCCAAGGAGAAAGACGTGCCGCTGGTGCCGTTTTTCCTGGACGGCATCGGTGGTCATCCGGAGTTGATGCAGGCCGATGGATTGCACCCAGCCGTCGGCGCCCAGGGCAAGTTGCTGGAAAATGTCTGGCCGACGCTAAAACCGCTGCTATGACGCTTTTCTACCGGCAGGCTTTCGGCTAAGGTGGCGCCCCCCCGATCTGGAGCCCCCGATGTCGCGTCCTGCCTGGTCCCTGTTCAACTACCAACTGATCGAGCCTGACGAGCAGTTGGATCTGTTCGCCTGCCAGGAAGTCCGGGTGCATCTGGTCGCACGTCAATTGGAGCTGGGTGGCTCGATTGACCGCACGCTCTGCGGGACGTTGCTGCCGGCCCAGCCGCGCTGGTCATCGGTGGATCGCTCGATCTTCCAGGACCAACGCCTGTGCCCGCTGTGCAGGGCGATTCTCGAGTCTCAGAAGCGCGGTACGCCGCCGATCTGGCCGGAGCTGCGCTTCGAGTTGTAACGCCGCCCGCGTGGTGCTTGAAGTTCGCTTCGCGTATACAATCAACTTTTCCCTACCCGTCGTTCTGCGAAGGATTTTCCGGATGTTGTCGCGCCTTTCCGTCGTTACCTGCTGCCTGTCTCTTGCTGCCCTTTGCGCCGCAGGTTCGGCAGCAGCCTTGCAGTTGCCTTTGCCGCCGCCAGGTGAAGATATCGTCGGTCAGGTCCAGGTGATCAAGGCCAAGTACGAAGACACCTTTGCCGACCTTGGCACCACCTATGACCTGGGCTATTCGGAGATGGTTGCGGCCAACCCCGGCGTGGATGCCTGGTTGCCCGGCGCCGGTACCGAAATTGTGCTGCCGACCCGCTTCATCCTGCCGCCCGGCCCGCGCGAGGGCATTGTGATCAACTTGGCGGAGTACCGGCTCTACTACTTCCCGAAAGGGCAGAACGTGGTCTACACCTTCCCGTTGGGGATTGGTCGTGAGGGCTGGGGCTCGCCGATTGCCCACACCAGTATCATCGCGAAGACGCCGAACCCGACATGGACACCACCTGCCTCGATCAAGGCCGAGCACGCTGCTAATGGCGACCCGTTGCCTAACGTAGTGCCTGCCGGTCCGGACAACCCGCTGGGGCCGTTCAAGTTCACCCTGGGCACGCCGGGTTACCTGATCCACGGCTCCAACATGAAATTTGGTATCGGCACGCGTACAAGCCACGGCTGCTTCCGCATGTTCAACAACAATGTGCTGGAAATGGCCGGCATGGTGCCGGTCGGTACGTCGGTGCGCATCATCAACGACGCGTACAAGTTCGGCAGCAGTGGTGGCAAGGTGTATCTGGAAGCGCATACGCCGCTGAACGACGATGGCACACCGTCGGTGGTCGACAAGCACACGGCCGTCATCAACGCGCTGCTCAAGCGTGAAGACCTGGCCAATAACCTGCGGGTCAACTGGGACCAGGTGCGTGATGTGGTCGCGGCGGAAGACGGGTTGCCCACGGAAATCGGTGTGCCGGGTACAGCTTCGGTCGCAGCCAGCGCGCCGATCGACCTGCAGCAGTAACGCTGTTCGATTAACAGCCCGCTACGGCGGGCTTTTTATTGCCCGCGGTTCAGGTACAAAACCTTGGGCAATAAAAAAGCCGATCCATAAATGGATCGGCTTGATAACAACCCCGAGGGATTATTACTTGCGGCTAGCTTTTTCAAGCATGCGCAGAGCGCGCTCGTTAGCTTCGTCAGCAGTCTGTTGTGCTTTTTGAGCAGCAGCCAGAGCTTCATCAGCTTTACGGTAGGCTTCGTCTGCACGAGCCTGGGAGCGAGCTGCTGCGTCTTCAGTTGCAGTCAGACGAGCTTCGGTTTCTTTGGAGACGCTGCTGCAACCGGTAGCCAGAACTGCGGCCAGAGCCAGAGCAGAGAATTTCAGAACGTTGTTCATCGTGTTCCCCTTCAAGGACTTTCTATTAAATGGCTACTTTCTCAGAGTGAGCTGATAGCCGGCGTACATACTACTCATTACTTGTAGTAAGTAAACTGACGTAGCGCAAGAAGCAAAAAAAATTCTTGCGCCGAATCTATTTTGGCTAATCTTTTGGAGGTTTGTATAAAAACTGTCCAGTTTTTTTCATTTTTCCGGGAACTGGATCCAGCCTGAAAGGTCCGGCCAGCATGTGTTAGGCCGGCTAAACAGGTGAAGAATTATATATCGGCGTTGACACTTAGCTTCGGCTTGGCTTTACCTCAGCTGGCATCTTTTGCGCATGTAGAGGTGACTTTAAGAGCGGCAGTTCGTCTCAAGCTTCAACTGCCGGCAATGTTCAGGCTATCGGTCATCGGTTGATCGAAGCCCTTTCTGTAACCTCCAGCGGCAGGGGATGACAAGCGCGCCTTGAGCTATTGCAGTAATAGTGCCTACTATTCCCTACGTGCTGGTTGTGAGCGCTATAGGTTTTCTCGTTGTCGGAACCGGCACGGGGTGGCGTAGATGTTCCTTCGCCGGAAAAACATCGGTAAGGTAGGGGTCGCAATACAAGACCCGCGAGGAGTAGTGATGAGCGAGGCGTTGTCCATCCACCATGACCAGGCTGGTCATCAGTTCGAGACCAATGTGGACGGTCATCGTGCCTATCTGACCTATATGGACCTCGGCAAACAGACCCTGGATATCTATCGGACCTTCGTGCCCAACGCACTGCGAGGCCGTGGCATTGCAGCGGCATTGACCGAGGAAGCCCTGAAGTTCGCCGAAGAGGCCGGCTACACGGTGATCCCTTCGTGCTCTTATGTCGAACGCTACATGGAGCGCCACCAGCGCCATGCCGCGAAGCTGTAAAGCTTGAGACAGCACCCTGAAAAACGCCGGGCTTAGCCCGGCGTTTTTGTGTGCGCAGTGTGTACTCAGGTGCGTTTGCGCTTGGGCAAAACGTCCTTGAGTTTGGCGTGCATGCTGCGCAGGGTGTTTTCGGTGGCGGACCAGTCGATGCAGGCATCGGTGATCGACACGCCGTATTGCAAGTCGGCCAGGTCTTTTGGAATCGCCTGGCAGCCCCAGTTCAGGTGGCTCTCGACCATCAGGCCGATGATCGACTGGTTGCCTTCCAGAATCTGGTTGGCGACGTTCTCCATCACCAGCGGTTGCAGGGCCGGGTCCTTGTTGGAGTTGGCGTGGCTGCAGTCGACCATGATGTTTGGCTTGATCTTGGCCTTGTTCAACGCCTGCTCGCACAGCGCAACGCTGACCGAGTCATAGTTGGGCTTGCCGTTGCCGCCGCGCAATACAACGTGACCGTAGGCATTGCCCTTGGTGGTGACGATGGACACGCCACCTTCCTGGTTGATCCCCAGGAAACGGTGCGGGCTGGAGACCGATTGCAGGGCGTTGATCGCCACGGTCAGGCCGCCGTCGGTGCCATTCTTGAAGCCCACGGCCGACGACAGGCCGGAGGCCATTTCACGGTGGGTCTGGGACTCGGTGGTGCGTGCGCCAATGGCCGACCAGCTGATCAGGTCCTGCAGGTATTGCGGGGAGATCGGGTCAAGCGCTTCGGTGGCGGTGGGCAGGCCCATTTCAGCCAGGTCCAGCAACAACTGGCGACCGATGTGCAAGCCATCCTGGATCTTGAACGAGTCGTCCAGGTACGGGTCGTTGATCAAGCCTTTCCAGCCGACGGTGGTGCGCGGTTTTTCGAAGTAGACGCGCATCACCAGGTACAAGGTGTCGGACACTTCTGCCGCCAGCACCTTAAGGCGCTCGGCGTATTCGTGGGCGGCCTTGAGGTCGTGGATCGAGCAAGGCCCGATGACGACGAAGAGGCGGTGGTCGGTGCCGTCGAGAATGTCACGGATGACTTCGCGGCCCTTGGTGACGGTCTGCAGGGCAGCGTCGCTCAGGGGGATTTCGCGCTTGAGCTGATCGGGTGTGATCAGGGTCTCGTTGGATTCGACGTTAAGGTCATTGATCGGTAAATCAGCCATCGTGTTACTCGTCAGGGTCACGGGTGCCGGCCGCCAGCCATCCCCGTGCGGCGGAGCACAGCATGATTTGAATGCAGGGGGGAGGAACCTTAGCGCGTAACACGGGCCCGCGACAATGGGCAAAACCCGCTTTAATCCAGTGCTGGCGCCACAAAGGCCTCATGGGAGAACTCGCCGGCATGGCGCGAGACCCACTCGCGGGCCAGGGCTTCGAGTTGCTCGGGTGTCGGCTCGGCGTCTTCATGCTGGCGGCAATAGCGCTCCATCCGGCATGCTTGCTCACCCATCCGCGCGCCGAACAGGGCATGTTCATCGGTAAACGACACTCCGACGCGGTAGCCGTTTTCTACCTTGCGGCACCACGCCACATACCCCGGATAACGCGCGCTGGCGCCCAATGAGGGAATGTGCAGATCAACCGCCGTGCCTTCGCGCCAGGCACGTGGCCAGTGACAGGCGATGCCGCCCAGGCCGATAGTGTGCAGGCGTTGGCGGGGGATGGCAGGTGAGGGACGTTGGATTAACTCGACAGCGACATCATCAGGGTGAGGTAAAAAACGACCCATGTACACGGACTCCGAGCACCGTCCAATTGACGGCGGTGGCAGCAGTATAGTGAAGGAACTGGAATTGACCGACCTGGATATTGACCAGCAATTGCTGGGATTGCCAGGTATTTCGCTCGTGGTGTTCACCAGTGTAGGGTGTTCCAGTTGCCGTTGGGCACGCCAGCAATTGCCTGGCTGGCATTTGCCGGTGGACCGGGTGTGCTGGGTGGACGCCGGGCACAACGGTGGTGCGGTCGAACGCTACCAGATCTTTCATTTGCCCGCGTTGTTCCTCGTGTGCAAGGGTCAGTTCCTGGGGCAATTACAGACGCGTCTTACACAGTCCGACCTAACTGAAGCCCTGAACCAGGCACTCACCCGCACACCAGAGGATTTGCCATGACCGCAGTTGCACTCAAGTCTCCCCGCATTGGCATCATTGGCACCGGGGCCATCGGTGGGTTCTACGGCTTGATGCTGGCGCGTGCCGGTTTCGATGTGCATTTTCTGCTGCGCAGTGAGTATGCGGCGGTCATCGAGCACGGTTTGCATCTCAACAGCACCGTGCACGGGGCACTGCATTTGCACCCGGTGCAAGCCTACGCCCGCGCTGCCGACATGCCGCCGTGCGACTGGCTGCTGGTAGGCACCAAGTCCACCGGCAATGTCGACCTGGCACCGACCATCGCCCAGGTCGCGGCGCCGGATGCCAAGGTGGTGCTGTTGCAGAACGGCCTGGATGTGGAAGACAGCCTGCGTGAGCACCTGCCGCCCTCGCTGCACCTGCTGGGCGGGCTGTGTTACATCGGCGTGCACCGCTCCGGCCCTGGCGTCGTTGAACATCAGGCACTGGGCCGGGTCAATCTCGGCTATCACAGCGGCACGGCGGCCAACGATGAGTCCCGGCAGAAAGCGATTGTCGAAGAGGGCGCCGCGCTGTTTCACACGGCAGGTATCGAGTCCCAGGCCATGGCCAACGTGCACCAGGCGCGCTGGCACAAGCTGGTGTGGAACGTGCCTTATAACGGTCTCTCTGTCTTACTGGGCACGGGCACGACCGCAATGATGGCGGACGAGTCCAGCCGTGAACTGATCCAGGCGTTGATGGCTGAAGTGGTGCGGGGCGCCCACGCTTGTGGCCATGAAATTCCTGCAAGCTACGCCGAGCAGATGTTCGCCATGACCGAAACCATGGATGACTACCTGCCGAGCATGTACCACGACCACGTGCACAAACGTCCCCTGGAGCTGGCCGCCATCTATGCTCGACCATTGGCCGCCGCCAAGGCTGCCGGTTGCGAGCTGCCGCGCATGCAGGCGCTTTACCAGGCCTTGAGTTTTATTGATCGGCATAACCGCTGAGTCGGAGGGAAGCGCGATGGCGAAGGGATTGGGCGACAAGCTGGTGCTGGCGATTTCGTCACGGGCGCTGTTCGACCTCAGTGACAGCCACAAGGTCTACCTCGCGCAAGGCGTCGAGGCTTACCGCAAGTACCAGATTGATCACGAGGAGGAAACCCTCGAACCCGGTGACGCCTTCCCGCTGGTCAAAAAGCTGCTCAGCCTCAACGCCAGCCTGGGCCGTGCGCGGGTCGAAGTGGTGCTGGTGTCGCGCAACAGCGCCGACACCGGGCTGCGCGTGTTCAATTCGATCCAGCATTACGGCCTGGATATTTCCCGCGCTGCGTTCGTTGGCGGCCGTAGTCCCTATCCTTATCTCGCCGCCTTTGGTTGTCACCTGTTTCTATCCACCCACGCTGAAGATGTGCGCAGTGCACTGGACGCCGGTTTCGCTGCGGCGACAATCCTGTCAGGCGGCGCACGCCGGGCATCGAGTGAGGAACTGCGGATTGCGTTCGATGGCGATGCGGTGCTGTTTTCCGACGAGTCTGAGCGTGTCTACCAGGAGGGTGGATTAGCCGCATTCCAGGCCAGCGAGCGAGAATCGGCGCGCCAGCCTTTGCACGGTGGTCCGTTCAAGGGATTCCTGGCAGCGCTCAACCTGTTGCAGCGTGAGTTCCCCGACGAGGCCTGCCCGATCCGCACCGCACTGGTGACGGCACGCTCGGCGCCGTCCCATGAGCGGGTGATTCGCACGTTGCGCGAATGGGACATCCGCCTGGACGAATCTCTGTTTCTTGGAGGGCTGGAAAAATCGGCCTTCCTGGAGGCATTCGCCGCCGATGTGTTTTTCGATGACCAGGCCGGTCATTGCGAGAAAGCCAGGGAGGTGGTCGCCACCGGGCATGTGCCCCATGGCATCAGCAACGAGTTGAAGATCCAGTCGTAGCGCTAAGTCAGTCGAGATCGGCGAGGCGCTGCTAAGCTCATTTCATCTCCGCCGTCCTGGCCTTCCAGGGGGTTCTATGATCCGTTCGATGCTGTACGCGACAGACTTGGGTCTGTATGCGCCTTATGTAATGCAACATGCCCTGGCGCTGGCGCGAACGTTCAAGGCGGATCTGTACGTGATTCATGTGGTCGAGCCGATCGGGCTGTTCGCCGAATCGGTGTTGCAGAGCTACCTTGATGAGAAGGCTTTGAGCGAATGGCAGACTCAGGGGCTGACCACCGTCATGGCGACGATCGAGCAGCGGGTGCTGGACAGTTTTCGCGAGGAGTTGGGGGAGGGGGAGCAAGACTTGAAGCTGATCCGTTCGGTGCGGGTGATTCAGGGGGATCCGTGCGAAGTGATTCTCGACCAACTGCGCAAACTTTCCGTCGACCTGCTGATCGTAGGTAGTCATAGCCACGCGACAGCGGCCGCCACACCGCTGGGGCGCACGGCCGCGCGGGTGCTGCAGTTGTCTACGGTGCCGGTGTACCTGGTGCCTTCGCTGCAGCGCCGGCGCAGCGACGATATATGAATGGTAATAAACGATAAAAAGTTCTAGATTTATCCGTCTAACCTTTAATATAGTTATATACCGTCGCTGATACCCGTGGCGTCTATCTGCTTTGAGGGATACATATGAAGCTTCAACAACTGCGCTACATCTGGGAAGTGGCGCACCACGACCTCAACGTTTCCGCTACCGCTCAAAGCCTCTACACCTCGCAACCCGGTATCAGCAAGCAGATCCGCCTGCTCGAAGACGAGCTGGGTGTTGAAGTGTTCGCGCGCAGCGGCAAGCACTTGACCCGCGTCACCCCGGCCGGTGAGCGCATCATCACCACCGCTGGTGAGATCCTGCGCAAAGTCGAAAGCATCAAGCAGATCGCCCAGGAATTCTCCAACGAGAAGAAAGGCACCCTGTCCATCGCCACTACCCACACCCAGGCGCGTTATGCGTTACCGCCGGTGATCCGTGATTTCATCAAGCAGTACCCGGATGTTGCGCTGCACATGCACCAGGGTTCGCCGATGCAGATCGCCGAGATGGCCGCTGACGGCACCGTGGATTTCGCCATCGCCACCGAAGCGCTGGAGCTGTTCGGCGACCTGGTGATGATGCCGTGCTACCGCTGGAACCGTTGCGTGGTCGTGCCGCAAGGCCACCCATTGGCCAAGCTGCCGAAGCTGACCCTGGAAGCCCTGGCTGAATACCCGATCGTGACCTACGTGTTCGGTTTCACCGGCCGCTCCAAGCTCGACGAAGCCTTCAGCCATCGCGGCCTGACGCCCAAAGTGGTGTTCACCGCTGCCGACGCTGACGTGATCAAGACCTATGTACGCCTGGGTCTGGGCGTGGGTATCGTCGCCAAGATGGCGGTCGACACCAACCTCGACAAAGACCTGGTGGTGCTTGATGCCAGCGAACTGTTCGAATCCAGCGTGACCAAGATCGGTTTCCGCCGTGGCACGTTCTTGCGTGGCTTCATGTGCGATTTCATCGAGAAGTTTGCGCCGCACCTGACCCGTGAAGTCATGGCCAAGGCGATCCAGTGCCACAACAAGCAAGAGCTGGAAGAGCTGTTCGACGGCGTTGAACTGCCCGTCCACTGATAACACTTTGTAGGAGCCGGCTTGCCGGCGATGACGATGGCATGACTGGCAAATAAATCGCCTGTCACACCGCCATCGCCGGCAAGCCGGCTCCTACAGGGGGATCATTATTTGGCCTCGGTAATCGCAAAAAACTGCCGGGCGCCCGCCACCAGAATCTCGACCTCATCCCCTTCGAACTTGCCCAGCAGGCCTTTGCCCAGGGGCGAGCGTGGGGTGATGACGGTCACCGGTTGCCCCACCACGTCCACCTTCAAGCCCGCTGCATCAGGCGCCAGGAACAGCCATTGCTGGCGGCCATTCTCGTCTTCCAGCCCCACGAGTGCGCCCATTTCGATTCCCCGCTGATCATCGTAGGCCCGCAGTTGCAGGTTCTGGCACAGCGTCAGTGCCTGCTTGATTTCTTCGACGCGCTTGGCCTGCCCGGCGGCGAGATAGGAGGCCTCCAACCCCAGCGTGTCGTACTTGTTTTCCGCGATGTTTTCTTCGTGGGTCGCGGTTTCGTAGGCGGTCTGCGCGGCGCGTTGGGCGATATCGAGGTCGACGCTTAGCTTTTCCAGGATCAACTGGAGGACGGCGTGTTTATTCATGGTCATCAATCGCAGAATTGCAGGACATTGGCTCGGGTCTTTTCGTTGGGGGCGTTCTGGTCCTGTTGCAGCCAGAACTGGCATTTGGGGTTGGACAGGTTACGCGCATTGCTGCGGGCCTGGTCCAGGGCTTGCTGTTGTTCCTGCTTTTGCAGGTTCTGCTGATACTGCTCGAACATCCGGTTCGGCGGCTCGGCTGGCGCAACCGCGGGCTTGCCCAATTGCTGCACCGCCTGGGCTACCGGTGCCAGGCTTTGCGGGAACAGGTAGCGAGACGCCAGCCAGGTGCTCAGCACGATGGCGACAAACCCCAGCCAGACGCCAAACGCGATAGCGACACTGAGCTTGAAAAGCGACAACGGACGATCAGACATGACGGCCTCCTGGCAGGCATTTGCGGCGTGGCGGCGATTGTCGCACAGCCACCGTGCAGAATAATCGCGATCAAGCCTTCTGCATCGGTGCATTTATGCGGACAATCGAGCCTTTGATCGTTGGAGCCCGGAATGAAAGCCCGCTGGGATATTTTTTGCAGCGTCGTCGACAACTACGGCGACATCGGCGTGACCTGGCGCCTGGCCCGGCAATTGGTGGTGGAGCACGGTTGTGACGTGCGCTTGTGGGTTGATGATCTGCGGGCCTTCGAGCGCATGTGCCCGGAAATTGATGTGCGGCGGGATGCACAATGGCAGGAAGGCGTCGAAGTGCGGCACTGGCCGGCCGAATGGCTTGGGACCGCGTCCGCCGATGTGGTCATTGCTGCATTCGCCTGCCAACTGCCTGCGGACTATATGGAAGTCATGGCCGCACGCGAACGCACGCCGTTGTGGATGAACCTGGATTACCTCAGCGCCGAAGACTGGGTGGTGGGGTGTCATCGCCTGCCATCGGTGAAGTTCAAGGGCGTGCAGAAGTACTTCTTCTTTCCTGGTTTTCGTGTGGGAACCGGCGGTTTGTTGCGTGAGGCGGGCCTGTTGGAGCAGCGTCAGGCGTTTCAGCAAGATGGCGCCGCTCAGCAGCAATTCCTGCAATCCTTGGGTGTGTTTCGTGCGCCGGGCGCGCGTTTGATGTCGCTGTTCGCCTATGAAAATGCAGGGCTAGCCAGTTGGCTGGACGTGTTGGCGACGGACGGGCGCGCCACTCATCTGTTGGTTCCGGAAGGGCGAATTCTGGGTGATGTGCAGCACTGGTTGGGCATTGAGGGACTGGTAGCGGGCGATATCCACGTGCGCGAGGGACTGACGGTGCAGGTGCTGCCGTTCGTGCGCCAGGAACAATATGACCGTCTGCTGTGGAGTTGCGAGTTCAACGCGGTGCGCGGTGAAGACTCGTTCGTGCGCGCCCAGTGGGCCGGGCGTCCGCTGTTGTGGCACATCTATCGGCAGGACGAAGACATCCACCTGGACAAGCTCGATGCATTCCTGGCGCTCTATACCGAGGCGTTATCCCCGGCCGCCAAGGCTGCACTGATCGCGCTCTGGCAAGCCTGGAACACGGATGGCGATATGGCACAGCCGTGGAAAATGCTGCTGGAACACTGGCCGGAGGTGAGCCAGCACGCGCAATCGTGGTGTCTGGAACAAGGCTTGCAGGCCGATCTTGCGACGGCGCTGGTACAGTTTTATGAAAGTTGGATATGATACGCCACCTTGAATTTTGTAAATCCCATCCAAATTTCGGATATATGCAATGAAAACTGGTAAAGAACTGAAACCCGGTACAGTGATCCGTCTCGAAAACGACCCTTGGCTGGTTCAGAAAGCTGAGTTCACCAAGTCTGGTCGTAACAGCGCAATCATGAAGACCAAGCTGAAGAACCTGCTGACCGGTTACAAGACCGAGATCGTTTACAGCGCCGACGACAAACTGGACGACGTGATCCTCGACCGCAAAGAAGCGACTCTGTCCTTCATCAGCGGCGACACCTACACGTTCATGGACACCACCGACTACACCATGTACGAGCTGAACGCTGAAGATATCGAAGCCGTTCTGCCGTTCATCGAAGAAGGCATGGAAGACGTTTGCGAAGCTATTTTCTTCGAAGAGCGCCTGGTTTCCGTAGAACTGCCGACCACCATCGTGCGTAAAGTGGCCTACACCGAAGGTTCCGCTCGCGGCGACACTTCGGGCAAGGTCATGAAGCCAGCCAAGCTGAGCAACGGTACCGAGCTGCAAGTTGCCGACTTCATCGAAATCGACGACCTGATCGAAATCGACACCCGTGAAGGTGGTTCGTACAAAGGTCGCGCCAAGAAGTAATTCTGGCCCTGCCGATACGAAAAAAAGCCCGACCTTGAGTCGGGCTTTTTTGTGGGCGTCACGTTTACTTCAGGTGCTGCTTGAGTTCATCCGAGGCCTGGAGCAGGGCTGAGCGCACGGCCGGCACCTGGCTGACCACGTTGAGCAAACCGTAGTCGTGGATCATGCCGTTGTAGCGTACGGCGGTTACCGGCACACCGGCTGCGTCCAGCTTGCGGGCATAGGCTTCGCCTTCATCACGCAGTACGTCGGCACCGGCCGTCTGGATCAGCGCGGGCGGCAGGCCCTTGAGCTGGTCCGTGGTGGCCCGCAGCGGCGAGGCGTAGATCTCGGCGCGTTGCTTGGCGTCGGTGGTGTAGTTGTCCCAGAACCACTTCATCATGTTCCGGGTGAGGAAGTGCCCTTCGGCATACTGGTTGTAGGACCCGGTGTCGAAGTTGGCGTCGGTCACCGGCCACAGCAGCAACTGGAACTGGATCGCTGGCGTGCCCTTGTCCTTGGCCATCAGGCTGACCACCGCCGCCATGTTGCCGCCGACACTGTTGCCCGCGACCGCCAGGCGCTTGCCATCGACGTTGATCTCTTTGCCGTGCTCGGCCACCCATTTTGTGGCGCCGTAGGCCTGGTTGATCGCCACCGGGTAATGCGCTTCTGGCGAAGGCGTGTAGTTGACGAATACCGCCACCGCCCCCGAACCCACGACCAGGTCCCGCACCAGGCGCTCATGAGTCGGGTAATCCCCCAGCACCCAGCCGCCGCCATGGAAGAACATGAACACGGGCAACGTGCCCTTGACCCCGGCTGGACGCACGATGGTCAGGCCCAGCGGCTTGCCATCGACCTGAATGGTCTTCTGGCTCACATCCGCCTGTGGCAGCGTCAGCTTCACACCGGCCTGGGCGCCGGCCAGTACGGCACGGGCGTCCTGTGGCGTCAGTTGCTCCATCGGTTTACCGGTACCTGCGTTCAGCACATCCAGGAAGGCCTGAGTGTTGTGCTCGACATCACCGGTTGCAGCAAACGCGCTGGTGATGGACAGGGCGAGCAGGGTGCCGGTGAGCGCTTTACCAATTGTGTTCATTGTTTTCTCCAGGGGCGGCCGAGTTCATTTAGACGGTCACGTGCAGGCGTACATCGACGTTGCCACGGGTGGCGTTGGAGTACGGGCACACCTGGTGGGCAGCATCGACCAGGCTTTGCGCGTCTTCCTGGGCCAGGCCCGGCAGGTTGATGTTCAGGTCGATGTCCAGGCCGAAACCACCGGGGATCTGGCCGATGCCAACGTGGGCAGTGATCGATGCGTCATCGGGGATTTTTCGTTTGGTCTGGCTGGCGACGAACTTCAGTGCGCCGATGAAGCAGGCCGAGTAGCCAGCAGCGAACAGTTGCTCAGGGTTGGTCGCCTGGCCGCCGGCACCGCCCAGTTCCTTGGGAGTGGAGAGTTTTACGTCGAGGATGTTGTCGTTGGAAACAGCACGACCATCACGGCCGCCGGTGGCGGTGGCTACTGCGGTATAGAGAGTTTGCATGGTGTCGTCATCTTGGTTTTTAGCGCTAAATATTTGCGCGCTAAGTAACTGGTGAGGCGAATGTATAGCGCTAATGTTTTGCGCGCAAGATAAATTTACAAATTATTTCGCAATGAGCGATTTTCTGACCCTGTAGGAGCCGGGGGGGGGGGGGGGGGGGGGGGGGGGGGGGGGGGGAGGGG